>NZ_JBAHWD010000019.1:0-174447 GCF_037044575.1 Nonomuraea sp. LPB2021202275-12-8 | reverse complement strand
ACACAGCACACCCGTCGACCAGCCATCCGCGGCGATATGGTGCATCACCAGCAACAGCACGTGCTCCTCCGGCCCCAGCCTGAAGATCCATCCGCGGACCGGCAGGTCGGCGGCCAGGTCGAAGGCGTGGCCGACGGCCTGATCGATCCGTGCGGTCAGCTCGTCCTCCGGGCACTCGACGACCTCGACGACCGGACGGGCCTCGACGACCTGCTGGTACGGCACGCCGTCCACGGCCGGGAAGACGGTGCGCAGGCTCTCGTGCCGCGCCACCACGTCGGCGATCGCGCTGGTCAGCGCCCGCGGGTCCAGCGCACCCCGGAGGCGCAGGCCGAGCGGCACGTTGTAGGTGGCGCTCGGCCCCTCCCACTCGCGCAGGAACCACAGCCGTCGCTGCGCGAACGACAGCGGCACCAGGCCGGGCCTGGGCACGGCCTCCAGGCGCGGGTGCGCGCTCCGCCGCCGGGCCGCCAGTGCGGCGATGCCCGCCACGGTCGGCGACGCGAACAGCTCGGGCACGGTCACCTCGGTGCTCAGCGTGGAGCGGATCCGCGAGATCAGCCGGATGGCCAGCAACGAATGCCCGCCCAGGTCGAAGAAGCCGTCGTCGACGCCCACCCGGCCCACGCCCAGCACCTCGGCGAACAAGCCGCACAGGATCTCCTCGCGCGGGTTGCGCGGGCCGCGGCCGCCCGCGGTTCCGTCGAAGGACGGCGCGGGCAACGCCCGGCGATCGAGCTTGCCGTTGGGCGTCAGCGGCAGCGCGTCCATCGGGACGAACGCCGAGGGCACCATGTACTCGGGCAGGACGGCCTCCAGCGCGGCCCGCACGGCGCCCGCCTCGGCGTCGCCGACCAGGTAGGCCACCAGCCGCCGACCCGCCGTCGCGTCTTCGACCGCGGCGACGGCGGCGTCGGTCACGCCGGGCGCGTCGCGCAGCGCGGACTCCACCTCGCCGGGCTCGACGCGGAAGCCGCGTACCTTCACCTGCTCGTCGGCGCGGCCGACGAACTCCAGCACCCCGTCGGCGCGCCACCGCACGCGGTCGCCCGTCCGGTAGACGCGCGAGCCCGCCGGGCCGTGCGGATCGGCCACGAACCGGTCCGCGGTCAGGCCCGGACGGCCCGCGTAGCCGCGCGCCAGGGCGCCGCCCGCCACGTACAGCTCGCCCACCACGCCGACCGGGACCACGCCCAGCCCCTGGTCGAGCACCAGAACGCCCTTGCCCGCCAGGGGCGCGCCGACGGGGATCGACGGCCGCTCGGCATCGGCCTCGACGACCCGATGGCAAGTGGTGAATCCCATGCTCTCCACCGGACCGTAGCCGTTGAGCACGACCAGGCCGGGAAAGCGCCGCAAGGCGCGGCGCACATGGGAGACCGAGGCTGCTTCGCCCGCGGTCATCGCCACCCGCAGCCCGGCGAAGACCTCCGGCCGCTCGTCGAGCAGCGCGTTGAACAGGCCGGCCGACAGTTGCAGCACGGTCACGCCGTGCCGGGCGACCGTCTCCGCGATCTCGGCCGGATCGAGCCGCTGTCCGGAAGGCAGGACGCAGGTGCCGCCGTGCAGCAGCGCGCCGAAGACCTCCAGCGCGAACGCGTCCCACGAGACCGGCGAGGACTGCAGCCATACGTGTCCGGGTCCGAAGTCCATGTAGTCCTGGCCGAGGAAGGTGGTGGTCAGCGCCCGGTGCGGCGCGACGACTCCCTTGGGCCTGCCGGTGGACCCCGAGGTGAACATGACGCAGGCGACGTCGTCGGGGTGGCTGGGAAGTCCTGGATCCCGCGGGAGATCCCCGCTCGTGGGGTCCTCATGGGTGAGGACGACGCGGGGCTGGTGCGGCCCGGCCAGCCTGTCCGCGAGCTCCTCCGTGGTCACCACCGCGCCCGCGGTGACCTCGCGGAGCACCAGCGCGTGCCGCTCGGCGGGGAAGGCCGGGTCGAGCAGGGTGTAGCCGGCTCCGGCCTTCAGCACGCCGAGCAGGGCGGTGATCAGGCCGACGCCGCGCTCCAGGTACACGCCCACCACGGACCCTGGACGCACTCCGGCCGCCACCAGGTCACGCGCCACCCGGCTCGCCCGGCCGTCCAGGTCGGCGTAGCGGACCCGCCGATCGCCCGAGACGAGCGCGACGGCCTCAGGAGTGGCGCGCGCCTGCCGTTCGAACAGGGTGTGGACGCCTTCGTCGGCCGGGTGCCCGGCCGGGGCCGCGCCGAGCGCGCGCATCCGCCCGCGCGCGGCCGGGCTCAGCAGCTCGACGTCGCCGACCTTTCGGTCGGCCGGCGAGGCCAGCAGCGAGCGCAGGAAGGTCAGGAAATTACGCCTCCCCGCGGCGAACTCCGTGACGTCGTACGCGGCCGGGCTGGCGTCGAAGTCGATGCGCAGCCCGTCGTCGCCGGCCCGGCCGTCCACCACGACCTCGACGTCCTCGACGCGCCCGCTCATGAAGTGGTGCATGGTGGTCGGCCGGTCGCCGAACCGGACACGCTGCCGGAACCTCATGATGTTGATCAGCGCGCCGAAGAACATCGTCTGCCCGCCGGGCAGCGAGAGGTTCCTGCGCATCTCCTCCACGCGGTACCTCTGGTGCGCCAGCACGTCGTCGACCTCGGCGGCCACCTGGGCGACGAGTTCCCTCAGTGTCAGTTCCGGGCGCACGGCCACGCGGAACGGCACGACCTTGGACATCATGCACGGCACGTTCAGCGCGGTGGACGTGGCGCGCCCGGTCACGGGCAGGCTCATCACCACGTCCTCCGCCCCGCTGACGCGGTGCAGGAAGGCCGCCATGATCGCGACGAGCAGCCGCGACCACTTGACCCCCAGCTCTCCGGCCAGCGCGCGCAGCCGGTCGAGCTCGTGCTGGGCCAGATGATGGGTGTGGCGCAGGATCCTGGTCGTGCCCTTGGTCGTCGGGCGGCCGAGCGCGACGGGAACCGGGTTCCCGGCCAGCCGCTCTCGCCAGAACTCACGGTCGCGGCCGATCTCGGACGACGCCAGATAGCCCTGCTCCTCCTCCAGCAGCGAGGCCAGCGAGCCGAAGGGCGTGGTGGGAACCGCCTCGCCGCGCTCCATGGCCGTGTACACCTCGGCCACCCGCCGCACGAACAGCGAGTGACCGAACCCGTCCATGATCAGGTGGTGCAGCCGCCAGTACCAGAAGTACCGATCATCGTCGATCTTGAAGAGCACCTCGTTGAACAGCACGTCCCTGCCGATGTCGACGGCCCGCTCGGCGTCGGCCCGCATCCATGCCTCGGCCGCGGCGGCCGGGTCTGCCCGGCCGGAGAAGTCGAGGAAGGAGAAGGGCATGGCGCGCTCCCTCTCGACCACCTGGTACGGCTCACCGTCCGGGTCCACGGCGAACCGCAGGTTCAGCGCGTCGGTCTCGCGCACCGCCTGACGCAGCGCCGACTCGAACAGCGGCACCTCGACGTTTCCGTGGATCTCGAGGTATTCGCTCCAGTTCATCAGCTCGTTCGACGAGCCCAGCTGACCGGCGAACCAGATTCCCCATTGTGCGGTCGACAACGGCAGTCGCGACATCTCGTGCTCCATCCGATCTGATCAGTCGTTGAGCTGCTTGAGGTAGGCGTGACAACTCGGAAGCTCCTCCATGAGCTGCCGGGCCCTGCGCGGGATGTCGTCCAGCGCGGCCAGGGCGGCGCCCGGATCCGCGTGCGCGAGGGCCGGCAGCGGCGCGGCCGGCTGGGCGCCGAGGCCGATCAGCATGACGCGCCACGAGTACGGCTCGAAGCCGTGGAAGTGCGGATGGATGCCGGCCGGGTCGGGCAGCATCGACCGCCACGCCTCCAGGCGCCGCTCGAGCCCGGACGGCACGGCGCGGGTCTTGGCCGCCTTCCAGTAGGGCGTGTCGTCCCGGGCGGCGGCCCGGTAGTGGAGCACGAGGAACTCCCGGACGCCGTCCATCACCCCGGCCACCCGGGCGTTGTAGGCGTCGGCGAGCCCCTGGTCCCACGTCGCGTCGGGGAAGCACTTGACGAGCTGCTCGACGCCGTGCTGGATGAAGAAGATCCCCGTGGACTCCAGCGGTTCGACGAACCCGCTCGACAGGCCGATGGCCACGCAGTTGCGCACCCAGGACCGGCGGTTGCGGCCGATCCGCATCCTGATGTGGTTGGCCTCCAGCTCCGGCATGCCGGGCGCGGCGAACGCGCGCAGGGTCGCCTCGGCATCTTCGGGCGAGCAGAACCGGTCGGAGTACACGTAACCCGTGCCGACCCGGCCGAACAGCGGGATCGTCCAGATCCAGCCCGAGTCCATCGCCGTGGCGGTGGTGTACGGGTCTATTCCGTGCTTGGCCATGTCGCGCGGGACTCTGAGCGCGACCGCGCGGTTGTTCGGCAGGACGTCCTCGAAGGACAGGAACTCCTCGCCGAGCACCTTGTTGATCAGCAGACCGCGGAAGCCGGTGCAGTCGATGAACAGGTCGCCGCGGATCTCGCCGTGCTCGCCGGTGACCAGGTGGCTGATCCAGCCTCGCTCGTCCTGCTTGACGTCCGTCACGTGGTCCAGGACGTGCTGGACGCCTCGGGCGGTGCCGAGCCGGGTCAGGTATCTCGCCAGCAGGGCGGCGTCGAAGTGGTAGGCGTAGGGGAACTGCGTGCCCTGTTCGAGGGTGCCGGTCAGGAGCGAGCCGTCGAGGCGGCGCGGCGCCCGTTGCGCGTCGCAGATCGCCGGGATGACCAGGCAGCGCCGGTCGAACTCGGCCACCTTGCCGTCGAGGTGGAGCCACCAGTCGGCCAGGTCGAAGTCGCCGAGTACGGGCAGCCGCTCGAAGGGGTGGTAGAAGTGCGTGCCGGGTTCGCGCCAGTTCTCGAACTTGATGGCCAGCTTGTAGCTGCCCGCGCACTCGGGCATCCAGTCGCGTTCCTCGACTCCGAGGTACGAGAAGAAGTGGCGAATGGTGCTGAAGGTGGCCTCCCCCACGCCGATGGTGGGCACCTGGGCCGACTCGACGACCGTTACCGTCACCGAGTCGCCGAACGCCCGGTTGAGGTAGGTGGCCGTCATCCAGCCTGCCGTGCCTCCACCGACGATGACGACGTTGCGGATCATTGCAATCCTCCGAAACCCGCGGGTGCTGGGGGCCTGTCCGGCCAGGACGCGTAGCGGCGCCGGCCGTACAGGAGCGGGGCCGTCGCCGACGTGCGGGTGACGCGCGAGACCTGGCCGGTGACCACGACGTGATCGCCGATCCTCCTGCTCTCGGCGAGTTCGCAGTCGGCGATCATGTGGGCGGACACGTTCAGATGGGGCCCGCCGCAGCCGGCCGGGGCACTCCAGGCCACCCGGTCGAACCGGTCGGCCGCCCCGGAGGCGAACAGTTCGGCCGTCGCCCGCGCGTCGCGGTGCAGCAGGTTGACGGCGAAGGTGCGCACGCTCAGCAGCGCGGCCAGCGTCGGGCTGCCGTCGCGCAGGCACACGAGCAGCGTCGGCGGGGTCAGCGTGACGCTGCACAGGGAGGTGCACGTCATGCCCCACGGCCGCTGGTGCGGCGCGAAAGCGGTGACGACGGCCACGCCCGTCGGGAACTCGGTCATGAACGGGCGCATGTCGACCACGTCCGCGCCGTTGAGGGATATGTGCTTCACGGAAGTACCGCGCCTTTCTTGGTCATGCCAGGCGAGGCGGAGATTCTGTCGACGACGGACAGCAGCGGGCCCGTTGCCGCCGTCGTCACCACCGCCATCACGAGAAACGCGAGGTACAGCGCAGGAGACAGCAGCCCTGCGGCGTACCCGCTCTGCAGGAAGACGATCTCGGTGAGACCGCGGGCGTTCATCAGGACGCCCACCTGGAAGCCGGTACGCGGGGAGTGGCCCGCCGCGACCGCGCCGAGGTAGCCGCCGCCGATCTTGCCGATCATCGCGAGCACCGTGACCAGGGCGATCACCTCCCAGCCGACGCTCGCCGGCTCCGGCCCGGCGAACAGCGTGATCCCGGTGACCACGAAGAGGGCCGGGACCAGCCGCAGGCCCAGGCCGCCCGTCGAGGCGGCCAGCCGGCCCCACGCCGGAGGCCGGCCGGCCCGGTCGGCCGGCAGCGCCAGGCCGACCAGGAGCGGCCCGAGGAACTCGGTCAGCCCCCACCGCCCGGCCGCCCACATGGCGGCGACCGCGAGCAGGCCGGTCAGCACGACGGCGAGCCCGGGATGCGCGGCGCACAGCGCGCCGATCCGCGCCCGGTCCAGGAGCCTCCTGGCCCCCAGTGCCGTCGCTATCCCACCGCAGGACACCGCGATCGAGAGCAGCACGCCGCCGAGCCCGGCGGCCGAGAGCCCGATCACCACTGACAGCAGCAGCCACGCGACCGCGTCGATCAGTACGGCCGACCCGAGCGCCAGCGTGCCGGCGGTGTCGTCGGCCAGGCCGCGCGCCGCCAGGATCCTGGCCAGCACCGGAACGGCCGTCACGGCGAGCGAGATCGCGATCATCGCCACGAACGCGGGCGCCGCCGCCGTGCCGGTCAGCTCCGGCCGGCCGGTGGCGAACAGCCACCATGCCAGCCCGGCCCCGGCTGCCAGCGGCAGGGCCAGGGCGCCCGCCGTCACCGCGCCGACCTCCCTGAGTCTGATGCGGCCGAGGCCGCGCCGCAGTTCGAAGGCCATGCCCACGAGGAAGAGCGCCAGTCCGGCATGGCCGACGGCGTGCACCACCTCGGTCAGCCCCACGGAGAGGACCTCGTCGAGCCCCTCGGGGCCCGCGATCCGCATGACGAGGTACCCGAACAGCAGCCCGGCGCAGATCTCACCGATCACCTCGGGTTGCCGCAGCAGGCGCGCGGCGGCCCGGCCGGCGTAAAGGATCAGGAGGATCGCGGCGAGCTGCGCCACTGTGGCGATCATGAGCCGGCCTCCGGGAGCCAGACGTCCTCGGGCCCCAGCCGGGCGGGCGCGTACTTCCCCAGCGCGCTGACCAGCATCCGCATCTCCAGGGCCAGGCATTCGACCAGGTTGACCAGGCCGTTCTCCGGCCCCTCGTCGACCGCAAGGAGCGCGGCACGGCCGAGCCCGACGGCCGTGGCCCCCAGCGCCAGGCACTTGACCGCACGGGCGCCCTCCCACATCCGGCCGGAGACCAGCACGCACGACGGCGGGGGGCCGAGGCGCCGCAGGCACTCGGCCAGCGGCAGGCCCGCGTGCTGCAGGAAGGCGAGCGGCGCCCAACCGGTGCCGGCCTCCCCTCCATCCACCGTGACCGAGTCCGCGCCCGCCGACCACGCGACGAGCGCGGCCGCCCGCACGTCCCGGACCGGCGGGAGCTTCACCCACACCCGGGCACGCGGGTAGTTGTTGCGCATGAGGCGGATCTGCTGGCCGAGGATCTCCTCGGTGAACGTGCCGGGGCTGCCGCTCCGCAGCAGCGCGCCCCGGCCGAACGTGGTGTCCAGGACGTAGCGACCGGCCAGGCGGGTGGCGTCCGCGGCGTCCAGGACGGTCATGCCGCCGAGTCCCGGCTTGGCCCCCTGCCCGGTTTTCAGCTCGAACGCCAGTCGCCCGGAGGCGAGCAGGTCCGCCACGACCGGGTCGCTGTAGACGAGATTCCACACCTCGGAGTCGGCGTCCTCGGTGTTCTGCTGGACGACGATCCCGCCGTGCTCGCCCCGCAGCTCCGCGAGGTAGGTCTTGATCCGCAGATGTAATCCGGCGGCGGTCTCGGTGTCGCGGTATCCGCTCGTCGAGGCGACGTTCTCGCCGATGACCAGCGGCACGCCGAGCCGCGCGGCCTGACGGATCACCGACAGGCCCAGGCCGGAGCCGGCCGCCTCGGTCGAGCCCAGCGCCGACACGTAGACCGGCAGCCGCGCGGGAATGCCTCCGATCAGCGTCGTCAGCTCCACGTCCGCGTAGGTCGGCTCGCGGCCGAGCTCGATCAGCTTCTCCAGCCGTTGCGGCATGAAGATCGGAGGTGCCAGGCGCATGCGGTCCAGGAGGTCGTCGCCGGTCGTCGGCACGGCGCCGAAGACCGCGTGGCCGTACTCCTTCTCGGACGGGAACGCGGCCGCCTGGCCCGTCCTGGCCCGGGCCCTGATCAGCTCCTCGGGGAAGCCCGGGGCGTGCAGCCGGGTCACGGGGACACCACCCCGGCCAGCTTCGGGAACGGCGTGACCTGCCAGATCTCGTCCAGGCCCGTGATGTACCGGGTGAGCCGCTCCAGCCCGAGGCCGAATCCCGCGCTCGGCCGGATGCCCTCCCTGGCCAGTTCCAGGTACCAGACGTACTTGGCCGGATTCTCCCCGGTCTCCCGCATGCGGGTCACCAGCCTGGCGTACTCGGACTCACGCTCGCTGCCGCTGGACAGTTCGCCGTACCCCTCGGGGGCGATCAGGTCGAAGTTCCTCAGCACCCCGGCGGACGTGCGGCTCTCCCGGTCGTAGAAACCCCGCGAGCCCTTGGGGTAGTCGGTGACGAAGAACGGCCGGGTGGCCTTGCCCGACAGCGCCCGCTCCCCCGACCAGGCGAGCTCGGCGGCGCCCCGCTGCGGATGCCCCGCGGCTTCGAGCCGCGCCACGGCCTCGGCGTGGGAGATCCGGTCGAAGGGCTGGTCGAGCAGCTCGGCGAAGGCGCCGGTGTCGCGGCCGAGCGCCTCCAGCTCCCCGGCCAGGTTGCGGACCACGGCGTCCACCGTGTGGACGACGAGCCCCTGCAGGACGGCCATCGCCTCCTCGCGCGACGCCTCGGCCATCTCGATGTCGATCTGGTGGAACTCGACCAGGTGCCGGCCGGTCGAGGCCGTCTCCGGCGGCTCCAGGCGGATGTTGGGCGCGACGCAGAAGATCCGGTCGAAGGTCAGCAGCGCGGCCTGCTTGTACAGGATCGCGCTGGACATCAGCTTGTAGCGGGCGCCGTAGTAGTCGATGTCCACCTGTTTGGCGCCGCGGACGCCCGGATCGGTCACCGGGCCGATGATCGGCGCCTGCAGCTCGACGAACCCGCGGGCGGCGAGGAAGCCGCGCACGGCGCCGAGGATCTCCTGCTGGACGCGCAGGGCGATCCGGGTGACCGGGGAGAGCAGGTGGCGGCGCAGCGGTCCCGGGAACCGGGGCTCATCAGCGATCATGTCCTCACCTCGAAGGGGCTGGAGCCGTGGGCTTCCACCGGCTCGCCGTCGTATTTCCTGCGCACCCGGCTCAGGCACTCGAGCAGGTCCGCCGCGCCGAAGTGGCGCCCCACGGCGCGGCGGGGCTCGGCGACCGGCAGCCGGCCGGTGTCGCGCCAGCGCAACCGGTCGTCATGGTCGAGGTAGCTGCTGGTCCGCCCGGCGTTGTCCGGGTGCGGGCAGTAGGGGATGTCCAGGTAGCCGCGGTGGAAGGCGCGCTCCATGGCCTTTCCGACGTCGTCGTCGAGATCGAGGACCGCCTCGACGATGGAGCGCGCCTCCGCCAGCACGCCGGTGTCGGGCACCGGGTGGGCAGCGGATCCGGCCTGTTCCGCGGCGGACGCGGCGTGGCGGAGCGCGGCGACGTTCTCCGTGATGGTCGGGATGCGCGCCGACTCCGCCGTGGTCTTCACGATCAGCCGCGCCGCGCCGCCTCGGACGGCGAGCCCGGCGGCGTCGGCGAGCAGCGCTTCCGCGCCGGCGCGGGTCCGGGGATAGAGCCCCATGTAGGCGTAGAGGACGACGTGCCAGTCCAGGCCGGGAAGGAACCGGGCCGCGAGCCGGCGGAGCGCGTGCAGCGCCTCCTCGTCCTGGTCGGGGCTGGCCTGCTGGGCGTAGCTGAGCGAGACACTGAGCACGCCGTGCCGGCGGAAGAACAGCGCTTCCAGCAAGCTGATCGCGACGAGGAGTCCGGGCGGGCAGAGCTGTCCGAGCATGCACCCGCCGAACGTCTCCAGATGCGGCTCCACCCCGGACTCACGCGTCTGGGCGAGCATCCGGCAGCAGCGCTCCCAGCTCTGCCTGCTCTCGCGCAGCGGCGTCCGGCCGTACGGCAGGCAGTAGGACACCGGGCCGCCCTCGGTCGCGGTCAGGCCAAGGTCGCACAGCCTGCGGAACAGGCGATCCGGCGCCGGCGAGCCGTGCCGCACCTGCACCGGGAAGCCGTCGTCGCGGATCCCGTCCAGCATGGCCAGCGTCGTGCCGGCTTCGTGGGCCACGATGGGGTACCCGTTGAGCTCCACGCCGGCTGCCAGCGCCCGCCGCGCGCCGTCGTGGTCGCCCAGCCTCGTGTAGCTGTCCAGCGTGATGGTGCCCACCGTGGCCGGAGCGGCCGCCTTCGTCGCCGCCAGGCCGCGGCGCATGTGCGCGGCGCCGCCGAACCCCATGCGCGGCTGCAGCACGAGACCGCCCGCCGCGCGGACGTCCGCCACGAATCGCCCGAACGCAGTCAATTGCTCACCCTTGTCGTAACACGATTCTTCATGACGGAATCAATAAAGGACTCAAATAATGCGACATCAATGTCCTCGTCCCCGAAAACGGCGGTGAAACCGGCGGCGAGCAGCGTCCGGGCGTATTCCGCCCGACCGGATCCGGCGACGCCGAGCTTTCCTCCGATGACGATGGGGATCTCCCGCAAGGGCGCCTCGCCGCGAAGGAGCCGCACCGCCCTTGCCCCGTCGGTCAGCCCGTGCCCGTTGACGGTGCTCAGGACGACGAGATCGGGCGCCATGCGGACGGCCTCACGGAGCAGCAGGTCGTCCGGCGTACAGCAGCCCAGGTTGCGGACGTCGTGGCCCAGCTCCTGAATGAACAGGTGCATGTAGACCAGGTTCCAGACATGCGAATCCGACGACGTCCCCGTCAGCAGAACATTGAGCCGAGAACCGTTAATGAGAGCCTCCACCACTAAATTTCTGGAATTAATGGGAAAGGCTACTTCTGGCCGGCGATCGGGACCGGCAGTTGCATGCGGCAGAATGCAGGCAGTTGCCGGTAGTTTCGCGATAGGTCGCCCGGAACCCCCTCAGAATGGCCGTGAGATCACGCAGCCCAGGCAACCCATCGGACGGGGTTCATGGAAATCGACCGCGCGACGCCCGCCATCACCCGCGACTACAGCGGATACTTCACGCGCCTGTGGTTCGGGCAGGCCACCAGCAAGCTCGGCAGCGCCGTGACCACCATCGTCATGCCACTGATCGCGCTCAGCGTGCTGGACTCGAGCACCTTCATGATCACTGTGCTGGAGGCTTCGGTCTGGCTGCCCTGGCTGATCATCGGGTTACCCGCCGGAGCGTGGGTCGACCGCATGCGCCGGCGCCGGACCATGATGACCTGCGACGCCGTCTCGGCGCTCGCGCTCGCCACCGTGCCGGTCGCCGCCTGGCTCGGCGTGCTGACGATGGCTCACCTGATCGGCGTCGCCCTGGTCCTCGGCACGGCGGCGGTCTTCTTCTCCACGGCCGCCCAGGCCTTCCTGCCTGCCCTGCTGCCGAAGGAGCGGCTGCCGGGCGCGAACGCCAAGCTGCAGGGCACCGACGCCGGCGCGCTCATCCTGGGGCCGGCCGTCGGCGGTGCCATCGCCCAGCTCGCGGGCGCGGTGAGCGGCCTGTTCATCGACGCGTTCAGCTTCGTCGCCTCCGCGTTGTGCCTGCGTGGGATCCCGGTGCCGGAATCCCACCTGGAAGAGCGCGAGAAGCGCACCACGACGCTCCGTGAGGAGATCGGCGCCGGTCTGCGCTTCGTCTGGCGCGACCCGTACCTGCGCGTCTTCACGATCCACGCGGGCGCCGGCAACCTCGCCGCCGCGGCTCTCCAGGCCACCCTGATCGTCTTCATGATCCGCGAGGTCGGGCTGCCGCAGGGGCTGGTGGGCCTGGTCATCGGAGCGGTGAGCGTGGGCGGCGTCATCGGCGCGCTCATCGTGACCAGTCTGGCCGCGCGCGTCGGCACCGCCAGGACCATCCTGGTGGCCGAGCTCGGCGTCACGCCGCTGGCCCTGCTCATCCCGCTGACCACCGACGGATGGGGCCTGGTCTTCCTGGTGGTGGGCGGCCTCACGGTGAGCGTCGCCATCGTCGCCAGCAATGTGCTCATCGGGACCTTCACCCAGTCATACACGCCGGGCCACCTCATGGGCAGGGTCGCGGCCAGTCAGCACTTCGTCAACTTCAGCACGCTCCCGATCGGCGCCGTGCTGGGCGGGGCGGTCGCCGAGCTCGCCGGCCTGCGCGCCACCATGTGGATCGTCACGTCGATGGCGGTGCTGAGCGGCTTCATCCTGCTCGCCGGGCCGATGCGCAAGAACAGGTCCCTGCCCACCGAGCCCGCCGCCGCGGCGCCACCGACTTCGTTCAGCTTGTGAGGCCGAGCCGGGCGCGGACCTTGACCAGGAGGTCCGGCGGAAGCGGGGCATAGCCGTGGAGGGAAAGGTAGGACTGGCCGGCGTCGCTCGCGGTGTAGTCCAGGAAGGTCCGCACGAGGGGCTCGGAGTTCTTCGAGCAGGTGATCTCGTAGGTGACCAGGACGATGGGGTAGGCGCCGTTTCCCTTGGTCAGATAGTCGAGCTCCACCAGCAGACCATCGTTGGCGCCGACGATCCGAGCGCCCTCCAGCGCCTTGGTGGCACTCTGCGGCGAGAGCGCGACGAACTGGCCGGAGGCGTTGCGCACCTTGGCGGTGGAGAGGTGAGCGTCGGTGGCGAAGCCGTGCTCCACGTACCCGATGGAACCCTCGGTGCCACGGACCGCTTCGGTGATCCCCGTGGAGCCCGCGACGCCCTGCCCGGAGCCGGTCCACTTCCTGGACGGCTGGTACGGCCAGCGACCCGCCGTCTTGAGATACGTGGTGAAGTTGTGGGTCGTGCCCGAGCCGTCGGAGCGGTGGAAGAGGCGGATGCCGGTGTGCGGCAGGCGCCTGCCGCGGTTGTCGGCGGCGATCTCCTGGGCGTCCCACCTGGTGATCCGCCCGCTGAAGATGCCGCTCAGGGTGGTGGGCGAGAGCTTCAGATCCGGCATGGACGGCAGGTTGTAGGCCAGCGCGATCGGGCCCACGACCATGGGCAGGTGCATCGCGCGGCTGCCGCAGCGCCTGTCCGCCCGAGCCTGCTCGCAGGGGGTCATCGCGACGTCCGTGCCGGCGAACGCGGTGCTGCCCGCGATGAAGTCGCCGATGCCGGCTCCCGACCCGTTCGGCTGATAGTGCACCCGCCGGTCGGGGTGGATCCGGTAGAACTCGGCACGCCAGGCGTCCATCGCGCCCAGCTGCGCGCTTGAGCCCGAACCAGAGATCGACTCGGTGATCGGGAGATTCTCGGGCACGTCCTCGCGGGTCAACATCGCGGCCCCGCTCAACCCGGCGGCACACGCGGCGAGGGTGAGGGCAGCGAGCACAGCCGGCCCAACGGTCACTGTTAGTTTTGCCATCCTCGCCAAGGTATGAAGTGGTGGTGTCTGTCGGGTTAATCTCCGGTCAACCTCCCGACGGCAAACCGTCATTTCATCGTCAAGGTGCTCTATAGCCCGAAAGCGCAGGAATGCGCCCATGAACGCCGCCCAGCTCGCGTTCGAGGGTCGCCTTAACACTGCCACCGGCGGCGCGAGCTCGCCCGGCGGCGACGGCCGAGCTCGGCTGATTGTCGGTACGGCCTGACAGCATCGCCCGCATGACGGGGCGGACCTCGTCCGTCCCCCTGACCGCGAACCTGAGCAGGTCCGGGCTGTGCGCTAGCGCGTCATGCGGAGGCCGGGCCGGCCTGGCCTCCCCGGTCCAGCAGGGCGTTGATCATCTCCTGGAGTTCGGCGCGTCCAGTGGTGCCGAGCGCGCCGGACAGGGCCTGGGCGAGCTTGTCGAAGGGGTCGTCCATCGGCAGCTCTTTCACCTTCTCGGCCAGTTCCTCCACGCTCCATATTCCGTCCTTGTGGATGTGGCCGCCGAGGGACCAGCCTTGGTTGACCGCGACCGTACCGCCTCGCACCGACAGCACCTGGCCGGTGAGCGGGCAGGCCGAACTGGCCAGGTAGGCGGCGACAGGCGCGCAGGCGGCCGGGTCCAGAGGGTCGAACCGGGTCGCCGGCGGTTCCTGACTCATGCCGGGAACGCCGAGGGTGAGTCTGGTGCGAGCCATCGACGGCGAGATGCAGTTGACCCGCACGCCGTAGCGGCCCAGCTCGAGGGCGGCCACGACGGTCAGCGCCGCTACCCCGGCGTTGCCCGCCGCGTAGGAGACCTGCGCGGGCAGCGGGTTGAGCAGTCCGGAGCCGGAGGAGGTGTTGACGACGGCGCGGTCGGCGCGGGCCCCTGCCTGGAACCGGTCGCGCCAGTGGCGGGCCGCCCAGTGCGTCACCGCGAAAGTGCCCTTGAGCTTGACGGCCAGGACGTCATCGAAGTCCTCCTCCGACAGATCGGCCAGCCCCATGTTCCGTTCGATGGTCGCGTTGTTGATCACTACGTGCAGGTCGCCGAACGACTGCAGGGCCGTCTCCACCATGCGGCGGGCGCCGTCCCAGTCGGCGACGCTGTCGGTGTTGGCCACGGCCTGCCCGCCGCACGCCGTGATCTCCTCGACGACGTCTGCCGCCACTCCGGCGTCGCCGCCCGTGCCGTCGATGGCGACGCCGGGGTCGTTGACGACGACCTTGGCGCCCTCGGCGGCGAGGAACAACGCCTCCTGCCGCCCGATGCCGCGCCCTGCTCCGGTGATGAGGACGACACGTCCGTCCAGACTTCCCATGATGACCACCCTTCAATGGCTACAGTCGATGTAGTGATTCATTGTATGCATGACTGCAGTGCATGAAGTAAAGTAGCTCGCATGGTGGAGAAACCGGGACTGCGGGAGCGCAAGAAGCAACGCACCCGGCAGGCATTGATCGAGGCGGCGGTGCGCCTGTTCGAGCACAGGAGCTACGACCAGGTGACCGTGGCCGAGATCGCCGACGCCGCGGAGGTGTCCCCCCGCACCTTCTTCCTCCACTTTCAGTCCAAGGAGGACGTGCTCCTGGCCAACACCGACGTGCGCGTCGATCTGGCGCTGGAGGCGATCGCCGAGCGCCGCGCCGGGGAGCGGCTGCCTGGAGTGCTGGTGCGGGCGATGGAGCAGATGATCTTCAACGCCTGGGATCGCGACCTGTCCAGCGGTCTCGCAGCGCTTCGGGCGCGGCTGGCGGCCTCGGAGCCGGCGCTGCAGGCCCGGCTGCTGCAGCGCTATCTCACCGCTCAGGCCGAACTGGCCCAGGCGCTGCAGCGGGCGTTCCCCGACAGACTCGACACGACCACCGCCCCGGCCCTGGTCGGCGCGATGGTGGGCGCGGTCAGCGCGTCCGCGGTGAGCGCGCTGCAGCGCGGCGACGGACCCGATGAGGTACGGAACGCCATGCGGCAGGCCATGGCCCTGGTGGCGCGATCCGTCACCTGACCGATGATCGCGGTTGCCCCAGACTTTCGGCCTGCACGCCGATGAGGTCGTCTCTGCCTGGACCATCCTTGGGAGTTCTTCGTATACCCGGACCAGTCGGCGAGCGTCTGCCTGTTCTGTCTGCCCGGAGGGCGGGTGATCGCCGCGAAGGTTCCCGTTCAGGCGTTGTAGCCGCCGTGGGCGTCCAGCACCGCGCCCGTGACGTACGACGCGGCCGGGCTCGCCAGGAAGGCGATCGCCACGGCGATCTCGTCGGGATGGCCCATGCGCTGCAGGGACAGCGAGCCGACCAGGGCCTTGAGGGTCTCGGGGTCCGGCGGTTCCATTCCGCTCTCCATCAGTCCGGCCTGCACGACGTTGGCCGTGATGTCCCGGGGCCACGCAGGCGGGCTCACTCCCGCGGAGTGGCTGGAAGGTCCCGGCACAGGCGGTTCGCGGCGCCGGTGAGGCCGCGCAGTGATCAGATCGCGCCGTTTCCCAGCGCTGTGCCAAGAGGAGTGATGACATGCAGGACCCTGTTGCCGTCCCGCAGGGTGGCGATCAGTCCCGCGTCGCGCAGCACCTTGGTGTGATGGCTGGCCCCGGAGATGGAGAATCCCAGGCGGCCGGCGAGGTCGGTCGTGGACATGGGGCGATCGGCGATGGCTTCCAAGACCGCACTGCGGGTGCTGCCCAGCAGGGCGTTCAGTGACCGGTGAGCGGTGGCGCCCGGGGTCCAGATGCGCGCGATGGCGACGGGATCAGGCAACGCCGGATAGATCAGCAGCGTGGGCCGCGGGGAGTCCATCGCGGTGAATATGAGCGGTGTCGTGCAGTACAGGGAGGGTGCCAGCAGCAGCCCCCGGCCCTGAAGGTGGAAGTCCGTGGGATCGATGAAAGGCCGGTAGCCGGCGACCTCCAACACCGGAGGACACCAGCGGAGAGAAGAATGCAGCTGGGGCAGCATGCCTTCGAGTCCGGCCTCGGCCATCCGCGCGGCATCGGCTGTCCGTCGCACATGCAGGTGGGTGTTGATGGCTTGCCAGTATGGGGCGATGCCCGACCGGTAGATCCCCCGCAAGGCGACGACGAGTTCGTCCACCGCCTCGCGGTCCCCGTCGAGGAGACGATGCATCATCGCGGGGACGACGGGCCATCGCGGACGCATCGTCCGGACCAGCCCGATTTCCTGCCGCAGCGCCGTCCCGGACTCGCGGATGTGATTGAGGCCTTCCTCCAGATCCTGGCTCGCCTCGACGACGGTGAAGAGGTCGACCATGCCGACGCCGGGAGCGGCCAGGAACCGGGCGAGCGCCGCCCACTCCGGCGCGAACCCCCTCGACGCGTGAGCTCGCCACTTCCCGAACAGAGCAGGCCGGTCCTGTCGCTGCAGGATTCTCAAGCCGAACTGCGCCTCAGTGAGGGGACCCAGCACGACCAGACGTGTGCGAGCCACATCCTCACTGGTGAAGTGAACCCGCAGCATGATCGCCCCCTCGGTCCGGGTTCCTATCCCTGCATCGCGACAACCGGGTCAGCCGTATCACGGAGCCTGTCGCCCCCCACATCGCTGACGCTGATTTCCGTACGCGGGTTCCCGTGACTGCTCGGTAGGGGACTCGCGTCGCCGGCGATCAGTGCCTCGGCGATGGCCGTACGGGCATAGAGCACATATCTTCCCGTGCGGTGGGCGCTGGTCAGTCCGGCCTTGCGGAGAGCGGTGAGGTGCTGGTTCGTACCTGGTTCTGACAGGTCGAGGCGGGTGGCCAGTTCCCTGGTCGAGGCGGGCTGGTCGAGTTCGGCCAGCAGCCGGGCGCGGGTCCGGCCGAGCACGGCGGCCAGCGCCTGTGGCGGGTCGCTCTCGCGGTGCTCCCAGAGCGTAGCGACGCCGCGCGGGGGGTAGCGGATCGTGGGCTGCCAGGGCGGAGTCGTGATGGAGAAGACACGCGGCCAGGTGAACACCGACGGCACGAGCAAGAGCCCCAGCCCGCCCAGCGGGCGCACTCCTTCGCAGAGCGTCTTCGGCAGGCGCAGCGTCTCTCCCTCCCACGTCACGGCGGCGTCAAGGTCGCCGAGCATGCGCCGCAGGCCCCCCTCGGCCAGCAACCTGGCGCGGTAGAGCACCTCGCCTTCGAGCAGGGTCATGATGCGAGGCCAGTAGGGCGCGATGGCCGCTTCCCAGGCCCAGGTCGGCTGCGTGGCGATGCCCCTGCTCGCGGTGACCGCCCTCGACGCGGGGCCCGGCGAAGTGGGACTGCTCAGCGCCCTCACCACCATCACCGTGCTGGTGCTCGGCCTGCCCGCCGGAGCATGGGTGGACAGGGTCAGGCGCCGCCCGGTGATGATCGCGACGGACCTGGTTCGCGCCGCGCTCCTGGTGTCGGTAACGGTCGCGTGGTGGCTGGGCGCGCTCACGATGACCCAGCTGTACGGCGTCGCCGTCGCGACGGGAGTCGGCACGCTCTTCTTCGACGTCGCCTCTCAGAGCACGGTCCCGCACCTGGTCGGCCGCGACCGGCTCACCGCCGCGAACTCGGTGCTCGTCGGCACGAACGCGGCGATGGATGTGGGCGGCAGAAGCACCCCGGGGTGTTGGTGGCCTTCGCAGGCGCGCCTGCGGCGATCCTGCTCGACGCGCTCACCTACCTGTGGTCGGCCGCGTGGCTACACCGGATCAGCAAGCCCGAACCCGCGCCCGCCCCCGTACCCGGCGAGCGACTCGGACGGCAGATCGCCGAGGGGTGCGATTCCTCTTCGGCAACCGGGTCCTCGTCGCCATCGCGGCACAAGGCGGCATGACGAACCTCGGGCTCCCACTCTGCTCGACGCTGCTGCCCGTGCTACTCGTCACCGAGCTCGGACAACCCGCCTGGCTGCTTGGGGCCTACCTCGCCATCGGTGGACTGGGCGTGCTGGCGGGGTCCTCGACGGCCCACCTGATCGGCCGCCGGTTCGGCCGCGGGCGTGCCGTGTGGATCGTCGGCGTGACCACCGCCCCGTTCGCGCTCCTGGTGCCGTTGGTCGGCTGGAGCGTCTGGATCTCGGCGGCCGCCTGGAGCATCCTGTGCTTCCGGACAGGGATGAACGCTCAGCTGGATACCGATCTGGCTCAGCCCACTCCGCCGCGAGGTCTGATCCAGGCCGTCACCGCCCGTCTCCAACTGGAGCCCACCCAACAGAACGGGACAAACCACGCCGTGATCCGCGTGGCTGAGCTCGACGGCAGTTGTCGCAGATCCGTTGGATGCTCAGACGCTGCGAAGGACCGAGACCACGATGCCCAGCACCACGGCGCCGTCGCCGTCGATGATGTCGTAGACGGGATTGCGCGGTTCCAGATAGACGTGCCCGTCGCGTCGGCGGAACACCTTGACGGTGGCCTCACCGTCGATCATCGCGGCGACGATCTGGCCCGAGTGCGCCTCGGGCTGCTGCCGTACCACGACGATGTCGCCGTCGCAGATCGCGGCGTCGATCATCGAGTCGCCCCGCACGCGGAGGCCGAACACGGCGCCACGCCCGGTGAGGTCACGGGGCAGGGTGAGCGTGTCGTCCACGTACTCGTCGGCCGGGATGGGAGTGCCGGCGGCGATGTCTCCGACCACGGGCACTGTCACCAGGTCGTCGGCCGGCCCCGGCGCCGAGGCCCGCAGGAACAGACGCACGTCGATCGGCCGGGTCATCGTCGTGCCCCGGCGGAGGAACCCCTTCTCCTCCAGGCTCTTCAGGTGTTTCGACACCGATGAGGACGACCGCAACCCGACCGCGTGGCCGAGCTCGCGCGTGCTCGGAGGGTACCCGTACCTGACCACCCAGTCCCGGATCGCGGCGAGGATCCGCTGCTGGCGCTGCGGCAGGGCCGAAGAGTCCAGGTACTCGAACATGTCAGCATCGTCGTAGGTGGTCACCTGCGAAATGGTAAGGCCCACACCTGCCACCCACGGGTCGGCACGTAGTCCGTCGGTGATCGACGGGCTACTTATCAGGGGCGGATTTGAGCCGGTGGATCTCAGAGGCGGTGCTGCGCTCGGCCGCTCTCATGAATCGGATGAGGGTGCTGAGCTCTTCGTCGTCGAAGGCGCCGAGGTCGTCCCGCGTCCGTGCGATCAGTCCTGAGTAGGCGGCGGTGACCCGATCCAGGCCCTCCTGGGTGGGCTCGATGAGCACCCGCCTGCGGTCGTCGGTGTCGGCCACCCGCCGGACGCAGCCCGCGGCGACGAGCCGGTCGATCATGCGTGAAGCCGATCCGGTAGTGAGATTCACGTGCTTGGCCAGAGCGCTCGGTGTCGCCGGGCCGTGACGGCCCAGCACGTGCAGGCATTGCACATCGGTGTCGGTGACACCCAGCCGTTCGGCGACGACGTTGTTGAGTTGCACGACCAGGATCGCCCAGCCGGGCACCGTGTCTCCGACGATCTCGGCAAGCAGCGCTTCCCTGTCCGGGTTCGGCTCCGTCATCGTGACACCCACTCCATCCGACATTGCTGCGTCGCGCAGTCATTTCTGTGTAGATTGACTGCGTGACACAGCTACTGTGTGACGCAGCCATCTTATCGCATCCCCCATCGACCGAGGAGTACAGCGCAGTATGACCACCTCCACCCAACCTCATAGCGGCGCGGGCCCGGCGACTCCCACTCTCCTGTCTGGGCGCACGGCGTTCGCCGTGCTGGCCGTGATCCTCGTCGCGGACTTCATGGAGCTTCTCGATGCCACGATCGTCAGCGTGGCGGCCCCGGCGATCGCCGAGGACCTGGGCGCGGGTGAGGCCGCACTGCAGTGGATGCTGGCCGGGTACACACTCTCCGCCGGAGCCGGCCTGATCACCGGGGGCCGCATCGGCGACCAGTTCGGACGCCGCCGCGTGTTCCTCCTTGGACTGGCCGCGTTCATGCTCGCCTCGGCTGGTTGCGGGCTGGCGCCGAACCCTGGCGTGCTGATCGGCATGCGGGTCGCGCAAGGCCTGGCCGCCGGCCTGATGATCCCGCAGGTGTTCGGCATCATCCGCGCCTCGTTCGAGCCCGGCGCACGCGCGAAGGCGCTCGGCGCCTATGGTGCCGTGCTCGGCCTGGCCTCGGTGGCCGGCCCCCTGCTCGGCGGAGTCCTGGTCGAAGCCGACCTCTTCGGCCTGGGCTGGCGGGCGATCTTCTGGGTGAACGTTCCGATCGCGATCATCGGGCTTCTCGTGGGAGCCCGCTTCCTCCCCGAGTCCCGCGTGCCGGGCAACGCCCGGCTGGACCTGCCGGGCGCGGTCCTCGCCTCCGCCGCCGTGGTCCTCCTGCTCCTGCCCCTCATGCAAGGCCGCGACTGGGGCTGGCCCTGGTGGGGCTTCCTCATCCTGGCGCTCTCGGTCCCGGCGGTGGCTCTGTTCCTCATCAGGGAACGGCGACTGGTCGCGCGCGGCGGGCAGCCGATCCTCGATCCCGCCCTCCTTCGGGTGCGGGCCTTCGCCGGCGGCCTGTCCGCTTCCCTGCTGTTCTTCGGAGCGCTCGGCTCCTTCTTTCTCCTGCTGTCGCTCTACCTCCAACTGGGCACCGGGCGCACCGCGCTCGAAACCGGTCTCGTGATCCTGCCCTACGCCATCGGCTCGATCATCACCTCCGGGATCGGCGTCCAGTTCGCCCGCCGCGCCCTCCTCGTATCGGGCTCGTTGATCCTGGCCGCGTCGCAAATGATCCTTCTCCTCGTCGTCGGTGGCGGCGCCGAACCCTCCTACTGGGCACTTGCCACGCCGCTGTTCATGGGAGGCCTGGGGCTGGGACTCACCGCCCCGTCCCTGATCAACGTCGTTCTCGCCGGCGTGCCCGGCAAGGACGCGGGCGCCGCGGGCGGTGTCCTGACCACCGTCGGCCAGGTCGGCAACGCGCTCGGTGTCGCCGTCCTCGGGGTGGTGTTCTTCGCCCGGCTGGAAAGCTCCTTCACCGATGGAGGCACCAGCCTCATCGCCTACAGCGACGCCTTCACCACGATCCTCCCCTGGCAGGTCACCTGCTACATCGCCGCGGCCGCGCTCATGTTCCTGCTGCCCAAGCGCGCGAACACCTCTCACGAGTGACCGCGAGCACGCCCGCAGACCGTCACACAGCCTCTCGTACGTGTCCGTACACGGTCGAGATCGCGCCCGCTACCCAGCTTCCATGGAGACCTGATGTCCGACGCACCCCATGTCACCGTCGACCCGTTCGCCGTCACCATTCGCGGAGTCGGCGAGCCCCATCCCGCTCGTGCCGCCCTACGCGCCGCGGGTCCCATCGTCCAGGCCGAAGCCCCCGCCGGCGGCCCGGTGTGGATCGTCACTGACGACGCGCTCGCCCGGGAGGTCCTCGTCCACCCCCGTATCGTGAAGGACCCGGCCTACGCGCCGGCGGGCTGGGATCCGCGGATCGCGGGTCTCGAACCGACCGCCGCCGCACAGCCGTCGCTCACCACCTTCGACGGCACCGCCCACGAGCGACTGCGCCGGGCGCACGCCCCGCTCTTCACGGCCCGGCGGATGAGCGGCTACTCCGAACGGATCACGGCGCTCGCCCGCGAGCTGCTCACCGGGCTCGCCGGCTCCGGTGAGACGGTAGATCTGATGGCCGATTTCACCACGCGGTTCCCCCTCACCGTGGTCTGCGACGTGCTCGGCGTCCCGCTCGACCGGATCGACCAGGCCATCGCGGCCTGCCGGGGCATGCACAGCACCGACCCCCAGGAGGTGGGGGCGGCGATGGCGGCCTTCGGGCAGCTGGCCGCCGCCGCGCTCAGCGAGGGCCGGCATGGCCTGGCCGCCGAGCTGCGCGCCCGGGTTCCCGACGAGATCACCGAGACGCAGCTGCACTACCTGATCTTCACGCTGATCTACGCAGGACAGCTCACCACCGACCCGTCGCTGGGATTCCTGCTCGCGCGCGTCTTCGCCGTCGCAGGCGCCGCAGTGGAGGAGATCACGGTCGACGAGTTCGTCCGGGAGACCCTGCGCCTGCACTCGCCGGCCCCCTTCAGCCTCTGGCGGTTCACCTCCGCCGACCTCGAGCTCGCCGGAGTGCGACTCCCCGCTCGCTCGCCGGTGCTCGTCGACATCCAGGGCATCAACACCGACCCCGGCCGGTCGATCGGGCCGGACCTCACCTTCGGCGCCGGTCCGCACTACTGCACCGGCGCCCAACTCGCCCAGCTCGAGCTGAGCGCGGTCGTGGAGGTCCTGCGGACCGACTTCCCCGACGCGTGCCTCGCGGTGCCGCTCGCCGAACTCCAGCAGACCGACCTCGGCGGCATCCAGGGGAGCCGATTGACCGCTCTCCCGGTGAAACTGCGAGGCTGACGCCCCACGGCGTCCAACGCGCCGAGCCGATCACAGAACCGCAGGTGACCACTGGGGGCGGGCATCGGGTCATGGGTTTCGGGTCTGGTAGGCCTCCCGGCTGGCCTCGATGTGCGAGACGTGCTCGATGGCCCAGCCGGCGAGAGCCAATGCGGGGGGAATGAGGCTCTTGCCGGTGGGGGTCAGCGCGTATTCGACCCGGGGCGGTACCTCGGCGTACACCGTCCGGGAGACCAGGCCGTCGCGTTCGAGGTTCCGGAGCGTCAGGGTCAACATGCGCTGGGAGATCCCGGGGATCTGCTGGTGCAGATCGGTGAAGCGCACGCTTCCCCGATCGAGGGTCGCCACGATCAGCAACGTCCACTTGTTGCAGATGCGGTCGAGGATGGCGCGGATCGTCCGCCCTCCATCTCCTCGGATCATGCAGGTGTGCTCGTACTCAGACATGACAGTCCTCTGTGTGTAACGCACATGCATGTGCCTTTTGTAGGGCTTTCAATAGTGACGCATCATGAGGCTGCTTACGACTGGTAACCATCGTTGCCGGCGCCACGTCACGTGCCTCCGAGGTGTCACTCATGGAGATCTCCTACTGGATCGTCGCGGCGCTCCTGGCCGTCTTCTACCTCTACGCCGGAGGCAAGAAGGTCATCCAGAGCCAGGAGCGGCTCCAGCCGATGATGGGCTGGGTCGACACCGTTCCCATGCCGCTCGTCCGCCTGATCGGAGTCCTGGAAGTCCTCGGCTCCGCCGGTCTGATCCTGCCGCCGCTGACCGGGATCGCACCCTGGCTCGCCATCGCCGCGGCGATCGGCCTCGTTCTGATCCAGATCGGCGGCATCGCGGTTCACCTGAGCCGCGACGAGGTCCGGCAGATCGGCCTCAACATCGTCCTCCTGGCGGCCGCCGCGGCAACCGCCTGGCTCGGCACCATCTGGCTCTGAACCGTCCGCCCACCGTCCCGGAGGAAGACCAGCGGCTACAGGAGCAGATACGCCAGGGCGCGGAGGAGCTCGGCGTGGAGTACATCGCCGAACGGGCGTCCGGCCTGTCCGAGCTGTCGCTCGATGCGGTGCTCAAGATGATCGAGGCGATGCGCCGCGCCGAGGGCCTGGACCAGCGACCCAACCTGGGCACCAACAGCGACGTAGACGGGAAGTAGACAGCGGCAGTCAGGGACCCGGGTAGTCTTTCCGGGCCCGGCCGAAAGGTTCCGAATTGCCGTCCCCCACGCTGCTGGCTGCCTTATCGGCGGCGCCCATCCCCCACCCGTTCACCCTGGACGCCTTCATTGACCGCGTCCGCACCGAACGGCAGCGCCCGCTACACATGCACGACCTGCCCATCGAGGCCAGCGGCGCCGTGACCGGGCTGTGGTTCGGCACCCGAAACGCCGACCACATCTTCATAGCCCCCGGCGCATCCGGGCTGCTGCAAGTCAACATCGCCCTGCACGAGATCAGCCACATGCTGCTGAAGCACGGCCGCGTCGGCGGCGACGTCGAAGAGTTCATGCGCCGCATGATCGGCCCCATCGTGGGAATCGCCGGACGCGGCCGATACGAAACCGAGTGGGAACGCGACGCCGAAAAGCTCGCCACCCTCATCCTGACGCGCGCCCACACCCCGCCCGAAGAGGGCGACGAGGGCCTGCGCCGCCTGTCCAAAACCTTCGGATACGAGACATAGGGGCCCCGTGTGAGCCTTTTCGCGTGGTTAGCCATGATCCTGTTGTGGGGGGCGTCGCTCTCCCGCGTCCGGCCGGCGCTGCGAGCGCTGAAACAGGGCAAGTCGCTGGAGCAGGTGATGCTGTGGGGGGCGTTCACCGGCCTGGCCATGTCCAGGGTGTTCACCGCGCCGCCGATCGTGGCGTGGCTGGACGCCACCACCGGCACCGAGGTGGCCACGCTGATGCGACACCTGACCGGCCTGTTGAGCGCCACCTGCCTGCTCGCGTACGTGGAGGCGATCACCCGGCACGGGCGGTCGTCGTGGGCCCGCTGGATCTGGCCCACCGCCGCCGTGGTGATGGCGGTCCTCATCGCCATGTTCGCGGCCAGGGGCGGCCGCATCTACTGGGTGGAAGGCGCGCACGCCCCGTTCCCCACCGCGCCGACCGGCCGCGTCTACCTGCTGGTGTTCGACTTCTGGTTGATGACCTGCCTCGCGGCGGCCGGCTCGATGTTCGGCCGGTACGTGCGGGGCGCGCCGCCGCTGCTGCGGCTCGGCCTGGTGCTGTCCACGCTCGGCATGGTCGCCGGGGTGATCAACCGGGCGCACGTCATGACGGTCAACCTCGTCACGCTGCTCGACCCGGACACCACCCTGCGGGAGATTCCGGTCTTCGGCCAGATGACGCTCCTGCTCTGCATCGTCGGCATCACCCTCGGCACCTCGATCCCGGCCTGGCGGACGGGCGTGGCCAAGCTGCGCGACCGGGCCGCGCTGCGCGAGCTCGCGCCGCTGTGGAACGCGCTCACCGCCCAGTACCCGGACCTGACCCTGCCGATGGACGTCGACCTGCGGGCCCGCGTCGTACGGCGGGTGCTGGAGATCCGCGACGGCATGCTCAACCTGACGTCGATCAGCGAGGCGCCGTCGAGCGAAGACCCCGCCAAGGTGGCCCGATGGGTCGCCGACGCCCTGCGGGCTGCCCGCACCGGGCGCCCGCCCGGGGTGCCGTCCGGGCGGATCCCGGGCCCCGATTTCGCCGGTGACATGGAGAAGGAGACGCAGTGGTTGCGACAGGTCGCGACGAAGTTCACGCAGGTCGACGGCCGGGCGGTCGCGTCGCCCGTCTCGTAACGGACGTGTTCGCTCCGATGTGGATCGTGATCAGCCTGCCCCTGGTGGTGGGCGCGGTCACGTCGGGGTGGGCCGGGCTGGGCTGGGGGGCGCTCGCCGCCGGGCTGTGCGGCGGCGTCCCTGCGGTCATCATCTTCGGCGGGGTGCGGAAGGGCTGGTTCGGGGACTGGCACATCGGGGAGCGGAGTCAACGGCCCAAGCTGGTGGCCGTCATCGTGGCCCTGGTCCTCGTCGCCCTGGCCCTGCTGGTGGCGCTCGGCGCTCCCACGGTGATGGTGGCGTGCGTGGTCATCATGCTCGCGACGCTCGCCGTGGTGGGCCCGATCACCCTGCGGTGGAAGATCTCGTTCCACACCGCCGTGGCGGCCGGGTCGGTGGTGATGCTCGCGTGGGTGCTGCCCGCGCCCGCCGTGGTGCTCGCGGCCGGCGCCGTGGTGGTGGCGTTGATCGGGTGGGCTCGCGCGGAGATCCGCGACCACACGCCGGCCCAGGCTTTGGCGGGTGCTGCGGCTGGAGCCATGGCGACTGGCGCGACGCTCGCCCTACTCCTTTAAAGGCTAGGGATTAGGACGGCACCGGACACGACGAGCTGAACGATCAGGACAGCGATCTGTACTGCGGCGCGGGCTGATTCCAGGGTGATGGGCTTCGTGGTCGTACCTCCCGGATGGCGATCACGATGGCCCTCCCAGAGAAGCCTCATCAGCGCCACCACTGGGTCAGCCGGAGCAGGTGTCCCGTCCCCAGCGTCGACTACCAAGGTGTAGGGCGAGCTGCTGTTCTCCAGCTTCCTCAACACCGTGCCCAGCGTCGGCTTCGGCGTTCCGGGGAGGTACACCGGGATAGTCGCAGCCTCTACCGCCTTCACAGCCTGGCTGTACGCCTCGCTCGGGTCGGGCTGCAGCCCGTAAGCCTTATCCCACGCCTTCCGCAAGCATGTCGAAGTGTCGTCGTCCGCCGCAGCGAGAGCGGCATCGACGGATGAACGGACGGCTCCGTCGACACGCTCCTCCAGGCCGCTCAGATCACGGTTGACCTGCCACACCGACCCGGCCTCAGCGAGACGGAATCCCAGCTCCTTAACGTGGATGACCCACAGTACGCGCTCCCTCTGAACCGCGACATCGGTCGCGTTGGCCAAGGGCTCCTTGATGGCCAGCACGGCGTCGACCAGAACAAGGAGATCGTCCCCCTGGTAGAGCCACTCTCGGATGAGCCCAGAGCTGCCAGGATCGACGTAGATCACCTCATTACGTAGTCGAAGCCTGAGCGATTCCAGCAGGTCGCTCCCCACGCGCTTGGTGACGGGCCCGTCGCTCCCCCTGTCCTTGGCGACGGCCTGGAAAAGCCACTGTCGCAGTGTGGGAGCGAGGTAGTCGGGCACCCCCTTCACGAGTTCACGGGGGCCGGCCGATCCGTTCCCGCGCTCGTTCAGAGGGCGCCACGGCGGGTTGTCTACTCCAGTCATGGAACAACCGTAGGGACTCGCCGCCTAATTTTGGTAACGCCTTTCAGCCGGTCACTTCGCCGAGGCCGCCTTCTGGCCGGCCTGCCACGTGGTCTTGTCCACGGTGCCGGTGACGAGGACCTTGGCCTTGGTCTGGAACTTCCGCGTCGCCGTGGTGGAGCCGGCGCCGTACACGCCGTCCACGTCGACGTCGTAGCCCAGCTTGTCGAGGAGGGCCTGCCACGCTTCGACGTCGGCGCCCTTCATCATGGTCTTGCCCTTGGTGTAGACGAGGGTCCGGGACCAGGCGACGGGCTTGGCGGGCTTGCCGTCCACCTCGGCCTTGACCAGGGCCAGGAACTTGTCCCACGGGAAGCCGACGCCGGGGTCGGTGTGGGAGCCGGTGCCCGGGTACGCCTTGGTGACGTCGACGTGGGCGCAGAACCCCTTCTGCCCGGCGCGGACCTGGGCGGGGGTGAGGTGCTTGATCGGGATGTTGTACTTCTTCACCCAGGCCGCGGCGACCTTGGCGGCGTTCTTCAGAGTGGCGAGGCTGAACGCGTCGAGCCACTGGGCGCGGGTCTGGCGGGCGTAGCCGGTGAGCTCGATGTGCAGCCCGTCTGCGTTGGCGTTCGGCGCGCACCACGCGGTGTCGCCGTCGTCGACGCAGCGCACGGCGCTGTTGGAGTCCACGCACACGTGGGCGTCTTGGAGCAGGCACTTGCCAATACATGACTGAATCCGGCTACCATCGCCATATGGCGATTGATAGTGGCCGCTGTGTCAGCGCCGACATCGCCGCGGCATCCCTCCGGCGGCCGCGCTGTTCCACTCCCTGGCCGACCAGGCCCGGCTGTGGATCGTGGCCCGGCTGGCCCGCGGCGAGGCCCGTGTGGTCGACCTCGTCGCCGAACTCGGCCTGGCCCAGTCCACCGTCTCCAAGCACCTGGCCTGCCTGCGCGACTGCCACCTGGTCGACTACCGCGCCGAAGGCCGCCAGTCCTTCTACTCCCTGACCCGGCCCGAACTGATGGACCTGCTCGCCTCCGCCGAGCAGTTGCTCGCCGCGACCGGCCACGCCGTCACGCTGTGGCCCACCCCCTCGCGAGAGAAGCAGTGACATGACCGCGCTCGACCTCCCCGGCCTGGGCCCCTCCCCCGCCCGGCGCGCCTCCCTGCAGCGCCACATCCGGTTGCTCGTGGCCGCCACCATCACCTACAACGTGATCGAAGCCGTCGTGGCCATCACCGCCGGCGCCGCCGCCTCCTCGGCCGCGCTGATCGGCTTCGGCCTCGACTCCGTCGTCGAGGTCGCCTCGGCCGCCGCAGTCGCCTGGCAGTTCTCCGTCGCCGACCACGAGGCCCGGGAGAAGACGGCGCTGCGCGTCATCGCCATCTCCTCCTTCGCGCTGGCCGCCTACGTCACCTTCGACGCCGGGCGCGCCCTGCTCGGCGCCGGCGAGGCCGAACACTCCACCCCCGGCCTGATCCTGGCCGCGCTCTCCCTGCTGGTCATGCCGTTCCTGTCGGCCGCCCAGCTCCGCGCCGGCCGCGAGCTCGGCTCCGCCTCAGCCGTGGCCGACTCCAAGCAGACCCTGCTGCGCACCTACCTGTCGCCCGTGCTGCTGACGGGACTGGCGCTCAGCGTCCGCCGCCGCGACCGACGAGGGCGGCGTCCTTGCCGGCCAGGGCAAGGGCGAAGCGCGGCGCGAAGACGGCCGACTCGATCGCGAGCCGCCGCCGGGCCGCCTGGGCGGCGAGCGGGGTGCGGTCGAGGACGCGCCAGGTGACCTCGCGGGGCAGGCCGAGGCCGTCGGCGACCGCCAGTGCCTCGCCGAGCAGTCCGATGGTGCCCAGCAGAGCGAAGTTGGCGATCAACTTGGCCGCGGCGCCGGTGCCCGCGGGGCCGAGATGGACGAGCTCGCCGTCACCGGAGGTGTGCCCGCTGGCCAGGCACTCCACGAACGGCCGGGTCTCCTCCACCGACAGTCCCAGGCCTAGGAGCTCCCTGATCTCCTGCACCTGACGGACGGCCACCGGTTCGTAGTGCCGGTAGCCGTTGGGCAGCCGTCGCGGCGTCACCAACCCGGCCTTCTCGTAATAGCGCAAGGCCCGAACCGTCACGTTGGTCCGGCGAGCCAGCTCTCCCACTGGCATGCCCTCACGCTGCGTGCTGGAGCACGGCACTCCTCGCAGGCCGACCGGGCGCCTCTTCCTGGCAGGCTGCCCGGACGGAAGCGCCTAGTTCGCTCCCCCGGCAGGTGTTGCCTGGGCGGCCTCGGGCTGCTCGGCACTCAGCGAGTCGATCAGCGCGTCGGCCTCGGCGTTGCGTACCGGAGCGACAAGGCCGACGAGCACGAACACCACCAGCGCGGACAGGACCGGGGCGGCCACCTCCACGGTCTGGCCCTGACCGGGGAAGACGTACTTCACCAGCGCGAAGACCACCAGTCCGGTCGCCCAGGATCCGATCGCGGCCGCGGGACCGCAGCGGCGGAACATCGGCAGCATGCCGAGCAGCATCGGGATGGCGATCGGACCGACCAGCGCGCCGAACCAGAGGATCAGCAGGCCCAGCACGCCGCCGAAGCTGTCCACGCTGAGTGCGATGCCCATCGACAGCGCGATGAACAGGGACGTCGACACCCGACCGGCCAGCAGCTCGGACTTGGACGACAGCCGGTGTGCCCGCTTCCACACCGCGGGGATGATGTCCCTGATCACCACCGAGGAGATCGCGTTGGCGTCGGAGGACGTCATCGCCATCGTGTGCGCGAACATTCCGGCGAGCACGAGGCCGATGAGCCCGCCGGGCAGCAGCTGCTGGGTCAGCAGCGCGTAGGACTGGTCGGGCTCGGCCAGGTTGGGGAGCAGGACGGGCGCGGCCCACATCGGGAAGAACAGCACGAGCGGCCAGAAGAGGTAGAGGCCCGCGGAGAACAGAGCGGCGCGCCTGGCCGAGTCCCCGGTCGGCGCCGCGATGAAGCGCTGGGCGAGGTTCCAGGTCCCGCCGTTGTAGGAGAGCGTGTTGATCAGCAGGTAGACGAGGACGAATCCCACGGTGTACTTGTCGTTGAACGGCTGGCCGTGTCCTTCGGGAAGCCGGTCCCACAGCGTCCAGATCCCGGAAACGCCACCGAGTTTGGCGAGCACCGCGACGAACAGCGTGATCCCCGCGACGAGCTGGATGACGAACTGGCCGAGGTCGGTGAGCGCGTCAGCCCACAGCCCGCCGATCGTCGAGTAGATCAGCGTGACCCCTCCGGTGAGCAGCACGCCCCAGGCGATCGGCACGCCCGCGAACACCTGGAGCAGCAGCGCGGTCGCCGCCCACTTGGCGCCCACGTCGAAGACCTTGAGCGCGGTGCCGCTCCACGCGAGCACCTGCTGCGCCGGCACGTTGTAGCGGGTCGCGAGATATTCCAGCGGCGAGATGATCCCGAGCCGCTGCCGCAGCCTTGGCCAGCGCGGCGCGAACAGGAACGACCCGATCAGCATCGCGAACGTGATGCCGATCGCCCACCAGATGTAGAGGGTGAACCCGGCGGTGTAGGCGATGGCCGCGTAGCCGACGAAGACCGCCGAGCTGTAGCCCGACATGTGGTGGGAGATGCCTGACAGCCACCAGGGCATCTTGCCCCCGGCGGTGAAGAAGTCCTTGGCGTCGCGGATGCGGGATTTCGCCCAGACGCCGATCGCGATCATCACGCCGAAGTAGCCGCAGATCACTAGCCAGTCGAGAAAACCCATGAGATCTCCCAGGTCGGGGGTGGGGAGCGATGCAGGTCAGGCGCTGTGGACGAGCACGCCGTGCACGAAGGTGTGCAGGACGGACAGGTCGGGAGTGGTGACGATCAGGTCGGCGGGGGCGCCGGGTTCGATGCGGCCGCGACCGGTGCCGAGCAGCCGGGCCGGGTTCGCCGCGGCCATGCCCACGGCGGTGCCGAGCTCCACCTCGGTGTGCGTGACTGCCCAGGCGAGGCACTCGATCAGCGAGCTTCCCGAGCCGGCGAGCAGCTCACCGCCGGGCAGCGTCACCCGGCCGTCCTCGCGCACCGTGATCCGGCCGCCGACCGGGGTCGTGTAGTCGCCTGGAGCGCAGCCGGCCAGCGCGACGGAGTCGCTGACGAGCAGCGCGCGGCCGGTCCCCTTGGCGCGCAGCATCGCGGTGAACGTGTCGGCGGGCAGGTGGTGCCCGTCCGCGATGAAGGTCGCGGCGAGCCTGTCCTCGGCGAGCTGCGTCCAGATGTAGTTGGGATGCCTGCGGATCACCGCGTGCGCGCCGTTGCCCAGGTGGGTGGAGAGCCGCGCACCCGCCCGCACGGCCGCCTCGATGTCGGCGGGCGCCGCCGCGGTGTGCCCGATGGACGCGATGACGTTGCGCCGGGAGAGCTCGGCGATGTAGTCCACGGCGCCTGCCCGCTCGGGGGCCAGCGTGACGATCCTCACCAGCCCGCCGCCCGCCTCCTGCCAGCGCCCGAACTCGGCGATGTCGGGATCGCGCAGGTGATCGGCATCGTGCGCGCCCCGCGGACCGTCCGCGGGCGCCAGGTAGGGCCCCTCTACGTGCAGGGCGGGGATGGCATGCCTGACCAGCGGATCGGTCTGCCGTGCCGCCGCGATCACACGCAGGTTTCTCGTGATCTTGTCTTCCGGCGCGGTGATGATCGTGGGGCACAGCGTCGTGGTGCCGCGCCGCCACAGCTCGCGTACCAGCTCGACCACGTCGCCCGTCGATAGGTCGTCCGCGTTGAAGTCGCGCCCGCCGTACCCGTTGACCTGGATGTCCACCAGGCCCGGGAGGATGAGCGCGTCGGGTGCGTCACGGACCTCGGTGACCGCGGCGATCCGCTGCCCGTCCAGCTCGACGCGCACGGGACGCCCGTCCGCGAGCCTCCCTTCGATCGTCACCTTGCCTCCCCGGCGAGTGCCCTGGCGGCGGCCATGACCAGGCGGCCGGCGTCGGGCGTGAACGCGGCACGCAGCCCGTAGGCCCGGTGGGCCTCGCGGATCTCGTACCCGCCCGCGTCGTAGTGCGTCTCCGGATAGGGCAGGTAGCCGGGCACCCCGCCCGTGTAACCGGCGACGAGCAGCCCGGGATCGCCGAGCGCGGCACGCAGTTCCACGGCGAATTCGACGAAGGGCTCGCAGGGCAGGAAGACCAGCGGCACGCCGCCCCACCGATGCACGGCGACCTGGACCTCGACCGCCGCCGGCCCGTGGTCGGCCAGCTGGGCGAGCGCCCATCCCGCCCACATCCCGTCGGGTTCGTCCGCGAGCGTGCGCAGCTCACCGGGCGTGAGCGGGTCGCCGAGCGGCAGCTCGACGCGCGTGGCGGCCACCGACACCGGTCCGGCGACCGCTTCCGTGGCGGCGCCGAGCGCGGCCTCGCCCACCAGCGTCCCGATCCGTTCCGCGTCCTCGAAGGTCCTGCCCGGCCGCGGCTCGGTGCCGCGGAGGCTGTCGTGCGCGCTGTGCCCGGTGTTGAGCTGGCCGCAGCAGCCCTGGAGGAACACGGCCACACCGCCGATCCTGGACTCCAGGTGTCGCCGCGCGTAGCCGGGCCAGTCGGCGGTGAGCTGAAGGTTGTCGGGGCCGAGCGTCACCGGGTGGCAGGCGTGGGAGAACACGGTGGCGACGGGCTCGCCGTCCTCGCGCTCCAGTCGTACGACGGGGACCGCGGGGTCGGTGAGGGTCCCGCCGCGCCGGTTGTGCGCGACGCCGTCGAGGGTGCCGCACCCACGGCGGAGCACGGCGGGCGCGAGCGCGTCGAGCGCCGCGGCGCCGGCGGCGACGATCCGCGAGCAGGCATGCTCGACGTGTCGCGGGTCCGCGACGCCGCCGATGCCGCCCCGGGTCACCGCAGGTCCCGCGTGCGTGTGCGTCACCGCCACGGCCACCGACTCCTCCGGAAGGCCGGTGCGCTCGTGGAGGTCGCGTGCGATCCGCCGGACGGTGTCCGGGTCGAGCGCGATGAGGTCGGCGGAGATCACGACGGACGAGGCCGCGCCGTCGGAGACCGCCACAGCGGTGGCCAGCAGCGGGTCGTGTACCGCGGTGGAGGCGGAGGCCCGGGCGGCGTAACCGGCGAGCGAGCCGCCGACCGGAGGCGTGATGTCTGCGACCGCGGCCCCGGCGAGCAGCCGCCCCCCTTCGCTGATCACAGCCATCGGATCCGCCCCCGGAAGCGGTCGAGGAAGAGCGCGTTGCGCTCGTCGCCGTCCGGCGCGTTCCCGCTGCGCCAGATCGCGGGAACCGTGCCGCGCTCGGCCAGCTCGGCGATCGCCGCGGCCATGACGCAGTTGAGCGTGTAGGCGTTGGCGAACGTCGAGATCGCGCCGGTCCGCTCAGGGACCCCCTCGATCTCGAGTACGGCGTCGCCGATCGGCACCTTCGTGTCGATGTGCAGGTCGACGAGGTCGTGCAGGTTCTGCTTGGTGGGGTGCCTGGCCGGGTGGCCGGGCGCGGTCCGGTCGGCGTGTTCCCTGGAGGAGACGCCGATGACGGTGACGCCGCGCTCGCGGGCGGTCAGCGCGGCGTCGATGAGTGCGGCGTTGATGCCGTACGCGTTGACCAGGATGAGCAGGTCGCCCGCGTCGAGCCTGTTGTCCTCGATGACGACGCGGCCGTAACCGGGGGTGCGTTCGATCGCCATCGAGCGCAGCGCGCCGCCGGACAGCAGCGTGCCCTCGTCGAGGATCGCGCTGACGTTGACCAGGCCACCCGCGCGGAAGAACACCTCCTGCGCGGCGAGGTTCGAGTGCCCTCCCGGGCCGTAGACGTAGATCAGCCGGTCCGCCCCGTGCCGGGTGATGTGGTCGGCGATGAGCTTCGCCGCCGCCCCGACGGCGTCGGCCTCCTCGGTTTCGATCCTGCCGATCAGGCCGACGACCTGCTCGGCGTACGTCCGCATGAGCGACGTGTGCCGTCCGTTTTGCACCTGCAGGCTCCTCATGACCGATGAAAGCGATTGCAGGCATTTAAGACCATGTCCGAATCTCGGTCAAGAGGCTGAGCGTGGTCCCGTCGAGTCGCGCGCGACGAAGACGCCGGGCAGCCTGATGTGCTCCGGCGCGCCGCCCGGCGCCTCGATCTGCCTGGTCAGGATCTGGACCGCGGTGGCGCCGAGGTCGTCCATCGGCGCGGTCACCGTGGTCAGGCTCGGCGTCACGGTCCTTGCGAGAAGCACGTCGTCGCAGCCGACGACGCTGCGCTCCCCCGGCACGGCGACGCCGCGCGCGGCCAGCTCGGCGAGCACCCCGCACGCGGTGAGGTCGTCGAAGGCGAAGGCGGCGGTGGCGTCGGTGCCGAGCAGCGCGGCACCGGCCTGCCTGCCGCCCTTGAACGTCGCGCGGAACGGGCCGAGCTCCGCGAGCTCGACCCCGCGGCCCCGCGCCCATCGGCGGATCGCCTGCGAGCGCCGGGCCGCTGCCCAGGAGGCGCTCGGCCCCGCGAGCAGCGCGAACGAGCGGTGACCATGCTTGTAGAGATGCTCGCCCGCGTCGAAGAGCGCGCTGGTGTTGTCGCAGATCACCGAGGAGAGGTCACGCAGCGGGCGGTTGAGCAGGACGCAGGGAAGCCCCCTGGCGGCCTCGCGCAGCGCCGCCGACGACGAACGCGGTGAGGCCACGATCACCCCGTCCGCCCTGCTGCGGAACTGGGCGACGTGTCTCACTTCCGCCGCCGCGCTCTCCTCCGCGTCGACCAGCATGACCGAGCTCCCCAGCCGCTCCGCCGTACGCTGGATCGACCGCACGAGCAGCGGGAAGAACGGGTTGGTGATGTCGGAGACGATCAGCCCGACCATCTCGGCCCGGCCCGTGACCAGGCCGCGCGCGGCCGAGCTCGGCTGATAGCCGAGCTCGCGGGCGGCGGCCATGATCTGTTCCCTGACCGCCTCGCTCACCAGCTCCGGGCGGTTGAAGGCCCGCGACACGGTCGCGGCGGAGACGCCGCACCGCTGGGCGATGGAGTAGATCGTCGGCTTGCTCACGCCGCGCTCCTCAGCATTGGCTCGACCCGGCTTGACCGGAGTACTCTAGCGAAGCCAGAATCCATGCAATCGCTTTCATTGTTTCCTACGGAAAGGACGGCATGGGTTCCGAGCAGCCCGAGCGGATCGCCCGCAGGCAACTCGAAGACGTCATCCTCCCGTTCTGGCTCGAGAATGGCATCGACACCGAGCACGGCGGGTTCTTCACCTGCTTCGACAATCGCGGCCGGCGACGGCTGTCCACGAACAAGTTCACCTGGTCGCAGGGGCGTTTCGTCTGGCTGCTCGCCCGCGCCGCCCGGCTCGCCGACCGCGGCCTGCTCTCGCTGGACAGGCTGGGCTTCGACCCCGGCACGCTCGTACGGCACGCGGAACGCGGCGCGTCCTTCCTCCTCGAGCACGCCGTCCGGCCTGACGGCCAGTGCGCCTACGTCCTGGACGAGCGGGGCGGAACCGCGCTCGACGAGAAGGGCGGGCCGCTGCCCGCGGAGCGCAGCATCTTCGCTGACGCCTTCGTCGCCATGGGGCTCGCCGAACTCACCAGATACACCGGCTCGCCCGATCACCTTCCCACGATCGATCTGATCGTCCAGCGGATCGCGGACGACGTGGAGGCAGGCGATCCCCCGACCCCGCCGTACCCGCTGCCGCCCGGCTGCTCGGGGTTCGGCGCCCGGATGATCGTCCTCAACGCCAGGCTCGACCAGGCACGCGCGCACCAGGCGGCGGCCGGCACGCAGGCGCCCGGAACCGCGGTCCCCTACGCGGACGAGCTGCGCGCCGCGCGCCGGGCCATGATCGCGCACCGGGAGGACAGCGGCCTGTTCACCGAGACGTTCGTGGCCGACCCCGGCAAGGGGGACACGGTCCTGGCCAGGCACCGCACCCCCGGGCACGCGTTGGAGGGGATCTGGATGGCGCTGGAGGCTGGCCAACTGCTCGGCGAGACCGGCGACGACGGCGACCTGGTCGCCAGCGTCTCCGCCCTGTGCGAGGCCGGGTGGGACGACGAGCACGGCGGGCTGTTCCGATACGTCGGCGTCTCCGGCCGGCCGTACGGCGGGCCGTACGAAGACCTGGTCAGGCGGACCTGGTCGACCAAGCTGTGGTGGGTCCACACCGAAGCCGCCTACGCCACCCGGCTGGCGGCCGAGCGCTACGGGGACCGGGAGGCGGCCGGCTGGTTCGACCGCGTCTGGGACTACACGCTTGGCACGTTCCCCGGCGGAGCGGACGGCGAGGAGTGGGTCCAGATCAGAGACCGGGCCGGAGCTCCACTCGACGAGGTGGTCGCCCTGCCGGTCAAGGACCCGTACCACATCTCCAGGAACCTCATGCAGATCGTGGAGCTCAGCGAACTCGGCGCTCAGGGAGAACAGCCGTGACAGCCACGAACACGGACCCCGTGATCCAGCGGGTCGCCGGACACCTCGATGTCCGGATATTTAGCGACAGGGCGGAGTCGGGCGCCGCGGCGGCGCGTGCCGCGGCAGCGGCGTTGCGCACGGCGCTCGCCACCCGCGACGAGGCCAGGGTGGTCTTCGCGGCCGCGCCCTCGCAGCGGGAGACGCTGGCGGGCCTGCGCGCGGCCGAAGGGATCGACTGGTCCAGGGTCGTCGTCTTCCACATGGACGAGTACATCGGCCTGCCCGGGGACGCGCCCCAGCGGTTCGGCCGCTTCCTCCACCACGAGCTCTGGAACGCCGTACGGCCGGGCGCCGTCCACGTCATCGAACCGGGCGACGACCCGGAGGCGGAGAGCGCGCGCTACGCCGAGCTGCTCGGCCGCGGCCCGATCGACCTGGTCTGCCTGGGCATCGGCGACAACGGCCACCTGGCGTTCAACGATCCTCCGGTGGCCGACTTCGCCGATCCCCTCGCGGTCAAGGTCGTCGAGCTCGACGACGCCTGCCGGCGGCAGCAGGTCAGCGACGGGTGCTTCGCCACGCTCGCGGACGTGCCCGAGCGGGCGATCACGCTGACCGTTCCCACGCTGATGGCCGGGCGCACGCTCGTCGCCACCGTGCCTGGCGCGAACAAGAAGGCAGCGCTCGCCGCCGCGCTCGACGAGCCGGTCGCCGAGAGCTGCCCCGCCTCCGTCCTGCGCACCCACCCGGACTGCACGCTCTTCGCCGACCTGGAGGCCTACCAGTGAGAATCACCGACGCCAAGGTCATCGTCACCAGCCCGGGCAGGAACTTCGTCACCCTGAAGATCACGACCTCGGACGGCGTCACCGGCATCGGCGACGCGACGCTCAACGGCAGGGAGCTCGCGGTCGCCTCCTACCTGCGCGACCACGTCTGCCCGCTGCTCATCGGCCGCGACCCCGCGCGCATCGAGGACACGTGGCAGTACCTCTACCGTGGCGCGTACTGGAGGCGCGGCCCGGTCACGATGACCGCGATCGCGGCCGTCGACACCGCGCTGTGGGACATCAAGGGCAAGGTGGCCGGGCTGCCCGTCTACCAGCTGCTCGGCGGGCGCTCGCGCGAGGGCGTCACGGTGTACGGCCACGCCAACGGCGAGACGGTTCCCGAGGTGCTCGACGAGGTCGCGAAGTACGTCGACCTCGGCTACCGCGCGGTCCGCGTGCAGTGCGGCGTCCCCGGGCTCGACGCGACCTACGGCGTCAGCCAGGACAAGATGTTCTACGAGCCCGCTGACGCGAAGCTGCCCAGCGAGGCCACCTGGTCGACCGAGCGCTACCTGCGCGTCGTGCCCGAGCTGTTCGCCGCCGTCCGCGACCGCTTCGGCTTCGACCTGCACGTCCTGCACGACATCCACCACCGGCTTACCCCGATCGAGGCCGGCGGGCTCGGTTCCCGGCTGGAGGAGTACGCGCCGTTCTGGCTGGAGGATCCGGTGCCCGCCGAGCTCCAGGAGGGGTTCCGGCTGATCAGGCAGCACACCACGGCGCCGATCGCGGTCGGCGAGGTGTTCAACTCGATCTGGGACTGCGAGCGGCTGATCCGCGAGCAGCTCATCGACTACATCCGGGCCACGGTCGTCCACGCGGGCGGGATCACCCACCTGCGGCGGATCTTCGACCTCGCCGCGCTCCACCACGTGCGCACCGGCTCGCACGGCGCCACCGATCTCTCCCCCGTCTGCATGTCGGCCGCCCTCCACCTGGACATCGCCGTCCCCAACTTCGGCATCCAGGAGTACATGCGGCACACCGAGGCCACCGACGAGGTGTTCCCGCACGGATACCGCTTCGCCGACGGTTACCTCCATCCGAGCGAGGAGCCCGGCCTCGGCGTCGACATCGACGAGAAACTCGCCGCCCGTTACCCCTACGAAGCCGCCTACCTGCCGGTCAACCGGCTGATGGACGGGAGCGTGCACAGTTGGTAAGGCTCAGCCGCGCCACGCTGTCCAGGGTCGCGCCCGCCGCGCGCCCGCTCGCCGAGCCGCGCCTCACCGGCGTCGTGCACCTGGGAATCGGCGCCTTCCACCGGGCCCACCAGGCCGTCTACACCGAGCGCGCCATGGCCGCGACCGGCGACGACCGCTGGGGCATCTGCGGAGCCAGCCAGCGCAGCACCGACGTGGCCGACCGGCTCCGCCCGCAGGACTGCCTGTACGGCGTGCGCGCCGGCGACGAGATCCGCGTGGTCGGATCCGTGCGCGAGGTGCTCGCTCCCGGTGGCGACCTCGCCGCACGGCTGGCCGCGCCGCAGACCGCGGTCGTCACCCTGACCATCACGGAGAAGGCGTACCGCCGCGACCTGCCGCCCGGCGGACCGCCCACCGCGATCGGGCGGCTCGTCGCCGGGCTACGCGCCCGGGCCGCCGCGGACGCGGGCCCGCTCACCGTCGTCTCCTGCGACAACCTGCCCGACAACGGCGCGACCCTCGCCGGACTCGTGGCAGAACTGTGCGAGCCGCCGCTGCTCCAGTGGGTCGAGGAGAACGTCAGGTTCCCCGCCACCATGGTGGACCGGATCGTCCCCGCGATCACGCAGGCCGACCTGGACGACATGGCCGCCAGGCTCGGCGTGACCGACCTGGGCGCCGTCGTCACCGAGCCGTTCACGCAGTGGGTGATCGAGGATTCCTTCGCCGGGGACCGACCGGCGTGGGACAAGGCGGGCGCGCTCCTGGTGGGTGACGTCCGGCCGTACGAGCGCATGAAGCTGCGCCTGCTCAACGGCAGCCACTCGGCCATCGCCTACCTGTCGGGCGCGGCGCTCGTGTCCGAGGCCGTGGGCGATCCCGCGTTCGCCGGGTTCCTTCGCCGGCTGATGGACGACGACCTCTCACCCACCTTGGACGGGCTGGACGGGTTCGACCTCGCGGGGTACAAGGAGTCGCTGTTGGCCAGGTTCGCCAACCCCGGCCTGCGGCACCGCGTCGCGCAGATCGCGGTGGACGGCTCGCAGAAGCTGCCGCAGCGCCTGCTCGACCCGGCGCGCGACCTGCTGGCCGGCGGGCACGAGCCCCGCTGGATCGCGCTGGCAGTGGCCGGGTGGATGCGGCACGTCACCACGGCTCGCGAGCTGGACGACCCGCTGGCCGACCGGCTGCGCGGCGACGGAACGGCCTCCGCCGCGGCCACCGTGAACCGCCTGCTGTCGCTCGAGGAGATCTTCGGCGCCGACCTCCAGGAGAACGAAGTCTTCCGCGACCTGGTCACGGACTGCCTGGCACGGATCAACGCCGACGGCGTCCCTGCCACCCTCCGCGCGCTCGACGCCGGTTCGCCGTGAATCGATCACGCACGAGGCACTCTGGTGGCGAAGGCCTCAGGTGAACCCGCTCGTCGATGGGCGGCCGGGGCTTGGAGTATGGCCGGCTCTACCCGCATGACGGGGCCTGGCCGTAGTGATGTCCGCACGGCCGGCTGGTTGCCTGGTATCCGGCAGCAGGCCGGCTACCTCCCACGGGAGACACTATGGGACTCACGACCAAAGGCGTGCTCACCTTCCTGCTCATATCCTTCGGACTGGCGTGGGGAGCCGTTCTTGTCGCGCATTTCGTGCTCGACATGTCACTTGTCAACCCGCTGGTGCAGCTTCCGATGGCGTTCTCCCCTGCCATCGCGGCGGTGATCGTGCGCCTATGGGTCACCGGAGAGGGCTTCCGCGACGCCGGCCTCCGTCCCCGCGTGCGAGCGGCCGGGGTCTATTACCTTCTGGCCTGGATCGGCCCGGTGCTGGTGCTCGCCGTAACCGTCGGGCTGGCCATTGTCCTCGGGCTGTACCGCCTGGACTTCTCACCGCTGCGGCAGCTCGTTCCCGGCATGGATCTTCCCGTCCCGGCCGTGTTGCTGCTGCTGCTCGCCGCTCCGGTTCTCCTCCTGCCGGCGTTCTGGGGTGAGGAATTCGGCTGGAGAAGCTACCTGCAACCGCGTGCGAGCCGCAGTCTGGTCCAGGCCGCGCTCATCACCGGGATCATCTGGTCCGTGTGGCACTACCCGTTGGTCTTCACGGACTACGTCGAATACTCGGATCCGTTCCTCGGGCTGGCGACCTGGACACTTTTGATCGTTGCCCAGGCCATCATCCTGGCCTGGCTGTTCCTGCGATCGGGAAGCGTCTGGGTGCCCTGTCTCGCGCATGCGGGCAACAACCTCATCATCGGCACGTTCTCCTTCCTTTTCCTGGCGGAAGGGGGAGGTCTCGACATGCCGACCATCGAGCTACTGCAGCTGGTCCCGCTCTCAGCCCTCTGCGCCTGGATTCTCCTCACCGGCCGGCTCCACCCGTCCAGGGAAGCCAAGCCTGCTCAGCGCGACGAAGCGAGGTGAGGGCGGTGTCAGCGGATTTCGCGCAGGAACTCCTCGATCACGTGCCGCGCGATCTGACTGGCGAACCCGCCCCAGCTCAGGTCGAACTGGTGGTCGGCATACGGGATCTCCACCGGTTCGTGCCGGACACCGGCGGCGGCCAGGCGGGCGGCGAAGGCGCGGGTGTCCGCGGCGGGCTGGAGAATGTCGCGCCCGCCCTGAATGCTTGCGCTCTCGGAAACGCTGACGTGATCCAGCGCGCCCCCATGGTCATCTGAGCGTGACGTAAGCAGCAGCAGCGCGGCCAGGGCCACCAGGACGGCGCCCAAGACCAGCGCGAACAGCCGTTTCCTGTCCAGGTCGGCGTCCGGGAACGCCCGCTTCGACAGGCGCGCCTGCCTGGCGGCCAGGGCGTCCTCCCAGTCCCCGAGCGTGTCGCGGTCCCTGAACCTGCGGATGATCAGCAGCAGGATCGGCAACGCCACGCCTGCCATGGCCATGGCGGCGCCGGGCACCCAGTCGGACGTGATCATCGTCAGCCGGATCCCGCCGATGACCAGGACGGCCGCCAGCCCGAGTGCCACAGCCGAGCGGCGGGTCAGATTCATCACCACCGCGGCCCTGAGGGCGCCGAACGCCACGCTCAGCGAGCTGGTCTCCAGCTCCGCGGCCCCCTCGGCGTCGGCGAGCCACTGCTCGAGGTAGCGCTCCCGCTGCGCCTTCTCGGGCAGGATCGCGGCGGCTGTGCCGATGATGCCTCGGATCAGCGCGTCCACCTCAGACTCCCGGCTGGGGCAGGGGCTGGCCGATCGGCTGGTGCGCGGGCGCACGCTTGGCGAGGACGCGGCGCGCGGCCGGCAGGACGTCCCCCGTCAGCCGGTAGAGGCGCCGGCGTGGCCCTTTCCGCGCAGAGTCCGACTCCCAGGTGGAGACCACCCATCCGCTGCGCTCCAACCGGTCGAGTATGGGGTAGACGGTCCCCGGGGCCCGACCTGTCGCCTTGATGATCTCCAGCCCCCAGCGCGGGTTCAGGTCCGCCATCAGGGCCTCGATCACGTCCACGGTGGCGGAGGTGATCGTCGACAGAGGCTGCATGATCAATACTTTCCTGCCTGTGCGGCGATGCGGACATGGTCGGCGGCGATGGAGTGGGCGAAACGTCCGCGTTCCCTGCGTCTCACGCGCGGTGGGTTCCCTCGGTGATCCGCCGAAGTATGGCGGTGTAGTCCTGGAAGGCGCTGCGTCCTTCGTCCGTCAGCGCCAGCCAGGTCCGAGGGCGTTTGCCGACGAAGCCCTTCTCCACCCGCACGTAGCCCGCCTTCTCCAGCGTCTGGATGTGCTTGGACAGCAGCGAGTCGCTGACCTCGATCGAGTCCCTCAGGAAGCGGAACTCGACCGTTTCCGCCGCCGCGAGCATGGCCATGATGGACAGCCGCACCGGAGCGTGGATGATCTCGTCGAGCGCGTGCCGGGGATGGCTCACCGGTCACCCGTGGAGCGGAACATGCGCAGCGCGCCATACAGCAGGGGGGCGCTCGCGATCAGTGCGACCAGCACACCGGCCACTGCCCACAGCGGGCCAGGCTCCTTCGGGTGAAGGAGCATGTTGTAGAGCGCCGCGATCACGGTGGTGCCCGTGAACGCCAAGGTGACGGGGAACGCGAGCCGGGACAGCAGCCGGTCGTAGACCCGCTGGCGGAAGACGTAGACGCCGCCGGCCACGACAACGGCGCCGAGCGCCAGACCGGCGTAGTTCTTGACCGTTGCGGGACCGAGCAGCGCGACCAGCCAGTAGCCGATGCTCCCGAGCCACATCCCCAGGAAGAAACGCGCGCCCCGCCGGCTGGACTTCCGGACTACATCCTGCGCGCGGTCCACTTCACGAAGCGCGGCATCCGCTGACAAGTCATCATGTTCCATTACGTTTCCTCCTACTCATCTACTCAACTCTTCGAAGAGTACTCAACTCCCGTTCAAGTATCCAGAGGGTGAATCGGTGTCATCGCCTCCTGAGCTCAGCGGTGCGTTCTCGTGGCGGTGTCCGCCTCCGCCATGAGCGATCACCCGCGCTGACCGGGACGCTCGACGATCGCCGAAGACATCAAGGCCCTCGTCCACACCGTCCCCTTGGGGGCTATCACCGTGTCGTCGTGGCGCGAGCGCTCATCCCGCAGCCAGAGCGTCTGCGTGCCCAGATAGCGGTAGGTGCCCGGGTCGAGGATGTCGTAGCGACGGTAAGGCACGTCGGAGGTGCCCTCCAGCCAGACGCCCAGGCCGCTGCGGCCCGCGGCGTCGCGTACGCCCTGCTCGATCCGGACGCCGGGGATGAGCGCCAGGGCGCGGAACATTGCCGCCTCCAGGCGCGGCGGCATCGTGCCGTAGTTGCTCAGGTAGAGCATGATGACCCCGTACGCCCGGATGGCGTCGGGTGTGACGGTAACGGGGACGCCCTCCTCGCGCGCGCCCCTGATCCAGTGGGGATCTTTGGTGATCTTGGCCAGCAGCTTCCTCGGGTCCGTCGGCAGCTCGCGGAGCTTGGCGTCGTACTGCTGCGGCGTCAGGTCGTCATCGTCGGCATCCATGTCGCCCATGGTCGTGATTCCGGCGCGACTCCGGCGTATGTCCGCGCCGTGTTCGCAGTAGCCTCCCAAGGGTGCGCTCCAGAACACCCCGCATGTCCACACCGACCCGCCGCTCATGACCGGACCGGACGCTCGCCAAGCCCCGGGGACGTCGGTGCGACGGCGCCTGAGGTCGCTGATGGTCGGTGAGCTGGTCAACATCCCCCTACAGGCGGGGATCTGGTTCGGCATGATCGGATTCCCTCTCACCTGGGCCAACCTGGCCGGCTTCGCGCTGTTCTCGCTCCTCCTGATCCAGGGTGCGGCCTACTGGGCGGCCAAACTGGACCAGCTGCGCAACCGGCGAAGTCTCCCCCGCGGCCTGGCCGTCTTCGCGCTCGCCCGGAAGGTGAATCCCGCCCTGCTCGGCGCCGGACTGCTCGCGACGGGCGCGGCGGTGGTCACCGACCCCGGGGGCGGCTCTTGGCCGGGACTGGCCTTCGCCCTCTTCGCCGTGCTGGAGCAGATCAACTACTTCTCCGCGCAGCTCATGCACGACACCGCCGCCGACCTCCGGAGACTTCGCACGGTGGGATTCCGGCGGTCTCAGCTCGCCCGGGATCTCGCCCGCCACGGCGCGGCCTCCCGGACGACCGCCTGAAGTCCTCGTCAGAGCGTCGCCGTCAAGGCTGTGCTTGATCATCGGACCTGCGTGTGATCATGACGGGCCGCCACCGCCGACCGTCCGCGTCGGGCCGCGCCGCGCCAGGCCGAGGAGGGCTGCGGCGGGCAGCGGCACGGACAGGAGGGCGCTCAACCCCTAGAGCTGCAAGTCGGTCTCACGGATTCAGGGGGTTGCCGGGCGAGTAGTCGCCGAGGCTGGTGAGCAGCCGGCGCAGCAGTCCGGCGAGCTGTTCCTGATCAGGGCCGCTCAGTTTGCTGAGGAGCTTCACCTCCAGGTCGACGTGGTCGACGACGACCCGGTCGATCAGCTCCCGGCCACGATCGGTCAACGTGATCAACACGCTGCGCCGGTTGAGGGGATCGACCTCGCGGGTCACCAGCTCCCTGGCGACAAGGCGGTCGATCCGGTTGGTGATCGCTCCGGAGGTGACCATCGACGACTCGACCAGCTGCCCCGCGGTGAGCCGATACGGATGCCCGGACCGGCGCAGCGTCCCCAGGATGTCGAATTCCCACAGCTGCAGGTCATGCGTAGCGAAGTGGTCACGAAGCTCGCGTTCGAGCAGTCGGCAGGCGCGCTGGATCCGGGCCACCACGCCCATCGGCGCGGGGTCGATGTCGGGCCGCTCGATCCGCCACTGGTCCATCCGCCAGTCGACGTTGTCCTCCATGGAGCCTGCCGCCTCCAGAACATCTCAACGTGAAACTGTTTGACGCCAGCCTAACAGACGGCTACATTCGCCAACGTTGAATAGTTCAACGTTAAGGAGATTTCGATGACGCTGGCCCCGAGCCGGTCGGACGCGGGCAGCGCGTCCCCGCCCGGTAGCACCCTGGGGCTCACCGCGCTGACCGCGGTCGCGCCTGCCAGTTGGGGCACCACGTACCTGGTGACCACCGAGTTCCTCCCGCTCGGCCACCCGTTGGTGTCCGGTGTGATCCGCGCGCTGCCGGCGGGGCTGATCCTGCTCGCCATCACGCGCAAGCTGCCGCACGGCAAGTGGTTGTGGCGCTCGTTGCTGCTCGGCACCCTCAACATCGGCGCGCTGTTCGCACTGCTCTTCGTCGCCGCCTATCGACTGCCGGGTGGAATCGCGGCGACCCTCACCGCCGTCCAGCCGTTGCTCGTCGTCGGCCTGGCGTTCCTGCTGCTCGGTGAGAGGCCCACACGCTGGCGGCTCGGCTGGGGCCTGGTCGGCGTGGTGGGGGTCGGGTTGATCGTCCTGCGCGGCCGGCTCTCCTTCGACCTGCTCGGCATCCTGGCCGGCATCGCAGCTGCGGGCGTGATGGCCGGTGGGATCGTCCTGACCAAACGTTGGGGACGTCCGGAGGGCGCCGGCGCGGCGACCATCGCCGGCTGGCAGCTCACCGCCGGCGGTCTCGTGCTCGTCCCACTCGCGCTCGCGTTCGAGGGACTTCCGGCCGGACTGGATCTTCGTGCGATCGGCGGCTACGCGTGGCTGTCTGTTGTAGGCGCCCTGCTTTCCTTCCTGATCTGGTTCCACGGCATCGGCAAACTGCCCGTGGTCGCCGTCTCGTTCCTCGCCCTGCTCTCACCCGTGGTCGCCGCGATCCTGGGCTGGCTGTTCCTCGGTGAATCCCTGACGCCATGGCAGGGTGTCGGCTTCCTGCTCGCCCTGACCGCCATCGGCGCCGCGCAGCTGACCCCTGCCGTCGTCCGCAACCTGGTCCGTATCCCCGCCACCACCCAAGGAGAATGAGCGTGTCGCGCACCGTGCTGATCACCGGAGCCACCGGAAGCGTGTCCACCGCACTGATGAACGCGCTGGAAGGGGCCGATGTGGACCTTCGTGCTCTCGTCCGCGAAGACTCCAAGGCGGACGGCCTGCGCGAGCGGAGCGCCGAGGTCTTCGTCGGCGACCTCGATGACGCCCGGTCACTGCCGCCCGCCTTCGAGGGCGTACAGGACGTCTGGCTGCTCACCCCGAACGGCCCGCGCGCTTCGGAGAACAGCATGAACGCCGTGTGGGCAGCACGCCAGGCCGGTGTGGAGCGCATCGTGCGCCTGTCCGCCATCGGCGCGGCACACGACGCGCCGAACCGCAGCGGCAGGCTGCACGCGCTGTCCGACCGGGAGACCGAACGAAGCGGCATGCGCTGGACGATCCTGCGTCCACACTGGTTCATGCAGAACCTGCTGAACGAGGCGGGCGACATCGCCGCCACCGGCACGTTCTCGCTGAGCATGGCCTCGGCGCGGATCGGCATGATCGACGTACGCGACATCGCCGAGTGCGCTGCCCGCGTGCTCCTCGACGACCCGGATCGTCACCACGGCGAGACGTACACCCTCACCGGCCCGCGCTTGCTCACGTTCGACGAGGTCGCCGACCAGTTGGGTCTCGCTCTCGGCAGGTCCATCACGTACCTGCCGGTCAGCGACGACGCCAAGCGCAGGACCCTGCTCGGCTACGGCGTTCCGACATGGATCGTCGACATGCTCGAGGAGTACGCGCAGGCGTACGTCTCCGGCTGGGGACACTTCACCACCGACACGGTGGCCGACCTTCTCGGCCACCCCCCGCGCGACATCGCCGACTTCGTCCGCGACCACGCCGCAGCGTTCGCCCCGGACGACCACCGCTGACCCGGGTTGCAGGGCTGAGCCGGGATGCGAGTGGTCTTTCCAGCTCAGGTCGCCTCGTCGGCCGGCCGGGCTGTCACGTGGGTGTGGAGTCGTCCCGATCCCGGGACGGGCGGTCGTCGACGCCCTCACGGTTTTCTTCGCCTGCTCCGCCCTCAGGGGCACGACTCTGCCAGGCGGCCGACGTGTCTTCCTGAAGAGATCTTAGGCGAACCTGCTTTCCGGTAACCAGATTCATGATTAGTCTTGACGGCGACGGCGCGGGTACCGTCACCGTCCCAGCCGGCCGACCGCTTCGGGGGGCAGACCATGACCTTCACCCGGATCCAGCCCTCACCGGGCCGCTGAGCTCCGCAGCCAAGCCGCCATGACCCCCCTGAACCTGGACTGCCGGCCGCTCGGCGAGACGGGCACCACCAACGCCGACCCGTTCGAGTCCTATGTGGAGCTTGATCCGGGCGGGCTGACCTTCCTCGACAGCAGCGGCCTTTCCGCGCGCGTGTCGCAGATGACCGGCATACGGGAGACGTCATGAAGCTGACCTGCCGTCATCTTACCGGCGCCACGCTGATCACCGTGGCAGGGGAAGTGGACGCCGTCACCTCCGCCGAGCTGGAGGCCTATCTCGACCTGGTGCGCCGACGGCTGGACGAGCACCTGATCCTCGATGTGAACGAGCTGTCCTTCCTGGACAGCTCCGGCCTGGCCGTCCTGCTCGCCGCCGCCGTCCTGGCCGACGCGCACGGCGCAGGCGTGCACCTGGTCGCACCCCATCCACGAGTGACCCGGCTCCTGGAGATCACCGGCGCCCATCGGGCAGTGAGCGTGCACGACGACGTCGAGCGGGCGATCGCCGTCGTGCGGGCGATCCAGGACACCGACCGCGCCGAACCCCTCGATCTCGCATAACGACAGGCAGACATACCCCTGCCACGCTGACCGCCGGGCAGCGGCGGACCCTCCCCGGTCGATCCGAACTCATTCCGGCGGATCATGGGGCCGGTGACGATCGTTCGGTCCTGGCGGCTCCCGGTGGGCTGTGCGGGTCGCCGTGAAGATGCGGGCAAGCTGGTGATCGATCAGGGCCACGGCTTCTTCGGGCGTCCGCTGTCCGAGCAGGACGGTCGCCTGCATTCCGTCGGCGCCTGTCACCAGGAACGCCGCCTCCGCCGCGACGTCGATGCCCCGGGGCACCTGGCCTAGTTCCTGACCTTGCGCGATCAGACCGGCGACCAGGTCCTCCAGTGCACGTGGCGCGTCGCGGGCCACCTTGGCCAGAGCCGGGTCGGCCAGGAAGCGGACGAAGTAGGCGACGTACACCAGGTGCCGGTTGCTCCGCTCCTCGTCCAGCGGAAGCAGCTCTAGCAGCACGCCCCGCACGATCGCGTGCAGGCCGGGCGCTTCGCCGAGCATCGCGAGGCGTTCGCGGGCTCGTTGCTCGGCGTCGTCATTGAGAATCTCCAGCGCGCCGAGCAGCAGCTGGTCGCGGGTGCCGAAGTAGTACTGCAGCAGCCGGGCGGAGACCCCGGCCTCGGCGGCGACCTGTCTCAGAGTGACGTCCTCCAGCCCGCCGCGGGTGGCCAGGCGCCACACGGCTTCGGCGATCTGTCGGCGGCGCCGGTCGTGGTCCACCTGTCGGGGCATGCCATCCGTCCTTCGAACCTCGCTTGTGGTGCGATCGTACCAAGACTGGTGTTATGGTTCGATCGCACCATAAAACGTGAAGGGCGTGCCCACGCCCGCCGTTACGGTCCTTCGGGGCGATGGGAGACGAACACACATGAAGCACGTCACCGTGCTGATCATGGGCATGCTTCTGCTGGTCCTGGGAGTGCAGGGCGCCATCCGGCTGCTGGCCGACCACGACGACGCCGGGCTGCTCGGGTGGCTGCCCGGCGGGTTCGCGGCGTGGCTGGCGTGTTACGCGGTGGCCGCCGTCGCCGGAGCGCTCCTGGCCGGTTGGGGCGGCAAGAAGGCCAAGCAGGGCGGACGCGGGCGATGACCGGCCGCAGGGCCGCGTCTTCGCCGACCCGTCCGCCCCCATCGTCGGCGGACAGCCCCTGCCCGCCCACGTCCGGCCCTGCGCCGGGCGTTCAGCTGTCGCCGGGTGCGCCGACGAAGGTGGCGCCGATCTCCCCCATCCGCTCGACCGCGTAGGCCGGGTCGAGCAACGCCTCAGGGGTGTGGATGCCCGGCGAGACGGCTTCGCCGCGCAGACCGAGCAGTCGTTCGACACCGAGTGCGATGCCGAGTGCGGTCAAGGGGCGCTGCCCGGCCGGGTGGACGAGGTAACGACTCGTGCTGAACGGCGCACCCGCTCGATCCACTCCTTCGAGGTCGATCCGGATCTCGATGGAAGCGGGTTCGCCGCGGCGCCGGCCCGCGGATTCACCGACGGCGAAGTCGAAGCGGACGTTCGGCGCGCCCGTCGCGAGGGCGAGGCTCGGTACGTCGAGGGTGGCGATGCTCTGGCCGGCAAGGACGGCGCCGTCGACACTGGGCACATCCGCCTGCGCGTCGGGGGCGGAGACCCAGGTGAAGACGCCGTCACGGCGCACCAGTCCCGCCGAGACGACGGCGGACCACCGCTGCAGATCCGCAATTCCCGCGGGCCCACCAATGTCCGATTCGTCCAGCAAAGCGCCGATCCGGATGGTGTCGATCCGGTCGAACTCCCGGGCCGAGTGCAGTGTCGCGAGGACGACGACACCGGCGCAGAAGTGGCTGGCCACCAGGATCGGCGCGGCGCTTGCCCGCTGGGCGCCCGCGACGACCTCGGGTGCGATGTCCACCAGGCCGCTGGAGAGGCTGAGGTACGGCAGACCGCGGTCCTGCGCGTAACGCAGCCCGTGCAGGTGGTCGTCCCACAACGCGGCGACGACCGCCGAGTAGCCGTGATCGGCCGGGAGACCGAGATCGCCGCGCCGCAGATCGATCGTCACGGCCGTTGCGGAGCCGAGTTCGTCGGCCACCCGCCGTGCGCGGTCGAGGTCACGACCCGCGATCGTCAGCGGCAGCGCCGGGTGCCATCGGCGCAGGAGGGCGGCGGCCCCCGCGCCGGCCTGCCCCGAACCGCCCAAGATCAGTACCGATTTCGACTGTCCCACTGTGGGTTCCTCTCACGTCCACGAAGCTACATTTTGTAACCTACATTTTGTAGCATAAGCTGGAGTGCGACGCACAGGAGGACAATGGCCACCACATCGACCCGCCTGTCCAAGCAGGCCAGGCGGGAGCAGTTGCTCGACACCGCCGTGGCGATCGTGCGCACCGAGGGCGCCGACGGTCTGACTCTGGTCACCCTGGCGGAGGCAGCCGGGGTGAGCCGGCCGATCGTGTACGACCACTTCGGCACTCGTCCCGGCCTACTGCTCACGCTCTACCGACGACTCGACGAACGGCACCGGGCCGCGATCGCACAGGCGTTGCGGGATGCGGCGCCCACCGCTGACGAGGTCGCCCGAGTCATGAGCACCGCGTACTTCGTCTGCGCCACCGACATGCCGGAGCTCAGCGCCGTTTCCGCCGCGCTGAAAGGAAACCCGGAGATGGAGGCGGTCCAGCACGAGATGATCGACAGCTACACGGACCTGATGGCCGCGGCACTGCTGCCGCACTCCGGCCTCGCACCCGAAGCCCTTCGGCTGCGTTGCGTCGGCGTGCTGGGCGCGGCCGAAGCGATGGCCGCCGAACTGCACCGAGAGCGGACAACCACCGGCGACGCGGTCACCGCGCTGACTGATTTGATCGTGGGCGGCCTCGACACCAGGACCCACCGTTAGGGCGCAACGGGTCCTTGGCGCACTGCACCTCTGGCTTGTCGGCAGTCGCTGAGGCGCGTTCAGCGAACGGGAAGCCGGGGTCGGTCTCGGCCGGATCCTCCTGTGCCGATCTGTCCGCACCGTGACGCCGGAGCCGTGACGCCCCCGAGGGCGTCACGGCTGCGGGAGGCCCTGCGACTCAGCCGAGTCCGGACCAGTAAGACCTCGCCCTGTCCCACGCCGCCGCACCGACCGCCCGGCCGAGCGATCGCCCCTTCAGGTCGCCGGCGCGGAAGTGGATGCCGCCGTATCGGCGCGACAGCCCCGCCTCGTCGGCGGCCTCGCTGAACGTACGCCAGCGCAACGTCAGGTCACGCGACGGGCTCACCCCGGGCTCCACCAGCGATGACCCCTGGGCGATGCGCGCCTCGGCGCCGAACGCGTCGCCGCCGGTGAAGCGCTTTAGCACCTCGGCCGCCGACGCGCTGAACGTGCTGTGGCCGGAGACGTACTCGCCGAACGGCGGCGTCGGGAACGTCGGCACCTGGAACGGCACCCAAGTGGCACCGTCGATGGTCCGGCCGCCCCAGGTCGGGATCTGCCTGCCCTGGTAGAGATGGCGAACCGCGGTGATCGGCCGGACCGAGTCGTGGTCACGCTTGACCTCCCAGGACGCGATCCCGGCGTCCATGCCCGCGTTGGCCAGCGCGAAGAACATCTTCACGTCATCGTCGAGCCCGTGCCCGTCACGCGCCGAGATCCCCTGCGCCAGCAGGCACCAGTGGCCGGGCGGGGTCTCGCTGCTGGGGCCGTCGGCCCAGTATTCGGCGATGGCCTTGCGCCTGTCGTCCAGCGTCGCCGTCAGCGCCAGGATCTCGGCCGCCTGCGCCCGGAAGGCAGGCGTGCCGTCTTCGGCGGGCGCCGGCACCCCGTCGGCGAGATCGCGCGCCCGGCCGCTGAAGGAGGCGACCCCGCCCCAGTGCGGCGCCAGGAACGGCGGGGTGACCAGCACGCCCGCCCGGTTGCGGTAGGTCAGCGGCTGCCAGCGGCCCGGGTCGTTGGCCTCGACGTACGGCTCCGCGACGACCATCGGCGCGTTGACCGGCGCGTAGCCGGTGGTGTCGGCGTAGCCGCCAAGCTGGTTGGAGCCGTCGGCGTGCCGGTGCGCCAGCACCGCGTCGCACGCGGCCAGGCCGACGCCGGCGGGCACGCTGGACGGGTCGGCCGGGTCGAAGCCCAGCTCGCCCATGAGCGTGTCGAACCCGGCCCGCTGTGCCGGATAGAGATCCACGGCCGCGCGGTGGGCGGCGTAGCTGATGGCCTCTGTCTTGTTGGCCTCGGTGCGCTCGGCCGGCGGCCGCCGCAGCGACCCGCCCAGCCGGGTGCCGACGGCGACCGCGTCGTAGGCGGCCCACGCGTCGTAGGCGCAGGTGTGCACGATGGCCAACGCCCTGGCCACCATGGGCGGGCCGAGCGTGCCGGTGCGGATCGCCGCCAGCAGCGCGTCGTTCCAGCGCAGCACCGTATTGCCGCGCTCCACCTCCTGCGCCTGGGCGGTCAGGGCGGGAAGCAGGAGCGCCGTCGCGGCCAACAAGGTCACGACGGCGCGTAAGAATCTTCGGACGGGCATGGCAGGTCTCCTCACAAGGTTGGGCCCAGCACGACGAGAACCCTGCCATGCATCGAACATGTTTTCGAGCCACCTCGAAGGTGAGAGTTACCTTGCCGTTTCGTTCCGGCCGACGGGGGAAGGCGGCGAGCACCCCACAGAAAGGACGACATGGACGCCATCGTGCTGCTCAAGGAGGACCACAAGACCGTCGAAGCGTTGTTCAAGCGTTTCGAGCAGGCCGGCGAGCGCGCTCACGTCGAGAAACGACGACTCGTCGACACGATCACCAAGGAACTGGTCACGCACGCCTACATCGAAGAGGAGATCTTCTACCCGGAAGCACGCGCCAAGGTCCCGGAAACGAGTGACCACGTGCTCGAGAGCGTCGAAGAGCACCATGTCGTGGTGTGGATGCTGTCGGAGCTGAAGGACCTCGATCCCGCCGACGAGCGCTTCACCGCGAAGGTGACGGTGTTGATCGAGAACGTCCGTCACCACGTGGAAGAAGAGGAGAAGGACTGGTTCCCGCAGGTCCGCGCGGCTCTGGGCCGCAAGGAATTGCAGGAACTGGGTGAACGCATGGCCAAAGGCAAGGCGGACGCCCCCGACGATCCGCTGGCGATCAAGAGCGCCAAGGCGTGACACCGCCGCTGCCCGTTCTCACAACCCCAGAAAGGTACCCCCATGGCAGGTCAGGCCAATTCCAGAGACGTCGTTCAGCGCCCCGACGGCAGCTGGGCCGTCACCAAGCCGGGCGGCGAACGAGCGCTGTTCACCGCGGACACGCAGGCGGAAGCGGTGAAGCGTGCGAGCGAGCTCCTTCATCGCGACGGTGGCGGCGAGTTGCGTATCCACGGCGCGGATGGCCAGGTGCGCGACCAGCGGACGATCGCCCCTGGTAACGACCCGGTGCCGCCCAAGGGCTGATCGAGGCGAGGGGGACCACCCAGCGTGCGGCGCCACCTGCCTGTCGCGCTTTCGGCAAGCCCGCCACGTCCAGCTCACCGAACTCCGGGAGCCTGCGCGCGGTCGTGGCTCATGGGCTCACCTTGGCTGGACCCCCTCCTCCTCCGCCGCGTGACGCGACGATTCCGCAGGCCAGTTCTCCAGCAGGAGATCGAGGCCGTCAAGGGCCCGCTCCCAGGACTTCTGCACGTCGCGGGAATGGCTGAATCCACCGTTGGCCTCGAGGGTGATGTAGCCGTGGAAGGCGCTGCGCAGCAGGCGGCCCGCGTCGGTCAGGTCCGGCTCGACCAGCCTGTACGCGCGCAGCATCGCGTGGGTCAGCTCGATGGTGCGGATGTAGACGGTGGAGCCGGCGAGGACGGCGGGGTCCAGCTGGACCGCCTGGGTCGCCGCGTAGCGGCCGGGGTGGGCCAGCGCGTAGTCCCGGTAGGCGTTGGCGAACGCCACCATGGCGTCCTTCCCGGCCCGGCCCGCGACCGCCGCGGCGATGCGGTCGGCCAGCTCCCCTCCGGCCTGTATCGCGACCCGTTCCCTCAGATCCTGAAGGTTCCTGACGTGCGCGTACAGGCTCGCGTCCTTGACCCCGAAGCTCCGTGCCAGCGCGGACACGGTGATGTTCTCGAACCCGACCGCGTCCGCCAGGTCCGCGGCCGCCGTCGTCACGCGCTCGGCTGTCAGTCCCGCACGAGCCATTCGCCACCCCACGCTTCCTAGAGCTAATAGGTAGTTGCATAATACTCCTAGGAATTGTAGCGTTCCGCGCCATGAAGGCAATGACCGAACAGGACATCCGTACGTCCTTCGTCAACTGCTCCCGGGGTGAGGCCAAGCGGCTGACGCTGCCGCGGAGCCTGGCCGAGCAGCCCTGGGACGACCTGGACTTCCTGGGCTGGCGCGACCCCGGCGCGCCCGATCGCGGCTACGTCGTCACCGAGCGAGGCGACGAGGTCGTCGGGGTGACGCTCCGCGTGGTCGCCCAGCAGCGCGGGCGGCTCCACCGCGGCATGTGCTCCCTGTGCCTGACCACGCATCCCGGCAGCGGTGTCTCGCTGATGACCGCCCGGCGAGCGGGGCAGGCCGGCCGGGACAACAACTCGGTCGGCGCGTACGTGTGCACCGACCTTGCCTGTTCCCTGTACGTGCGCGGCAAGAAGATCCCCGACCTGGGCGGGCGACTCGAAGAGTCCCTGACGGTGGAGGAGCAGATCGATCGCACCAGGGCCAAGCTGTCGGCATTCCTGGACAAGGTTCTGGCGTGAACCGGAGCCGCGGCGGATGGGCCGACGAACGGTTCGGCGCGGTCGCGGACGCCTTCTCCCGAAACTTCGACGAACACGGCGAGCTCGGCGCGGCCGTCACCGTGTTCGTCGACGGGCGCAAGGTCGTGGACCTGTGGGGCGGGGTCGCGGACGGACGGACTGGCCGGCTGTGGACGGAGGACACGGTCGTGCCGGTCTTCTCCTGCGCCAAGGGCATCGTCAGCATCTGCGCCCACCTCCTCGCCCAGGAGGGACACCTCGAGCTCGACGTCCCGGCGAGCCACTACTGGCCCGAGTTCGCGCAGCACGGCAAGGAGGCCATCACGTGTCGTATGGTCCTCGGACACCGGGCCGGGCTGCCCGCCCTCGACCGGGTCCTCGGCTTCGAGGAGATCGCCGCCTGGACACCCGTGATCCACGCCGTCGAGGAGCAGGAACCGCTGTGGGAGCCGGACACGGCATACGAGTACCACGGCCACGTCTTCGGGTTCCTCATCGGTGAGGTCATCCGGCGCATCACCGGGCTCACCCCTGGTGCGTACTTCCGCCGTGCCGTGGGCGAGCCGCTGGGGCTACGGGCCTGGATCGGCCTGCCCGCCGAGGAGATGGACAACCGTGCCCGGCTGGAACGACCCGGCGTTGCTCGGTATGGAGTTGCCCGGAGCGGGCGCCACGGCGTCAGCGAGCAGCCTCGCCGGGCTGTACGCGGCGGCCGTGACCGGCGTCGAGGGCCGGGAGCGGCTGCTCACACCGGACACCGTGACGGATGCGGTCCGCGAGGTCTCTTCCGGCACGGGATGGCTGGGCTTCGACGCCGGGGCGCGCTGGGGCTCGGGCTTCCTCCTCGACTCGCCCTTCCGGCCGATGCTGGGGAGGCGTAGCTTCGGCAACGACGGAGCGGGCGGACAGTTCGCCTTCGGTGACGACGAGTTCGGCGTGGGTTTCGCGTACGTCGCCAACCGCATGATCGGCCACGGCGACGCTCGCGCCAACCGCCTGATCGCGGCTGTGCGCGAGTGTCTGGCCGACGGTTGAGCCGGCTGGTACGGCGCGTTCGGGTGCTGCGATCAGTGGTGCCGCAAGGTCAGGCCGGACTCGTCGCCGTTGACGGTCAGATGGGCCGCACCCCCGACGGGAAAGGTGGCCAAGGGATAGGTGTGGCCGACGTCGATGTTGGCGAGCACGGGGATGCCCGTAAGAGATGGCTGGGTGGCGATGATCTGTTCCAGCAGCGAGCGGGTCATGCGGCTTTCCTTCTGGAAGCGCCCTATCGCCAGCCCTCGGATGCCGACGGCGTCGGGAAGCTGAAGCAGTGATGTCAGGTTCCGGGCGAAGGTCGCTGGATGTGATTCGTAGTCGTCCTCGACGATCAGGATCGCGTTGTCGAGCGAGGGCATGTACGGAGTGCCCTGCAGGAGGTTGAGCGTACAGAGATTGCCGCCGATGATCCTTCCCTCGGCGGTGCCGGGCCGGATCGGCCACCATCCCTCGTTGGGGATCAGGTCGCGCTTGTCCTGGTCGAGGAACCAGAGATCGTCGCTCCACCCGGCCGCCGGAGTCAGGTCGATCGGATCGCCGCCGAACATGACTTCGGTGAACCACTGCAGGGTCTGCTCGAAGTGATCGCGCATCCCGAACGTCGACCAGTGCGGCCCTGAGTAGGTGACCAGTCCGGTCCGGGCGAGGATGGCGTTCTGCAGGGCTGTGATGTCGGAGTATCCGCACAGGATCTTCGGGTTGGCGCGGATCAGGTCCCAGTCCAGGAACGGCAGGAGCTCGTTGCAGTTGTAGCCGCCGATGACCGTCATGATCGCCGCCACTGAGGGGTCTGCGAACGCCTCGTGCAGATCGGCGACCCGAGAGGCGATGCCGGAGGAGTCGAAGGCATCCCGCTCGTCGACGTGGCGACCGTAGGACAGCGTCAGGCCGAGTTCGGCGAAGCGGGATTCGATGATGCCGGTGTGGTCGTGCTCCGTCACCATCGCGCGGGAGCAGGCCGGCGCCACCACTCGTACGACTTCGCCTCTGTTGAGCTTGGGCGGGAAGATCGCGTGCATCGTCGGAAGCGTAACCGTCGGCGCCGATCACCGCCCGCGCTGCTCAACGGACAGGCATGCCCGGCCCCGGTTCCTCACCCCCGGGATCGGCGCTGCTTCATCACGTCGATCAAGCTCGTGAGGCTGTTCTGGCCATGGCCGGCGGTGACACCCTGACGAAAGATCTTCAGGACGGCGGCCGGGAGCGAGTCATCGACGCCGGACGCCTGCGTGGTGCGCAGCACGTGTTCCATGCTGGCCACGCCCATGGAAATCCGGTCGACGTCCCCCTCGTGGTTGCCCGCGGCGATGCGTGGCGCGTAGAACTCCAGGAAATAGCGCAGGTCCATGGTTTTCACGGCGTGCGGCAGGAAGTCCTCGGCCGAGATCCCGTTGGCCTCCGCCACCGCCTGCCCGTGCAGGTAGCCGACCAGCGACGTCCAGAACATGTCGATCCCGACCTGGTAGTACAGCGCCGCCAGCCCGTGGTCCTCGCCGAGGTATTCGATCCCGGTCAGCACCTCGAGGGCAGGCCGGTGCGCCTCGATCGCGTCCCCGGGGCCGCTGTAGTACGTCATGGCGTCCGGCGTGCCGATGCCCGGAGGCGGCACCTGCACGCCACCGGTGATCTGCACGGCCCCGCGCTCGGCCAGCCGCGCGGCCGCCTGACGTGCCCTTTCCGGGGTGTCGGAGGTGAGGTTGGCCAGGGTACGTCCGGCCAGGGCGGCCTCCGGCGCCTGCGCCAGGATGGCATCCATCGCGTCGTAGTCGATCAGGCTGAGCACCACCAGCTCGTTGGCGGTGAGCGCCGCCTCGACGGATTCCGCCCTCCTGGCGCCCCGCGCCACCAGCTGGTCCGCCCTGGCCGGCGTGCGGTTCCACACGGTCACCTCGTAGCCGCTGTCAAGGTAGGCACCGGCCATGGCCTGCCCCATGGGACCCAGCCCGATCACGGTCACAGACTTCATTCCTCGATCTCCTCACGAGTAGAACGAACGCTCTATCTAGAAAGGTGACCCTAGCACGCGATTAGAACGAACGCTCTATCCAGTAAGGTGGGAGTCATGCGCACCCAGCACGAAGTCGGCACCCGGGAGCGGATCGTCCGGACGACCTCCCGCCTGATGCAGCGGCAGGGGTACGAGGCGACGGGTCTCAAGCAGATCTCCCAGCAGGCCCAGGCCACGCTGGGCTCGGTCTACCACTTCTTCCCGGGCGGAAAGCGGGAGCTGGCGGTCGAGGCGGTCCGCCACGGGGACAGGGAATTCGCCGACTTCCTGCGCGCGGCGTTCGACCAGGAGGACGATCCGGCCGCGGCGATGGTCGCCTGCACCCGAGACCTCGCGAGAGGGCTGCGCGAGTCCGGCTGGCTGGACGGCTGTCCCGTCACCACCACCGCACTGGAGAGCGCGGGCCGGGTGCCCGAGATCCAGCAGGCCGCGGAGGACGCCTACGAGAACTGGCGCACGCTGGTCCGCGACAAGCTCAGCCGCGCCGGCTTCGCCGACGACGTGGCGCACGACCTCGCCCACAGCGTGATCAACATGCTGGAGGGCGCGGAGCTGTCGGCGCAGGTGTCCCAGAGCGAGGCGCCGCTGGAGATCGCCGGCCGGCATCTCGCAGTGCTCATCGACTCCTACCGATGAGTCGAGTCCTCCCAGCTGAGCGATCACTCAACGTCCATCAGATCCGTCAGATGCCTCTTGGCCGAAGCGCAGGATCCGGCCGGCGCCCGTGGCACGCCAGGTGACCGAGGTGGCGGGCATGTCGACGGGCGGGGACCGCGTCTGTGCGGTGTCAGTGGTTCGGCGGCTCGTGCCGGTCGATGTGGTCGCGGAACCAGTCCAGCGTGAAGCGGTGTGAGGCGATGCCGTAGTCGAGCGTCGCGCGCTGATGGGTGGCGAGGTCGCGGTGCTCCTCAGGAATGTCCAGGGTGTCGAGGTGCTTGTCGAGGGCCGAGAGCGTGGCGAGGTCGGTCTCGATGCGCGCCGTGATGCGGCGGAGCACCGGCACGCGTTCGACCGGCTCCAGCAGACCGAGGAAGTAGAGCCTGGACAGCGCCGCGGTCTCCAGATCGGGCCCAGCCAGCTCCCCTGTCATCCACGCGCGGAACTCCTCACGACCGGCGTCGGTCAGGCGGTACACCTTCCGCCCCCGACCTCCGGCTTCGACGCTGGCGACCTCGATGAACCCCCGCGCGAGCAGGGTGTCCAGCGCGCGTTTGATGCTGCCGGAGCTGGCGCTGTAGAAGAGCGCGACGCCTGCCTCGAATCCTTTGATGAGGTCGTAGAAGGTCTGCGGGGCGATCAGGAGCAGACCGAGGATCACATGGGCCATGGCGCGAGTCTAGACTGTTGCCTCTCATAGACATGTCTAGTAGATATATAGAAATCGGCGCCAACGGCACCGAATCGAGGGCACGGAGACAAGGAGCATTCACGTGACATCGCCGCTCGCCACGACCCGTGCTCATGACATTCACGTTCCGGCGGCCGTCGACGCGCGGCTGACGGGCCTGCTGGAGAGCCTCGTCGCGCAACGCGGCGTACACCACGCCAACCTCGCCGTCACAAGCGGCGACGGGAAACAGCGCTGGTCCGCCGCCTCCGGCCCTGCCGGAGCCGACGATCATCCGCCGCGTCCCGATACGCCGTTCTTCATCGCGAGCGTCACCAAGCGTTTCATCATCACGCTGGTGCTGCAGGCGCACGAGCGTGGCGAGCTCGAGCTGGCCGCGCCGATCGACAGCTATCTTCCGGCGGAGACGATCACTGGACTCCATGTCCTCGGGGGGATCGACCGGACGTCCGCGATCACGGTACGCCACCTCGCGAGTCACACGTCCGGGCTGCCCGACTACTTCGAGAAGCGTCGCGAAGGCCGCAGCCTGCGTGAGCACCTCGCCGCCGGTCAGGATCTGGCCTGGACCTTCGAGGACGCGATGCGGATCACGCGCGAGCAGCAGCGCCCGCACTTCGAGCCGCAGGACCTCACCGCCACCCGGCAGAAGGCCCGCTACTCCGACACCGGCTTCCAGTTGCTCATCCGCATCGTGGAGACGGTGACCGATCGGTCGTTCGCCGATCTGCTGACCGAACGGATCCTCGGTCCGCTCGGTCTGACGCACACCTGGCTCCCAGGACATCGCCCGCCAGATCCGGCGACCCCGGCGCCCTCGCCGCTCTACGCGAAACAGCGCCGCGTGGAGCTGACCTCGACGATCGAGTCCTCCAACGACCTGTTCAGCACCACCGGCGACCTCCTCACCTTTCAGCGAGCGCTGCTTGACGGTGAACTCTTCGGTGACGCCCGTTCACTGGAGTTGCTCACCGAGCGGCGCAACCGGCTGCGCAACATCCCCATCCTCCGGTACGGACTGGGCACCATGTTCTTCAAGGTCGGCCGGCTCATGTCACCGGGGCGCCGCCCTGTCACGCTCGTCGGCCACTCGGGGGTCACCGGGACCTGGCTCTTCCACTGTCCGGAGCTCGACCTGCACTTGGCGGGCACCGTCGACCAGACCAAGGGGCAGGCCATCCCCTTCCGGTTCATGGCGCGGTGCCTGAGCATCTGGCGAACGTGAGGCCGATCTCTCCCGATGAACGCCGTCCTCTGCGCCGCTCGCACCGGCCGGCACATCGCCGACGCCGAGGGATTCCGGCGTGATGAAACCCGTGACGAAATTCGGGTCCATTATGGTGCGGCAGCCACAGTGGCCGTTCTCTCGCGCCGATCCCCAAGGCCGGTCTCCGGTCTCGCACGCCGGGCCCAAACGCGCGATTCAGGCCCGAGTGCGGCCTCCAGGTCCGGCGACCACGCCCGGAGCCACCATCTTGATCACCCTTGCCTATATGCTGCCTACGACGTGTACGGCATATACGGGAAAGCCAACGCGGCGGACCTGGAGTCGCAGCACGCTTCACGGATCTTCGACTTCGAAGGCCGCAAGCACCGCCTATGGAGGACTCTTCGATGAACCCCACGGACAGCCCGATCGATTGGGTCTCCAAGCACATCAAGGAGTACGTCGAGACGGACGGGCGCAAGGGACACCGACGGTGGGGGGTGACGACGCTGCTGCTCATCACGCGGGGGCGAAGGTCGGGCCTGCCACGGAGGACGGCACTGATCTACGGAACGGACGGTGAGCGGCTGGTCGTCGTGGGATCGAACGGAGGTGCGGACACGCACCCCGCCTGGTATCTCAACCTGCTCGCCGAACCGTCTGCGCACGTGCAGGTGGGGGCGGAACAGTTCGCTGTGACGGCCGTGGAGGCGGAGGGAGAGGAACGACAACGCCTGTGGGAGATGATGGCGGGACTCTGGGGGGACTACGAGCGATATCGAACGAAGACCAGCAGGGCGATTCCGGTAGTGGTGCTGGAACGGGCCGGTTCCAGTGCCGGCTGACGATCTTCGGTCTCGCGTCCGTCACCACGGCCGCGTCACACCTTGACGATCATCTTTCCGGCGTTCCCGCCACCGAGCATGGCCAGGAAGGCGTCGACCACGCGGGCCAGGCCCTCGACGACCGTCTCTTCGCCACCAGGTCCGGCAAGAACCCGAATCCGCTCGACAACGGCCACGTATGGCAGCGCCATCCGGACTCGTACTCAGCGGGCGGGCGAGCGGGCAACCACGCTCGCCCGGCAACTCTACGCCGGCAACGCTCTTCGTCATGACCGGGTGAGGAGTTGGGTCTCCACTGCGTCGGTGACCGCGAGGTGGCGGCGGCGGCTCGGCATCATCATGGTCGGATGGGAGATGCTCCAGGCCGCGCTGGCGCAGATCATCTCCTTGATGCGGGCGGCGGTCCGGCCCGTGATGACGGTGGACGTGACCTGATCGTCGGAGGTCACGCGCTGGATGATTCCATCGCGGCGTCCCAGGCTGATGCACTGCAAGGAGTAGCCGATCGTGGTCTCGGGAACCTTGCGACCGGTCAAGCGCGCGGCGATGACGTCGGCTGCCAGCCACGCCATCGGGTTCGCCGAGGCGCAGGACATCCGCAGCGGCTTGCCACCCGCTCCTTCGGCGAGCGCGGCGTCGCCGACGGCGTACACATCGGGGTGCGAGACCGATCGCATACTGGCGTCGACGACGATCCCGCCACTGTCGGACACCTCAAGGGTGGTGGCGGCCGCGATCGGGTGCACTGTGAAACCCGCGGTCCACACGGTCACCTGGGCCCGGATCCTTCTGCCTGCACCGGTGACCACGCCGTTCGCTTCGACGCGCGTGATGTCGGCATGGTCGTGGACCGTGATGCCGAGCCGGTCCAAGGCGCCGCGCAAGTGGCGCTGGGCCTTGTCGCTGAGCCAGCCGCCGACGCGGGCGCGGGCGGCGATCGCGACTTCAAGGTCCGGGTGGGCTTCGGCGATCTCGGTGGCTGCCTCGACGCTGGTCAGGCCGCCGCCCACGATCAGCACGGTCCCACCGGGCTTCACCTCGCTCAGGCGCGCCCGCAGCCGGAGAGCGGCCTGCTTGCCGGCCACGTTGTAGGCGTGCTCTGCGACACCGGGGACGCCGTGATCGGCGATGGCGCTGCCCAGGGCGTACACGAGGGTGTCATAGGCGAGGGTCTCACCGCCGAGATCGACGGTCTTGCCTTCCACATCGACAGCGGTGACCCGCGCGGTCCGGACCTGGACGCCGGTGCCCGCGTAGAGGTCGCGCAGTGGGCGAGGCTGCAGATCTTGCCCGCTCGCGAGCTGGTGCATGCGCACCCGTTCGACGAACTCCGGGTCGCCGTTGACCAGGGTGATCTCGATGTCGTCGCGGTGCAGCCGCCTGGCGAGGCGACCGGCGGTGTTGGCTCCGGCGTACCCGGCTCCCAGGACGACGATGCGATGCTTCATGGCTCGCTCCTATCTGGTTGCTTTCACCTCCTGAACCGGACAGGCGCGCGATCCCTGACAGCGAACGAGTGTGATCTGGGTCACCAATTCACCACCAGCGGGCGATGGGGTCCAGCGGCCGCCCACTGGCGCGCGATGCGCTGAAGTTTGTCCGGGTTGACCTGGATGTGGATCGACGCCAGACCGCCGGGGGTCGCATCGAGGCAGAACACGCCGATGACCTGCTCGTCGACCTCGGCCAGCACGGCAGGACCGCCGTTGACGACGACGGCGTAGAAGGCGGGACTGCCACCGACGAAGGCTCGCTTGGCATCGCTCGGCTGGAAGAGAGCACGCAGGTACTTCGCGATGCCCGTCGCTCCGATGACCGGGGTCCTGCGGGCGTGAACCTTGCCGCCGCCGTCGGCCATGCTGACCGCGTCGTCGGCGAGCAGCCGGATCAGCGGCTCGGTGTCGCCGCTGAGGGCCGCGGCGAGAAACTCCTCGACGATCTTCCGCGCGGCGACCGCATCGATCTCCGTGCGGGATCGTTCGACGGCCAGATGCTGCTTGGCACGCCGGTAGATCTGCTGGCAGTTCGACTCGGTGATGTCCAGAATCTCCGCGATCTCGCGGTGCGCGTACCCGAACGCCTCGCGCAGCACATACACCACGCGCTCATTGGGGGACAGCCGCTCCATGAGGGTGAGCATCGCCATGGAGACCGACTCGCGCTGCTCGAGGGTGTCGGCGGGACCAAGTATCCGATCTCCGTCCAGCACCGGCTCAGGGAGCCACTGCCCCACGTAGGTCTCCCGCCTGGCCCGCGCCGAGGTGAGCTGATTGAGACAGAGATTGGTGAGCACCTTCGTCAGCCACGCTTCGGGCGTCTCGATCCGTTCCCGGTCCGCCGCATGCCAGCGCAGGTACGTATCCTGCACCGCGTCCTCCGCATCACCGGCCGATCCCAGCAGCCGGTAGGCGATCGCCTCCATGCGGCCCCTGGAGCTCTCGAACAGATCGACCTCGTGCGTGCGGAGCGACATTGCCCCATGATCGGTCATGTGCGCAGGCGGCGTCCACTCGCCCCATACACCCTGGATCACCCGTGTCAGACCGTGGCCAGCGATGCGGGCGGCGACATCAGGACGTTCGGCCGGCAGGCCTGCAGCGACCGATCGTCGTGATCTCTCCGCGTCCCGGGTCAGCCCCATGTACCCGAGCACGCCGTCCGCCCGCACCGCGATCCAGGCCGACGCCAGCTCGGCGGACGTCAGCCGGCCGCCGGGGTCGTCCGGCCAGTCCACGGGACAGCGGTCGGCCACATGGACCTGGGCAAGCGCCCCAGACGGGCAGGTCCTGCGGCGAATCCTCACCGGCCAGTCCTAGGCAACCACAAACGCCCGCGAACCCGGACAACGGCCCTGCGGGATCAGCTCTCTCATGCCCGAGTGCGGCCTGGGCTGCCCGGGCGGCGTGGGCGGCGTGGGCGGTGTGGGCGGCGACGCCCGGGATGCTGGAGGTGATGAACGAGCCGCCGCCGGCGAGGTCCCCGACCACGTTCAGGCGCGGGTCGGCCGGGACCAGCCCACCGGCGGGGTGCAGCGCCGCGAGCCCGCCGGCCAGCAGGGAGCCGACCAGCTGACCGGCCGCGTGCGGCACGGACTGCGGCGGCGGGTTCACGGCGTTGACGACGACGTCCGCGTCCCATGTACCGACGTCGCAGCGCACCCGGAACCGCCCCCGCGCCACTTCGACCTCGCGAACTCCCGCGGCGACGGTGAGTTGTCCGCTGTCGAACAACCGCATCAGGACGGACGCGTTGACCGGCACCATGGGCGAGGCCACGCTGGTCGCCAAGGAACCAGCGGCTGTCCCAGCAGGGCGTCGAGGTGGGCGGGGGCGCGCTCACCCAGCCAGGCCGCGTAGTGCCCGGCATCCAGGTGGCGGATCGACATGATGGCGGGTGGCGCGTTGACCAGCACGGCGTCCAGGTCGGGCCCGTACGGACGGCCCCGCCACAGGTTCGCCGACGGCTCGAACACGGTGACGCCGCCAGCCTCCGCGGCGGTGGCCGCCAGCCGATCCAGCAGAGCGACCGCGGCGGCGCCCGCTCCGACGATTGCGATGTCCATGTCTTCCCTTCGTCGCGTGTCAGGACCTCGAGCCTCACGCTCGCCGGAGCCGAGCCCCATCCCCCGTTCCAGGGGACCGGCGGCCGACGCTCCCCGCCAACCGTGGCCCCCTCAACTGAGGGGTTGGCCGCGAGTGGAGGATCGGGCAAGCTCGGCGGCGTCCCGATCACAGGAGGAGGCCCGATGACCGACCGGCGCCGTCAGGCCGAGGTGATGTCGGCCGCGGAGCGCGCCGGCGACGCGCTGGAGCTGTTCAGCCGCGCCTCGGACAGGTTGCGGCGGTTCGTTCCGTACGACGCGGCCGTGTGGACGGCCACGGACCCCGAGACCGGCCTGGTCACGGCGCCCATGCTGGTCATGAATCTGGGTTCCGGCGAGGACTGCGGCGCCTACTGGGAGAGCGAGTTCCTGGAGGAGAACGTCCTGGCGTTCCGGGACCTGGCCAGGGCCGCCGTCCCGGCGGCCGGTCTGCGCGCGGCCACCGGCGACCTGCCTGCGCGCATCGCCCGCTTCCGCCGCCTGCTCGCCCCGGGCGTGGACGCGAGCTGCGCGCCGTGTTGCGGATCGGCGAGCGGCCGTGGGGTGTGGTCAGCCTCTTCCGCATGCGGCCGGGCGCGGCGTTCGGCCCGGACGAGGTCGCGTTGCTCGCCAGCCTGTCCGGGCCGCTCGCCGACCGGCTGCGCCGGTTCGCCCGTCCCTCCGAGCCGGGCGGCGCGATCCGAGGCTCGGCGCCGGGGCTGCTGCTCTTCGACGAGTACGGCGAGGCCACGTCCCTCAACGAGGAGGCGCGCCACTATCTCGCGCTGCTGCCGGACGGCCCGTCCGTCCCGTCGGCGCTTGGCCTGAGACTGCCCATCTGGGTGGTCGGCACGGCCCTGCAGGCGCGGGCCATCGCCCGCGGCCGCGATCGGGGCAGCGCCCGGGTACGCATCCGCACCGTCGACGGCCAGTGGCTGACCTGCCACGCCTTCGGCAAGGCGGGTGTCTCCAGCCGGGGTGAGCTCGTCGCGCGGCTGTTCGCCGAGCGTCACTGACCGCCGCTTCCCATCGCCGCTCGCGGAGCATCGGAACGAGAAGCCGCGTCTGGCGGGGGCGACTTACCGTGGCGGCGCGGTCCGGGCCGAGGATGTCGTCGAGGTCGCGTTCCATGTCCTGCGGAGCGACTTTCTGGGGCTCACCGTGACGGCCAGACGATGTCGGCCGCAACGGTGCTTAGGCGTGCCGGATTTGTTCTCGACTGTCCCGATCTCCGTTCATGCTGCGTTCAGCGTGCTCCTGAACACTCAGCCGTCGGCACCCCGCCTCGCAGCAGGACGAAAGGCTCCACCGTGAAGGACAAGAACGACGAAGAGTCCCAGCTTTCCGGGCTCTCGCGGCGTCGGTTGGTCAAGTACGCCGGTGTCGGTGCGACGCTGGCCGCCGCGGCTCCCCTGATGGGCGGGACCCCGGCGCAGGCCGACGCCGAGCGCAGGTTCGGCGACAGAGGCAACGGGCGGATGTGGCGCGCGGGCGACCACCACGTCCACTCGGAGTACAGCGGCGAGTTCGACACCAAGACGAACCCGCCGACGTTCCACAAGGGCGCCGACGCGGTCTACCCGATCGTCACCAACGCGATCATGGCCAAGCACTTCGGTCTGACCTGGGCGATGTGCACCGACCACGGCGGCCCGACGCACTCGAAGGTCAACCTGGAGCAGGCCTACCCCGACCTGCTGCGCTCGCGCGTGCTCGTGCCCGAGGTGCTGCAGTTCTGGGGCATGGAGTTCGACGCCCCGGCACTGGACCACCACACGCTGATGATCCCGCACCACGCCGACGAGGCCCAGCAGTTGTTCGAGCTGGAGAGCCGTTTCGCCAAGCACGACGCCTTCCCCTCCGACCCGGGCCGCGACACCGAGGCCAAGATGGTGGAGTTCCTCAAGGCCGCACGGGGCATGCGGCAGAAGCCGCTGGTGATCGCCCACCACACGTCGCGCTCGGCGACCGGTCTGGGCGTGTGGGGCCAGGACACCCCTCGGGAGTTCCGCAACGGCAACAACGCCGCGCCCGACGTCTACGTCGGGTTCGAGGGCGCGCCGGGCCACCAGGCGGGCCCGCTGAACGGCGGGGCACGCGGCGGTTACGGCAACCACCCCACCTACGGAGGTTTCGACCAGATGACCGCCCGGGTCGGCGGCCTGTGGGACTCGCTGCTCGGCGAGGGCCGGCACTGGTGGATCACCGCGACCTCCGACTCGCACGTGCACTGGACCCGCGGCGGTGCGGACTTCTGGCCGGGCGAGTACAGCAAGACCTACGTGATGGCCCGCCAGGACTACGGCGACGTCATGGACGCCCTGCGCAACGGCCGGATCTTCGTCGCCACCGGCGACCTGATCACCGCCCTCGACGTCACGGCCAGGAACCAAGGCCGCGAGGCCACCGTGGGCGAGACTCTCACCGTCAGCAGCCGCAACCGGACCGACGTCGAGGTCGAGATCCGGTTTCGGCCGCTGGACCGCGCGAACGCCAACGGCGACCACCCGGAGGTGCAGCGCGTGGACCTGATCGTCGGTCAGGTCACGGGCGTGGGCGCCGACCTCGACGCCGACACCAACCCCACCACGAAGGTCGTGGCCCGCTTCGGCAGACGCGACTGGCGTCGGCAGGGTCAGGACCACGTCATCACGTACACCCTGCGCGATGTGGACAAGGACAGTTACATCCGGGTGCGCGGCACCGGCACCGACGAGATGGAGCCGCTCGCCGACGGCAAGGAGAGCCCCTGGGAAGACCTGTGGTTCTACTCCAACCCCGTCTTCGTCCGCGTCCGCTAGGTGGGAGCCACCTTGGCGTGAAGGGCGTGACCGGTGACGGTACGTTTCGTCACAGCCGCTGTGATCGGCCGGTTCGGCCTGCGAGGTGGCGCAGGCCGATCTCGGCGGGTCCAGGACGGGCGGGGACGCCCGAATCGACTCCGAGCCCGGCCCACCCGAACGCCGGGACGCGGCCGGGCGGCAAGCGCCTCGCTCCGCGCGGCTCCCCCGCATCCCCGCAGGTCAGCGGCATCTTCACAGAGCGGTGATACCCTCCCCCCATGACCTCGCAAGACCTCGCCAACCTCGCGCACCTGCGACGGGCGCGGGATCTGATCGACCGGGAGTACGCACGTCCGCTCGACGTGCCGACGATGGCTCACAGGGCGCTCATGTCGCCGGCGCACTTCTCGCGGCAGTTCCGGGCGGCCTATGGCGAGACCCCGTACAGCTACCTCATGACCCGCCGCATCGAGCGGGCGATGGCGCTGCTGCGCACGGGTATGAGCGTGACCGACGCGTGCATGGCGGTCGGCTGTACCTCGCTCGGCTCGTTCAGCTCGCGATTCACCGAGATCGTCGGGGAGACGCCGAGCGCCTACCGCGCCAGCGAGCACCGCGCCGTGACGGCGATGCCCCCGTGCGTGGCGAAGGTGCATACCCGGCCGACCAGGGACACGCCGAGCAGGATTCGAGAAGCGCAACGCGGAGCCGCCGCCTAGCGTTGGCCGCATGACCATCGCACTCCAGTACTGCCACATCACTGTCAATGACGTGGACGAGGCGCTCACCTTCTACCGCGACGCGCTCGGCCTCGAGGTGCGCAACGACGTCGCCTCCGGTGAATTCCGCTGGGTCACCCTCGGCAGCCCGACCCAGCCTGGCCTCGAGATCGTGCTCTCCGAGCCGCACGCCGGCCGATCCCAGGCCGACGGCGACGTCCTCCAGGAGCTGCTCACCAAGGGCGTTCTGCCGATGATCGTCTTCCGGACAGACGATCTCGACGCGACCTTCGAAAAGGTGCGGGAATCTGGCGCCGAGGTCCTGCAGGAGCCCATCGATCAGCCCTGGGGCCCGCGCGACTCCGCGTTCCGCGACCCCTCGGGCAACATGGTGCGGATCTCGCAGGAGCCGAAGGCGTAGCCGCAAGCGGGTGACCGCCGGGGTCCTCCGGTTATCAAGATCAAGCGTGCATCGCGCAGGCAGCCCGATCACGAGCTTCTCGAGCGGCGCGGCGTCCGGATCGCCAAGCTTGTACACCTTGTCGGAGGCGGTCGCGGCGCCCGGCGTGCTCGGCGTGGCGAACCACTGCTGCCGCGTGCTTCCCGGCTTGTCGAAGACGTCGGCGCGGAAGCGGGTCTCCTCCAGTTCCTCGGCCGGATCGGGCGTGATGAGCGCGGACATTCCCGCCTGGCTCACGATCGTGGGGTCGAGCGGCCAGACCCACTGGGACCGGCGGTTCGGCAGCGGGTAGGACCAGTGCAGGTAGTTCGAGTTGGTCACCGTGTACGAGACGTCGTCGGTCTTCCACGTGCTGCGCGAGTTCATGTACTTCGTGTACGGCCCGGCGTGCACCTCGAAGTCGACGCGGTGGAGCCGGGGATGCCGACCGGCGGCATCGGCCCGCTGAACGGCTTCTGCGAGATGGCCGGCGGGATCGGGCAGGAGGAGCGCTGCTCGTTGAAGGCCAGGATGCCGGCGGCGCCGGCGTCCCTGATCGGCCCCACGCGCTCGACCTGCAGGCCGCACTGCACTCCGAAGATGCCCTCGGCAGGCTCGGCGTCGATCAGGACGAGTGCTCCGCGCAGGTCCTTGCCAGCGAGATCCTCGGGCCGTCGCGGGCGTCGAGGGTGATCTCGGTGTCGCCGGTGATGGTGAGCTCGGGGTCGAACAGCCAGCCCCGGTTGGCGCGGTCGTCGCCGTCCACCCAGTCGAGCACCTGGAGCACGCTGACGGTGCCCGCGGGGACCCGGGTCACGACCACGCCCACGTCGTCGATGCGGTACGGGCCGAGCCCCCCTTGGTGCCGTCGACGTCGACGACGCTCATGGCCGTCGGGGTGCGCGGCTTGCCGTCCCTGTCCAGGGTGCGGATGGTCAGGTCGAACTTGGGGACGTCGCGCACCGCGCCCACCGGCGTGGTGAGCCGGACGCCGTCGGCCTCGGCCGTCACCGCTCCGCTGTAGGATGCAGTGCTCGTTCACCGGGGCGCCCATGGTGGTAACCCGATTATTCAACTGCACGAGAAGTGATAGATCAATGTCAGCCCTTGTGCGGCGATGTCGGGCAGGGGGACGACGCGACCACGCCTACAGGAACCGACCGAGCAGCAGTACGCGGATCGCGACCCCGGCAACCTGAGCCGCCCGGGGATCGCGGACATGACCTGCCCGGACGGCACCGTGAGACGCCGAGACGAGAGCTCGTCTCACGGTGTCCGCGAGGGCCTCGGTCAGGTGCCGACGTAGGCCGCGAGGTGCTCGCCGGTGAGGGTGGACCGGGCGGCGACGAGGTCGGCGGGGATGCCCTTGAAGACGATCTTGCCGCCGTCGTGGCCGGCGCCTGGGCCGAGGTCGATGATCCAGTCGGCGTGCGCCATGACCGCCTGGTGGTGCTCGATGACGATGACCGACTTGCCGGCGTCGACGAGCCGGTCGAGCAGGCTGAGCAGATGCTCGACGTCGGCGAGGTGGAGGCCGGTGGTCGGCTCGTCGAGGACGTAGACGCCGCCCTTGTCGGCCATGTGGGTGGCCAGCTTGAGCCGCTGCCGCTCGCCGCCGGACAGCGTGGTGAGCGGCTGGCCGAGACTGAGGTAGCCGAGCCCGACGTCGGCGAGCCGGTTGAGGATGGCGTGCGCGGCCGGGATGCGCGCCTCGCCGGCCCCGAAGAACTCCTCGGCCTCGCTCACCGACATCGCGAGCACCTCGCTGATGTCGCGCCCGCCGAGGTGGTAGTCCAGCACCGCCGCCTGGAACCGCTTCCCCTCGCACTCCTCGCAGGTGGTGGCGACGCCGGCCATCATCCCCAAATCGGTGTAGATGACGCCGGCGCCGTTGCAGTTGGGGCAGGCGCCTTCTGAGTTGGCGCTGAACAGCGCCGGCTTCACGCCGTTGGCCTTCGCGAACGCCTTGCGGATCGGGTCGAGCAGTCCGGTGTAGGTCGCCGGGTTGCTCCGCCGTGAGCCCTTGATCGCTCCCTGGTCGACCGAGACGACACCCGCGCCGGCGGGGATGGAGCCGTGGATCAGCGAGCTCTTGCCGGAGCCGGCGACGCCGGTGACGACGCAGAGCACCCCGAGCGGGATGTCGACGTCGACGTCCTGGAGGTTGTGGCGGGTGGCGCCGCGGATCTCCAGCGTGCCCTTGGGCGTCCGCAGCGTCTCCTTGAGGGCGGCCCGGTCGTCGAGGTGGCGGCCGGTGATGGTGCCGCTGCCCCGCAGGCCCTCCAGGGTCCCCTCGTAGCAAATGGTGCCGCCTGCCGTACCGGCGCCGGGGCCGAGGTCGACGACGTGGTCGGCGATCGCGATCGCCTCCGGCTTGTGCTCGACGACGAGCACCGTGTTGCCCTTGTCCCGCAGGCGCATCAGCAGCTCGTTCATCCGCTGGATGTCGTGGGGGTGCAGGCCGATGGTGGGCTCGTCGAAGACGTAGGTCACGTCGGTGAGCGCGGAGCCGAGGTGGCGGATCATCTTGGTGCGCTGTGCCTCACCGCCCGACAGCGTGCCCGCCGGCCGTTCGAGCGAGAGGTAGCCCAGCCCGATCTCCACGAACGAGTCGAGGGTGTGCAGCAGCTTGGCGAGCAGCGGTGCGACCGACGGCTCGTCGAGGCCGCGGACCCAGTCGGCCAGGTCGCTGATCTGCATCGCGCAGGCGTCGGCGATGTTGATCCCGCCGATCCGCGAGGAGCGGGCGGCCTCGCTGAGCCGGGTGCCATGGCACTCGGGACAGGTGGTGAAGGTGACCGCCCGGTCCACGAACGCCCGGATGTGCGGCTGCATCGCCTCCCTGTCCTTGGACAGGAACGACTTCTGGATCTTGGGGATCAGCCCCTCGTAGGTGAGGTTGACGCCGTCGACCTTCACCTTGACCGGCTCCCTGTAGAGGAAGTCGTTGAGCTCCTTCTTGGTGTACTTGCGGATCGGCTTGTTCGGGTCGACGAAGCCCGACTCGGCGTAGACCCGCACCGTCCAGAAGCTGTCCGACTTCCAGCCGGGGATGGTGAACGCGCCCTCGGCGAGCGACTTGGAGTCGTCGTAGAGCTGGGTGAGGTCGATGTCGGAGACCGTGCCCCGGCCTTCGCAGCGCAGGCACATGCCGCCGGTGATGCTGAAGTCGCGACGCTCCCTCACGGTCTTCCCGGCGCGCTCGATGTTGACCGCGCCGGCTCCGCTGATCGAGGCGACGTTGAAGGAGAACGCCTGGGGCGAGCCGATGTGCGGCTGCCCGAGCCGGCTGAAGAGGATGCGGAGCATCGCGTTGGCGTCGGTGGCGGTGCCGACGGTGGAGCGGGGGTCGGCACCCATCCGCTGCTGGTCGACGATGATCGCGGTTGTCAGCCCTTCGAGCACGTCGACCTCGGGCCGCGCCAGCGTCGGCATGAAGCCCTGGACGAAGGCGCTGTAGGTCTCGTTGATCAGCCGCTGCGACTCCGCGGCGATCGTGCTGAACACCAGCGAGCTCTTGCCCGAGCCGGAGACGCCGGTGAACACCGTCAGCCGTCGCTTGGGGATCTCGATGCTGACGTCTTTGAGGTTGTTCACGCGCGCGCCGTGCACGCGGATCACATCGTGAATGTCGGCAACGTGCAGCGCAGGCGACTGCGTGTCCGTCCTCGTGGCCATGCTTATCGTGTCTCCATCTCTTATGAGGAGCCGCCTTCGCGGTCTCCGGCGGCGTCGCCTGGCCCGATCTAACCAGCTTCGAGCAGTATGTCTGATTCTTCTTCGCTTCGGCCCCGTGGCGGCTCTGCACTCAGGCCAACCGGCGCGCGGCCGGAGCGGCAGCGGGCGGCACGATCGCGGGATGGCTCAGCGTAGTTCCTGGATGCGGATCAGGTTGCCGGCCGGGTCGCGGACGGCGCAGTCGCGTACGCCGTACTGCTGCTCGGTCGGTTCCTGGACGATCTCGGCGTCGCTGGCCTGCACCCGTTCGAAGGTGCGGTCGAGGTCGGGGGTGGCCAGGATGATGCCGGCGAAGGTGCCCTTGGCCATCATCTCGGCGATGGTGCGGCGCTCGTCGTCGGTGATGCCGGGGTCACCGGCAGGCGGCTGCAGGACGATGGACGTGCCGGGCTGGTCGGCCGGGCCGACCGTGATCCAGCGCATCCCCTCGTATCCGACGTCGTGGCGGACCTCGAAGCCGAGGGCGTCACGATAGAAGGCCAACGAGGCGTCCGGATCGTCATGCGGCAGGAAGCTCGCGTGAATGGTGATGTCCATGGCAGTCACGCTAGTTGCGGCTGCGTGACCCGCGCTTCTCGATTCCTGACCGGTCTGGTCACCTGTTTCGCGACGCACGACGGCATCTCCGCCGTCACGCGAGCCGTCTGGCCCCGATACGTGCTGGGCGGGACACCGACCAACTCGGTGAAGCGGGTGCTGAAGGTGCCCAGCGACGCGCAGCCGACCGCGAAACAGACCTCGGTGACGCTGAGCTCGCCATGACGCAGCAGCGCCATCGCGCGCTCGATGCGCCGGGTCATCAGATAGGCGTACGGCGACTCGCCGTAGGCGAGCCGGAACTGGCGGCTGAGGTGCCCGGCCGACATGTTCACCCCGCGGGCGAGCGCCTCGACGTCCAGCGGTTGCGCGTACTCCCGGTCGATCCGGTCGCGAACGCGGCGCAGCAGCGCGAGGTCGCGCAGGTGCTGCGCCGCGGCGGGTCTGCTGGCCACCTGCGCGATCGTGCCACGCCGCACCGGACTTGCCAAGCGCCGCTCTCGTCCCACCCACTCCGCGTCCGACGGCACGCCTCACAGGCTGCTACGTCCCCGATCGAAGAGGCCCGGCAGCCAGGCCGGCCTCCAGGTCTGCCAGCGCCCTGTCGATCTCGGCGGGTCCGTCCATGCCGGGGTCCTGTGCCCAGTGCAGCCAGACCATGGCCACGACCCCGAAGACCGCACCGGTGGCGTTCCGTATCCGCGGGTCGTCCGCACCGCATCCGGCCCTGTCCGCCACGATCTGGCTGACCTCACGGATCAGGCCCGGGCTTCTGCGCAGGTTGGCCACCAGCAGTTCGGGCACGGTGGCCGCGAACACCTCCCGGGCGTGTCCCGCGGCGATCTCCTCGGCGGACAGGGCGGCGAACGCCGTGCGGAACGCGCCGCGCAGCACGGTGACGGGCGCGCCCGGCGGCTGAGCGGCCAGGGCCTCGACGAGAGGCGGGAAGCCGTCGAGCGTGACCAGATGCTCCTTGGTCGGGAAGTAGCGGAAGAAGGTGGCGGGAGAGATCTCTGCGGCCTCGGCGATCTGCTCGACAGTGGTGGCGCTGTAGCCGCGCTCACGAAAGAGCCTGAACGCTTCGCGCAGGATCGCCTCTCTGGTCTTGGCCTTCTTGCGTTCGCGTAGCCCACCGTCACCCATGCGCGAAATCCTACCGTGCACGCAATTGAGGGTATACCTTCAAAAGAAAGCTCACTCTCACATTTTGACGCACCTACGACAACGGAGGAGGCCCGTCATGGGCAACGACGTCAACGGCCTGCATCACGTGGGCCACATCGTGCGGGACTTGAACCAGGCGAGCGAGCTCTATCGGCGACTCGGCTTCACCGTGCCGGCACCCGCCTTCCCCGTCCTGCCGCGCGTTCCGGGAGGCCCCGCCGAGCCGTTCGGGGTGGCCAACACCCATGTGTACTTCCCCGGCAACTTCATCGAGCTGGTGGCCGTCATCGAAGATCCCGGCCGCATGCCCGGCGAAGCCCGGCCGATCCCGCTGCAGGTGCCCGACGACCAGCTGCCGGGGCTGATGGCCGCCATCCGCGCCACCGCCGCCAGCATCGCGTCCTTTCTGCACCGTTTCCAGGGCGTCCACATCGTGATCGCCGACACACCGGACATCGACCGGGTCGCGGCGCGGCTCACCGCGGCCGGCGTCGGCCACGGCGGTGTGCACGCCATCCAGCGACCTGTCGAGACCAGCGCGGGGACCACGATGGAGCCCGTCCGTTACCTGGAGATCTCCGAGCCCGATCTGCCTCCGGGGCGCGTGCCGGAAGGCAGGATCGGGTTCGCCGAGAACACCCCTCTGGGGGTGCTTGAGGACCGGCAGCGCACCGGTCATCCCAACGGTGCGACCGGGCTGGTCGAATGCGTGCTGTGCGTCGCCGACCCGGCGCTGCCCGAGCTGGAGCGGCGCTTCGGCACCTACTTCGGCCAGGGAGCAGCTGGCCAGGTGGCGCGTTTCGACCAGGCCGGCGTCACCGTCGTGGCCGCATCAGCGCTCGCCTCCCTGCTGCCCGGCAAGCGCCCGGCGACCCTGCCGGCGTTCGTCGCGTACGCGGTGTCCGTACGCGACCTCACCGCCACCGAGCGGCTCCTGCACGACAACGACGTCCCGATCACCCGCACCGGCCGCGGTGAGGTGTTCGTGCCGGCCGACGCCGCGCTGGGCACCGCCGTCGTCTTCCGTCAGGAAGACTGAAGCGGCACGCAGCGGACGCCAGGCGGCCGCTGCGATGACGGTCACGGCGGCAGCGGCTGCCCAGAGCGGCGCGGCCTGGGCGATCAACCCGCCGAGCAGCGATCCGGCTGCGGCGCCGCCCACCTGGGTGAGGGCGTAGACGCTGCCGGCCAGTCCGCGTAGTTCGTCCGGCACCGCCTGCTGGAACTGGGTGGCCACGACGATCCCCCAGGGCACGCCGTCGCCGACGTTGGACACCGCCGAGGCGGTCCACAGCTTGGAGAAGTCCGCGCCGAGACGCGCGGACATGAGAGCACGCAAAACAGAGACCTCAGCAAAGGAAACGGTCATGGGATCGAAGACCGCTTCGAAGCGAGGAGCGTCGACCAGCTGCTTAGCGGGCGCGCCCTCGCGTCGAGACGGCGACCGTGACCTTGCTTTGCTGCATGAACACCTCCGGGACGCGACCGATGTCCCGAAAAGGCTAGCCCAGTTCCCGGCAGTTCGCCGGGGGCGGCGTCACGCGTGGGGGGCGGCCAGGATGGATAGCACCGTCGCGGTGACGACGTGGGCGACATCCTCTGTCTTCAGGCGCTTGGCGCGGTTCTCCTCCGCGGCGCCTTTCATGACGTGGTGCACGACGCTGACCAGCCAGGTGATCGGCAGGTCGGTACGGAACGCGCCTTCGTCCTGACCGCGGCGAATGAGTTCTTCGACGCGCTGGGCAGGGGCGGCGTGCAGCTCGCGGATGCGCCCGACGGGAAGGGTTCCCTGGGCTGCCGCCAGCAGTGACATCGATTCGACCACCAGGGCCCAGCTGGAGTCGAGCAGCCGGGTCAGGGCGTCTTGCGCGTCGCCGCCGAGGTCGACGGCCGACAGTGCCTCCTCGCCGGCGCGCAGCGCTTCGGCCAGGGCGGCTTCGACCAGCTCCGCCCGGTTGCGGAAGTGACCGTAGAGCGTCATCCGGCCTACTCCGGCGGCCTTGGCGATGTCGTCGATGCTCGCGTGCGGATCAGTGCCGAGGCTCTCGCGTGCTGCGGAGACGATGCGGGCGATGTTGCGTTCGGCGTCTGCGCGGCGACGCGGGCCGGCGGCGGTAGGCATGCCACCAGCTTAACTCGTACGGGAATGTACGTGTTACTGTCACCGTTGGAAGTCGTACATCGGAGTACGACTTATGGTGAGAGGTGTTCGATGACCGAACAGATCCACGACCCATCCGCGCAGGGTGGTTCGCCTCATCCGTTGCGATGGCGCATCCTGGGTTTCCTCGGGGTGGCCCAGCTGATACTGATCCTCGACGTCACCGTCGTGGCCATCGCACTGCCCCACATCGAGACCGACCTGGGCCTGAGCCGCCAGGCCGTGACGTGGACGGTCACCGCTTACACGCTGACGTTCGGCGGCCTGATGCTGCTGGGCGGGCGGATCGCCGACCTGATCGGGGCCAGGCGGGTGGTCCTCGCCGGCCTGCTGATCTTCACGGCGGCGTCACTGGTGACCGGGTTAGCCGGCTCGGCCGACATGCTGCTGGGCGGCCGCATCGCGCAGGGACTCGGCGCGGCGCTGCTGTCTCCGTCGGCCCTGTCACTGGTGGTGCGCCTGTTCGACGGTGACGAGCGGAACAAGGCCCTGGGGGTCTGGTCCGCGCTCGGCGGTGGCGGCGCGGCCCTCGGCGTGATTCTGGGAGGACTGCTCACCGCCGGCCCAGGCTGGCCATGGGTGTTCTACGTCAACGTGCCCATCGGACTGGTGATCGTCGCGGCGCTCGCCCGGATGCTGCCGCGCCAGAGTGTCGCCGCGCCCCGGCCCCGGCTCGACGTGCTCGGCGCCCTGCTGGTCACCGCTTCATCCGGCGTCCTGATCTACGCGATCACCCGCGCCGGAGACCACGGATGGTTCACCGCCACGACGGGCTGGCTCGTCCTGGCGGCCGGGATCGGCTACCTGGCGTTCGTGACAAGGCAGAAGACCGCCCGGTCACCGCTGATGGACGTCGCACTGCTGGCCCGGCGCCCGGTGGCCACCGGCACGTTCCTCATCCTGATGGCCACCGCCCTGATGATCGCGGTGTTCTTCCTCGGCACGTTCTACTTCCAGCACGCACAGGGTTTCGGCACGCTGCAGACAGGGCTGCTGTTCCTGCCGGTCGCGGGAGCGACGATGTTCGGGGCCAACCTCACCGGCCGGGCCATCGCCAAGGCGGGGTCGCGCCGGCTCGGCGTGGCCGGGCTGCTCGCCGCCGCGATCGGCATGGCCATGCCCGCGCTGTCGATGCACCCCGCGATAGTGGTGGCCGGTATGGCGATAGCAGGCGCCGGGACCGGCGCGATCTTCGTCGTGGCCTCGGCGACCGCCCTCGGTCAGGTGGCCCCGCACGAATCCGGCATCGCCTCCGGCATCGTCAGCACGTTCCACGAGTTCGGTGCCTCCATCGGAGCCGCGGTCATCTCCAGCGTGGCGGCGGCCAGCCTCACCACAGATACCCTTTCCGGGTTCAGCAACGGCTTCGTCCTCGCCGCGCTCGCCGCCGTCGCGGCAGCGGCGGTGACCGCCGTCCTGACACCCGGGCGGGCCGGCGCAGGCCGATGAGCAGCCGGTCGTGGAGCGCGGCGCTGAACCCACGGGCGCCCACGGGGGCGTCGCTCAGGAGGGAGACGCGGCGATCTGTACGCGGTGGCTGTCGTCGTCGGAGAGGAACGACGCCAGCGCTCGCGCCTGCTCGGCCACGGCGGCGCGGTCGGTCCGAGAGAAGAGGCGCAGTGGGGTGACCGTCACGGTGCCGGCCGTCACGCTCCAGGTCGCGGAGACCCGGCCGTCGACCAGGACGACGCGGGCGCCGGCGACCGACAGGCCGCGGTGGGCGTCGTCGACGATCCGGCTGCGGTCGTGGTAACCCAGGAGCGCGTTGTCGAACGCCGGCAGGAACCGCACCGGGGCGGGCGTGTCGGGGTCGGGGCGCGGCGCGTCGGGGAGGTCCAGTAACTCCCGGCCCCGCTCGTCGCGGAAGGTGACCAGCTCCTCGCGTATCGCGGCCACCGCGGCCGGCAGTCCGGCCAGGCCGCACCAGGCGCGCAGGTCGGCCGCGGCGGCGGGGCCGAACGCGGCCAGATAGCGCCGTACCAGCGCCTGGCCCACTGGATCGGAGCCGTCCGGGGAAGGAGGGGCGATCTCGCGGCCCAGCCAGGACGAGAGCGGGACGTTGCGCACTCCCGCCCTCGTCCGCCAGAGCCCGCGCGGCGGCAGCTGCGCCATCGGGACGAGGGCGGCGATCAGCATCTCGCCCAGAGCCCGCGGCCCCGGCGCCGGCCAGCGCTCGGCCAGCGCCCGCGCGAGCTCGGTCATCGAACGCGGCTCGTCGTCGGCCATCACCGCCCGGCCTGCGGTCGCGAGCTCGTCGAGGTCCACCCCGGCGAGCTCGCGGCGGTAGTTCCCGAGTACCCGTTGGCGCAGCATGGCGTCGTGACGGGCCCGCCAGGCCAGGGCGTCGTCGGCGGTGAGGAGATGGACGGTGCGGCGCATGAGGTGGGTCCGCACCACGCTCCGCCGGATCAGCAGGTCCGAGAGCACCGCGGGGTCGAACGCGCGCAGCCGCGACCAGAGCCCGACGAACGGTTCCTGCGGTTCCTGCGCCTGCAGGCCGCACAGGTGCGCGACGGCGTCGAGGACCGGCACGTCGGCGCGATCGAGCAGCAACTGCCGGGCGAGCGTCGCGCGGTTGAGCGCCCGGGTGCCGAGAACGGTCATCGGCTCATGCCGCGGCGCGCGTGCTCGACCTCGGTGACGAGCCGGCGCCGTGAGCTGCCGCCGCGGTCGGCCCCCTCCCCCATCGAGCCGATGACCCCCAGCTCGCGCATCTTCACGGTGAAGCCGTTCCCTTCGATTGCGTACACGACCCGAGCCCACGGGCCGATCCGGCAGAGCGTGTCACGCTCAGGTTGATTTCTGCCCGTCGAGCGTCTCGCGCAGGATGTCTGCGTGCCCGGCGTGCTGGGCGGTCTCGGCGATGACGTGCATCAGCACCCGGCGCACGCTCCGGACCGCTCCCGGCTCGTTCCAGGGCGCATCCGGCATCGGGTGCGTCGCCGACAGGTCGGGGACGGCGGCGACGATCTCCTCGCTGCGGGCGGCGACCCGCTCGTAACGCGCGAGGATCCGGGCCGGTGTCTCGCCGGGCAGCATCCTGAAGTCGTTCTGGTGATCGATCGCCCACTGCGGGATCTCGCGCGCGATACCGGCCGCGAGGTCATCCCAGGTGACACCGTCGGGCAGGTCGTGGCGCATCGCCGATGGGCCCTCGACCACGAAGCGCATCCACCCTTCCTCCATGGACGCGACGTGCTTGATCAGCCCGCCCAGGCACAGGGCGCTGACCGTCGGGCGCTCGCCCAGTCGCTCGTCGCCGAGCCCGCGGATGGTGTCGGTCAGGGCGGATCGCGCGGTCGCGAGCGCGGCGAGCAGGTCACCCCGCTCGGCGTCGAGGGTTGAGGGGGACGTGGAGGTGGCGGTCACGGAATTGGGGCCTTTCGGGTTGTCGTCGTTGAGTGGCACGCGACAACAGTCACAGGAGAAGCGGCCAGGGAGTGGCCGCTTCTCCGGGCAATATGGGAATCATGCCGAAGACCTCAGCGCGACTGCTGTCGTTGCTCTCGCTGCTCCAGGCTCGCCGGGACTGGCCGGGAGCGCTGCTGGCCGAGCGGCTGGACGTCAGCCAGCGCACCGTGCGCCGAGACGTCGATCGCCTGCGCGAGCTCGGCTATCCCATCGCGGCCTTCAAGGGGCCCGACGGCGGCTACCGGCTCGAGGCCGGCACGGAGCTGCCCCCGTTGCTGTTCGACGACGAGCAGGCCGTCGCCCTGGCCATCGCACTCCAGATCGCCACCACCACCGGTGCCGGCATCGAGGAAGCCGCGGCACGCGCGCTGAACACCGTCCGCCAGGTCATGCCCGCACGGCTGCGCCACCGGATCGACACCCTCCAGGTCACCGCCGTCGAGCGGCCCGCGATCCGGCCGGACCCACAGGTCGACAGCGGTGTGCTCATGGCACTCAGCGCCGCCGTCCATGCCCGCGAGGTGCTGCGCTTCGACTACGGCCCCGCATCCCCACCAGGAGCGGACGACAACGGCGTGCACACCCCGCCGCGCCGGGTGCAGCCTCACCACCTCGTCACCTGGGGCGGGCGCTGGTACCTCGTCGCCTGGGACCTCGACCGCGAGGACTGGCGCAGCTTCCGTGCCGATCGGATCACTCCGCGCACCCCTACCGGGCCCCGCTTCACCCCGCGCGAGCTGCCCGGAGGTGAGGTGGCCGCCTTCGTGGCCGGCAGGTTCCTGGGCTCCGACGGCTCCGGCGACTGGCCCTGCCGCGGCGAGGTGATCCTCGACCTGCCCGCCGCCGCCGTGTCCCGCTACACCCGCGACGGAGTCGTCGAGGAACTCGGCCCGGACCGCTGCCGGCTCGTCCTGGGCTCGTGGTCATGGCCTGCTCTGGCCGCCGCCATCGGCAGGTTCGACGCCGACATCGAGGTCGTCGGCCCGGCCGAGCTCAAGGACGCCTTCGCCCATCTGGCCCAGCGCTTCGCCAACGCCGCGACCGGCAGCCCCGCCACTCCGTGATGGGCGAGACGTTGATATACGATCATGTAGCGCTGCCGTCTCCTGTGGCGGTCGACCCGAATGGGGGCAACGATTTTCACGTACGAGTTCGCCACCGTCGAATGGTTGTGGAACGAGCAGACCATCCGGGTCAACACGCCCGGCGGCAATGAGCGCATGTTCACCGGCAGTTACGACCAGTTGGTCGCGGTGCTTTCCGAACTCGGGGGTCAGGGCTGGGACGTGGCCACGTGCGCGGCCTCCGGCACCTGGCTGTTCTGGACTCTGCGACGCCAGCACTGAGGTCGAGCGGGGCGAGTGCCGCGCGAGCTAGCGGTCGGCCGTCGAGGAACCGGGTGACAGGACTCGGGCGGTGAAGGCCTCTACGGCGTTGATGACGGCTTCGAAGCGCAGCGAGTGGAACAGGTCGAAGGCGTGCTGCCCGCCAGGCAGTTCGGCGTAGACGACCGGCTGGGCCGAGAGATCGCGCAGGCGTTCGGCGAAGAGCCGGGCGCCCTCTACCGGGGCGACGGTGTCACGGTCGCCATGGGCCAGGAAGAACGGCGGCGCATCCGGCCGGACATGGGCAAGAGGCGAGGTCTGCGGGTCCGTGCTGTAAGGGCCGTAGTAGCCGCCCAGGCCGATCACCCCCGCGACGGATGTGTCCACCTGCTCGAAACCGGGCTGGAAGGCGGGGTCGCTCGGAGTGAGCGCGGCCATGGCCGACAGGTGGGCGCCGGCCGAGCTGCCCGCGAGGAAGATCCGATCGGGGTCGGCGCCGTAGAGGCGGCCGTGCTCCCGGACCCAGGCGACGGCCCTCTTGGCATCCACCAGGTGGTCCTCGAAGCTGGCCTGCGGGCGCAGACGGTAGTTCGCGCTGATGCACACCCAGCCCTGGCCGGCCAGACGGTACAGAAGCGGCAGCGCCTGGCTGTTCTTCCTGCCCCCGCTGTAGCCGCCGCCATGCAGGTGGATCAGGACCGGGGCCGCGGTGGGCCGGGAGCGGTGGCGGTAGAGGTCCAGCAGGTTGCGCTTGCCGGCGGGACCGTACCGGATGTCGGGAATCCGCTCCACGGCGCGGTGGCGGCGGAGGAACGGGCTGAGCAGGATCCGCCCGTACGGCAGGCGACGCGTGACGGGCACCGGCCCCATCGCGCGTCGCACGGCAGGCAGCGCCAGATGGCCACGCCAGGCCACCAGGACCAGGCCCGCCATGGTCACCGCCGCCCCTCCTGCGACGACGGGCGAGGTCAGGTCACCCAGGACGAGGGCCAGAACCGTGGCGGCCAGGAGCCAGGCGGACGCCACGAAGGGCAGCTCGTTGAGTGCCACGCCGAGGCGGAACCCGAGCATGGCCAGGGGCCGCGGCCGGGCCGGTGCCGCCAGCGCGAACAGGCAGCAGATCGCGATGACCGCCACGGTGAAGAGGTATCCGTAGGGCAGGCTCATCGCCGTACCAGCCCCGGGATGAGCACCGCGCCGACGACCAGATGCAGCAGGATCAGCACCAGCATGGCGCCGGCGCCGACGGCGCTGCCGAGCGGGCCCAGAAGGGACAGGACACACACGACCAGGGCGATGATCGTCCAGATACGGCCGGGCCGGGCCGCCCATCGCTCCAGGACGGCCACGAGCGCCAAGCCCATGAGCCCCGCCAGCAGGCTCGCCACCACGACCGGCACCGGGCCGATCGTTTGCGTGCCGCCGCCCATCCGCACGGTCGGCGTGATGCCTGCCACAGGCACCGCCAAGGCCCACACGGCCAGAGCGGCGGCGGGTGCGCCGATCACGGCGAGGAGAGGTCTTCTGATCGAGATGTTCATGCTGGTCAGCCTCGCCCGGCTCCCCAGCCCGCCGCATCGGGCGCACGGTCGGGCTCTGTCCTTCCCTGGTGGGGTCCGGGTCCGACTTTGGTAGGTGATGGCGCTCCCGTGCCGACGACTAGCCTGGGCCGGTGACCGAGATGCGATCCCCGCGACCTGTGGCGATGGCGGGCGTGATCCTCGGAGTGGGCGCGCTGACCGGCGTGCTGCTGTGGGGAGAGACTGGCGGGTCCATGCCGGGGCTGGATGTCGCGGTCGCGGCGGTGAGCCTGGTCGCGGCGCTCGCCCAGTTGTGGTGGCCGGTCTCCGGGGCGCTCGCCGCCACCCTCCTGGCCGTGGCCTCCCCGGTGGCCACGCCGGCGGCGACGCTGGGGGCACTGCAGGTGGCCCAGCACAGGCGGTTCCCCGTCGCGGCGGCGGTGGCGACGGCGGGCATCGCGGCGCACCTGGTTCAGGGGCTGTGGCGGCCGAACTCCGGCATCTCCTTCGGCTGGTGGCTCCTGCTGATCTGTGCCGCGTACGGCGCGCTGCTCGGCTGGGGGACGCTGGCCCGCTCCCGCCGCGCCCTGCTCATCTCGCTGAGCGAGCGCGCCAGTCGCGCCGAAGCCGAGCAGGGCAGGCGGGTCGCCGAGGCCCGGATGGCCGAGCGCCGCAAGCTCGCCGGGGAGATGCACGACGTGCTGGCCCACCGCCTGTCGCTGGTCGCCACGCACGCCGGGGCGCTGGAATACCGCCCGGACTCCTCTCCCGAGCAGCTCGCCCGGGCCGCCGGCGTGGTCCGCTCCGGAGTGCACCAGGCGCTTGAGGAGTTGCGCCAGGTGATCGGTCTGCTGCGCGAGGAGGACGACCTCCTGAACGAGCTGGAGCCCCGGCCCACGCTGGCCGACCTGCCACGCCTGGTCGCCGAAGCACGCCAGGCCGGCCAAGCCGTACACATCAGCGACGACACCACCGGCGCCGCCCCGCCCGCCACCGGGAGGACCGGCTACCGCGTCGTACAGGAAGGGCTGACCAACGCCCGCAAGCACGCCCCCGGCCGGCCGGTGGAGGTGCTGCTGAGCGGCACGCCCGGCACACGCCTGCTGATCACCCTCAGCAACCCGCTGCCCCCGTCAGGCTCGGCGCCGACCGCGCCCGGCAGCGGCGTCGGCCTGGTCGGACTCACCGAGCGGATACGGCTGGCCGGCGGACAGCTGGACCACCAGAGCACCGGCGGGCAGTTCCGGCTCCAGGCCTGGCTACCATGGCCCGAGTGATCCGCGTGCTCCTGGTCGACGACGACGCCCTGGTCCGCGCCGGGCTGTCCATGATGCTCGACGGCACCGCCGGCATCACCGTCGTCGCCGAGGCGGCCGACGGCCAGGAGGCCATCACCGCCACCGACGCCCACGCCCCCGATGTCGTCCTCATGGATCTGCGCATGCCGCGCGTGGACGGCATCACCGCCACCCGCCGGCTGCGCGCCCGCGCCCGTCCGCCGGAGGTGATCGTGCTGACCACCTTCGACACCGACGAGAACATCCTGCACGCGCTGCGCGCGGGCGCCAGCGGATTCCTCCTCAAGGACACCCCGCCGCCGCAGATCGTGGAAGCGGTCACCCGGGTCGCGACGGGGGAACCGATCCTGTCCCCGCGCATCACCCGGCGGCTGATGGACCGGACCGTCGCCCAGGCCGGAGCCTACGAACGGGCCCGCGCCGCGCTCGCCGCCCTCACCCCCCGCGAGCACGAAGTGGCTCTCGCGATCGCGCACGGCCGGTCGAACGCGGACATCGCCGCCGAGCTCGCCATGGGCATCACCACGGTGAAAGCGCACGTCTCCAGCATCCTGACCAAGCTCTCCCTGGACAACCGCACCCAGATCGCACTCCTCGCCCACGACGCCGGCCTCGCCTGACCGGCATGACTCCAGGAGATCACCTATCCGTATCCGGAGCGCTGAGCCACCTCCCGTCGATCATGAGATCGCGCTCGGCGAGCTCGTTCACCTCGCGCCAGGCCTGCACCTGGAGCGGGACGATGCGGAAGTAGGGGTAGGCACCGCGCTGCTTGCGCGGGTCGAAGCCCGCCTTAGCGGCGAAGGCGTCGCCGACCTCGGCCGGGATCTCGCGGCTGCATCGCGCCGGGCAGGACGGTGACGGGGTTCGACATGCCGCAGCGCCCGCTACGACGAGGCCGAGCGGGCGCTGCGGCAGGCACTGGCGGGCTTCGAGGCGCTCGGGCTGCCCGGCGGGCAGGGCACGATCTGCGCCAACCTCGGGCAGATCCGCCTGTGGCAGGGACGCTCCGCGCAGGCGCTGGAGCACTACCGGGAGGCGCTGGAGCACCATCGCGGCCTGAACTACCTCAGCGGCGAGGCCGACGCGCTCAACGGCATGGGCGTCGCGGCGCGCCGCCTGGGCGAGGTGGCCCAGGCGGTGGAGGACCACCGGGCGGCCCTCGCCATGGCGGTCGAGGCCGGCGACCCGGCCCGGCAGCCTTCCTCACCGGCTGAGCGGCGTCCAAGGCACGCACGCCGACCACCCCAGCGCCGCTGTCGCTTCCCGTGCGGACGTTCAGCTTTCTCGGGTGGTGAACAGCTCCTGGATCCTGGCGCTGCCGCCTTGCTGGAGCCAGGAGGAGAAGTCCAGCATGCCGGGGTGGCGTCGGCGCAGCGCCGCGATGTCGGCCCGCCACAGGCCCCGCCCGTCGGCGAAGGCTCGTCCGGCGTCCTCGCCCCATCCGGCGCTGTCGATGGCGACCTGCCGGTAGGTGATCTCGCGGTCGATGCTCCGGCTGATGAGCTCCACGGCCTGGAGAGGTGTCAGTTCGTCGCCGGCGATCTCGATGGCTTGCCCGAGGTAGTCGTCCGGGTGGGCGAAGGCGAGGGCGGCGAAGGCGCCGATGTCGGTGACGGCGATGAGTTGCACCGGCGTCTCGGGGGCGAAGAGGTGGACGAGCTCCTGTCCGGCGATCCCGCCGAGGGGCAGGCCGGGAATGGCGTGGTTCTCCATGAACCGGACGGGCCGCAGGATCGTGGCGGGCAGGCCGAGCTTCTGGATGTACTGCTCGATGCGCCATTTGCTCTCCCAGTACGGGATGCCGGTCCCGCGTTCCGCACCACCGACCGAGGCGAACACCAGGTGCGAGACACCGGCCGCGACGGCGGCGTCGGCCAGGGCGAGGCCGCGCCGGACCTCGCGGTCGGAGTCCTCGTCGTCGGGCGTGACACCGAAGACCCCGTACGCGCCGGTCGCGGCCCTGGCCAGGGAACCGGGGTCGTCCAGGTTCCCGATGCGCAGCTTGGCCCCCGCCGCCGCGAGCGCCTTGGCGGCGGGGGCGCCGGGGTCGCGGACCAGGGCTCGTACCGGCCGGCCGGCCGCCAGCAGGTGGGCGACGGCCGCGCCGCCCTGGCGGCCCGTGGCGCCGATCACGAGAACGGGTCTGTCCATGGTGGTCATGGGGATCCTTTCCTGGGCCCGGATGAGGGCCAGTAAGCTGAGACTGCCTCAAGAAATATATTGAGAGAGTCTCGACTTAGCAACCGAGGAAGTCACCGTATGGCAAGCACCGACAGGCCACGCCAGCGCCGCATGCGCGCCGATGCGCGCCGCAACTACGAACGGCTGCTCGCCGAGGCGGCGAACGCATTCACCGAGCATGGCGTGGACGCCTCGTTGGAGGACGTCGCCCGGCGCGCCGGCGTCGCGAACGGCACCCTGTATGCCCACTTCCCCACCCGGCAGGCCCTGCTGGAGGCGCTGATGCGCGACCGTATGGAGGCGCTGTCCGGCACCGGCCGTGACCTGCTGGAGCAGGCGTCCCCCTACGAGGCCCTGGTCGCCTGGACGAGGACGGCGATCGAGCACACCGCCACCTATCGGGGCCTCGCGGCGTCGCTGATGCACGCCATCGAGGATGAGACGTCCGAGCTGCACGCCGCATGCCGGTCGGTGCTCAGCGCAGGCGAGCAGCTCCTCGATCGCGCGCGGGCCTCGGGCACGGTACGTGCCGACGTCACGGCATCGGACCTGTACGCCCTGATCAACGCGCTGGCCTGGGCCGGAGAGCAGACCTCCGCGACCCAGGGCGAGCGCCTGCTCGCCTTCGCCCTGGACGGACTGCGCTCACCGAGGAGTAGCCACGCCTGAGGTCGATCGGGGGCTCAACTCAGCGTTACCGAGCACGCCATGGACCGGCGTCCGTTGGCGCCGTTTCACTCGTGGCTGGTGTGCTCTTCTCCCGTCCGTGCGTCCAGGCGGCCTGCCCTGCCCCACAGGTAGCGCTGTTCGGGGAGGCTCGTGGTCAGCCGGGCCGCCAGCCTGTAGTTCTCCCGGGCGGCGGCGTGCTCGCCGGCCAGCTCCTGCAGGTGGGCGCGGACGGCGTACAAGCGGTGGTGGCGGGCCACGCGAGGGTCGCCGTCCAGGCTTTCCAGCAGTTCGAGCCCGGTCCGGGGCCCGCGGGTCATCGCGAGCGCGATGGCGTGATTGAGGGTGACCATCGGGTTCGGCGCGATCCGGCCGAGGATGCCGTACAGGATCCGGATCTGTTCCCAGTCGGTGTCCTCGGCCCGCGACGCCTGGACGTGCAGCGCGGCGATCGCGGCCTGGAGCTGGTAGGGGCCGAGGGGTGAGGAGGACATGGCGTCGGTGACCAGCGCGGCGCCCTCTTCGATCATGGCGGCGTCCCAACGGCTCCGGTCCTGCTCGGACATCGGCACGAGAGCGCCGTCCGGGCTGGTGCGGGCGGCGCGGCGGGCGTCCGTCAGCAGCATCAGCGCGAGGAGGCCGGCGACTTCACCGTCATCCGGCAGGGACCTGTGGACCATGCGGGTGAGCCGGATCGCCTCCGTGGTGAGCTCGCCGCGGTGCAGGTCGGGACCGGAGCTGGCGGTGTAGCCCTCGTTGAAGATCAGGTACAGCACCTGTAGGACGGCGTCCAGCCGTTCGGCCCGTTCCTGGGCGGGCGGCATCTCGAACGACGCCCCAGCGGTCTTGATCCGCTGCTTGGCACGGCTGATCCGCGGCGCCATCGTGGCCTCCGGCACGAGGAACGCCCGCGCCACCTCCGCGGTGGTGAGCCCGCCGACGGCGCGCAGCGTGAGGGCCACCTGGGAGGCGGGTGTCAGTGCCGGGTGGCAGCACAGGAAGAGCAGCGCGAGCGTGTCGTCCTGGTCCCCCGGTTTTTCGTCGCCGGGCACCGGCACGTCCCGCACCGCCGCGGTGACCTCCCGGCGCCGGCGCGCCTGCTCGCTGCGTACCTGATCGATCAGACGGCGGGAGGCGACGGTGACCAGCCAGGACCGCGGTCTGTCCGGAACGCCGTCGGCGGGCCACTGCGTCACCGCGGCGAGCAACGCCTCCTGAACCGCGTCCTCGCACTCCTCGAACCCGCCGTACCGGCGCAGGAGCACGCCGAGGACCTGCGGCGCCAGCTCGCGCAGCAGGTCCCCGAGGCGTTCGGTCGTGCTCACATCTCCATCCCGGCAGAGTCCATCAGCGGCCGCACCTCCACGCCGCCGACCTGACCGCTCGGTATCAGGGCGGCCAGCTCCACGGCCCGCTCCCGGCTCGCGCAGTCGACGAGGTACTGGCCGGCGACATGATCCGCGGTTTCCAGGAACGGCCCCTCGGTCACCGTCATCCCGCCGTCCCGAACCCGTACGGCGGCGCTGATGGACGGATCGGCGAACGCGTGGCCGCTGACCAGCTCCCCCGTCTGCCCGGCCGCGGTCAGGAACTCTTCGTGGTCGAGCCCCTCCCCCGGCAAGGTCGCGGAGTTCACGTAGAGGTTCAGCAGGAACTTCACCGGGTGATCACCCCTCGGGCGTGCCGGCGAAGACCACCGGCCGCACCTCGATGCCGAGCCCCTCGACGCCGGCGTCCGGGATGAGCGCGGCCAGTTCCAGGGCGCGCTCCCTGCTGTCGCATTCCACCAGGTAGTAGCCACCGAGGTACTCCTTGGCCTCAAGATACGGCCCGTCCGTCACCGCCGGCACGCCGCCCCGGACCCTGACCACGGCGCTCTGCGACGGGTCGGCCAGCGCGGCGGTGCCGATCATCTCCCCCGACTTCTGGACGGTCTCCATGAACGCGCCGTGGCCGCTCATCACCTCGTTCCGCTCCTCCTCCGTCAGCGCGTCCCAGACCTGCGGGTTCATGTGCATGATCAACAGGAACTTCACGTCATCTCCCTCGATGTTCGGACGGCGCAGCCAGCGGCGCCGTTCAGGAGTGAGTCGGAGCCGGTGCCGCAGGCTTGACATCGCCGCTGCACCGGACCGCAAGAATTTCGCGGCCGCTCCGGCTGCTTCCCGGCAGTACGCCTCACCTGTGCGTGCCCTGCCCGACGACCTTGTACCCGTACGGCCAGAAGTGCAGGTCGAGTTTCGACTATCGATAGTTTTCCATCGCGACTCGATCGAGGGAGAGATGATGGGAAAGCTGACAGTGCTCGCGCTGCGCACCGTGCTCGTGGCGCTGCTCGTGGGCTCGGTGTTCGTGCAGACCGTAATGGTGCCGCTGCTGGCCGACGACCTGGAGGGGCTCCACGCGGACCTCGCCTACCTGCGCATCCCGCTCCTCGTGATCACGGTCCTGGGCGTCGTGACGATCCAGGTCGTCCTGGTCTGCGTGTGGCGGCTGGCGACGATGGTGCGGCACAGGACCGTGTTCTCTCCCGCCGCCTTCCGGTACGTGGACGTCGTGATCGGCGCGGTCGTGGCGGCCGCCCTCCTGATGTTCGCGCTCGCGGTCGTCCTGGCGCCGGCCGACCCCGTCGCCCCGGGCATCGTCCTGCTGCTGTGCGGGGCCGCCCTGGCGATCCTCGGGGTCGCGATCATCGTGCTCGTGCTGCGGATGCTGCTCGCCCAGGCCGTCGCGCGCGACGTCGAGGCGACGCAGATGGAGGCCGAGCTGGACGAGGTCATCTGATGCCGATCGTCGTCGACATCGACGTGATGCTGGCCAAGCGGAAGATGTCCGTGGGCGAGCTCGCGGAGCGCGTCGGCATCACGCCCGCCAACCTGGCGGTGCTCAAGAACGGCCGCGCCAAGGCGGTGCGCTTCACGACGCTCGACGCGCTCTGCGAGGCTCTCGAGTGCCAGCCGGGCGACCTGCTGCGCCGGGAGGCCGACGACGCCGCGGACGAGTGACATCAGCCGTCGGCGACGGTGACGGCGCCTTGGTTTCCATCCGGCGAAGCGGCTGTCGATGGTCATGGACTTGCCGTCGTGATCGTTCACGTCGAACACGCCGATTGCCCCGTACGAGCTCGTCACCGACCTGCCCGCGCCAACCGGCGACGCCGCCGACCCGCAGCCATGGATCGTCATGACCCTGGCAGGCGGGTGCGGCGGGTAGGGGAGGCAAACGCCCCTCGCTGAATCTACCTGGGGAGCTCGGTGCTGCACCGGAGGGTGTCGCCGACGTGGGCCAGGCCGAAGACAGCGCCCAGCTTGCTCGGGCTGTCCGGCAGGTAGTCGGGCGTTCTGATGCCAGCGATGATCTTTGTCCCAGCGGGCATGGCCGCCGGATCGACGGTGATCACAACGTGCCCGTCCTCCTCCTTGCTGCTGGACATGACCTTGTCGAAGCCCGGGACGTCGACCGGGGAATCACAGAACTCGTTGATTCGTATGTCAGCCGGGATGCCCGCCTGAGCCAAGGTGCTCTCCAGGGTCGCCGGATCGAGGGTCTGCTCCTTGGTGAGCTTGACCGTGACCGTACCGTCGGCGTTGCTGTCGACGGAGAAGGCGGCGAGCTGGACGTGCACGCCCGCGGGAGGCGCGTTGACCTGCGGACCGCCGGTCGCGACGGCGAGCGACAGGCCCCCGACCACGGCGACCCCCGCCGTGATCGCCGTGACATTCCTGCGGCGGCGCGCCCGGCCTGCCGCGACGATCCGCTCGACGGGGGTGTGCATGTGCACGCCCTCCATCGACTCCCTCATGGTGTCGAAGACGTCGCTCATGGTTGGCCCTCCTGAGTGATGGCGGTAGCGAGGTCACTGCGCAGTGTGGCGACGGCCCGTGCCAGGTGTGCCGTGACCGTGCCCGGAGCGATGCCGAGGGTTTTGGCGGTGGCCTCGGTGTCCAGGTCGAGGAAGACCCGCAGCGCCACCACCTCCCGCTGCCGCCTAGGCAGGCGCCGCAGGGCCGCCATCAGCGCGGGGTCGATGCCCTGCGCCTGCTGGTGTCCTTCGGCGTCCTGGCCGGCCAGGGCGACCTCACGGCGGCGTCTACGCCACCACGAGACGTGGGTGTTGAGCGCGGTGCGCACGACCCAGGCGCGTGGTGCGGGATGCGCCCGCACCTTGCGCCAGGCGCTCCACGCCTGCGCGTAGGCCTCGGCGAGCAGGTCCTCGGCCAGGTGCGGGTTCCCGGTGCCGACCAGTACGGCACGCAGGCACGCGTCCCTGCTGTCTCGGTAGAACTCCTCGAACTCCAGTTGCTCCACACCCTCTACACGCCTGGGAGCGTCATCACACTTACCGGAAACCCCACTATTGTTCGCGCGTGGATGGAGACGACGATGCCCGCATACCGCTGGTAGGGACCGCGGCAGCATCGGGGCGAGCGCGCTCGGCACGAGCAGGGGCTGGCCACACCGCCACCGGGTCCGCCCGGCGCCGCGACGCCGGGGAAGGCGCACGCATAGTTGCGGAGCACGTCAATGCTCCACCCGCAGGCCCGGCCGCTGTCACAGCAGACCGGCAAACGCTGTCACATGTCACCGAGAAGGCCACCTAGGCCTTGAACTGGGAGAAGCCCCTGCGGCTCTGCACCTTTGGGCTTGTCGACGCCCGAGAGGGTGGTGGTCTCGGTGAAGCGCGCGCCGTGCCCGGATGCCGGCTTGCCCTTCAGGGCTCGGACCGGATCCTTGGAGGCAGCCTGAGCGGGGCCTCCTGGGCGGGGACGGCCACAACAGGGGGCCACAGACCGCCAGGGCCGTGATCGTCTTCATCAGGAGTCGTGATCATGCCGCGCGGCGGCCGGCCGGGTTATTGGGTGGCGGCAGTGGAGGGTCTGTGGTCACAGTGGGGTTGTGCCGGAGAACAACTTCGATGAACGGACAGCGGAAACGTACGAGGCCAAGTGGCCGGAGCTGTTCGAGCCTGCCGTCGTCGACCCGGCCGTCAGTTTCCTCGCGGATCTGGCGGGGTCAGGCGCCGCTCTCGAACTCGGCATCGGCACTGGCCGGATCGCGTTGCCGCTCAGCCGGCGAGGCGTACGCGTGCACGGAATCGAACTGTCGCCGGCCATGGTGGCGCAGCTGCGGGCCAAGCCCGGCGCGCAGGACATCGGCGTGACCATCGGCGACTTCGCGACCACCGGGCCGGGCGGCACCTTCCGGCTCGCCTACTTGGTGCGCAACACGATCACGAACCTGACCACGCAGGACGAGCAGGTCGAGTGCTTCCGCAACGTGGCGGCGCACCTCGAACCTGGCGGTCGCTTCGTCATCGAGGTCTACGTCCCCGAGCTCCGGCGTCTCCCCCCAGGCCAGACCATCCACCCGTTCACCGTGACCCCGGCGCACCTCGGTTTCGAGGAGTACGACGTCGCTTCGCAGATCGCGATCTCCCATCACTACTGGGTGGTGGACGGCAGGCTTGAGACCCGATCGTCGCCGCACCGGTACGTATGGCCGTCCGAGCTGGATCTCATGGCACGGCTCGCCGGAATGACCTTGCACGCGCGGTGGGCCAACTGGCAGCGCGAGCCCTTCACCAGCGACAGCACCAGCCACATCTCGGTCTGGCACAAGCCGCGGCAGCGGTCGACGAGGGGTGGCGAGTGAGAAAGCCATGGCATCCGGCTACAGGTGCCGGCCCTCGGTCCCGGCGCCGCGACCCGGCGACGTACTGAAACCGCGGATCAATCGAACACCGGATCGCCCATTACGGCGTACCTGGTCCGCACCCCTTCTTGTGCGCGGTCACCAGGGTGAAGCCGAGGAACTCGCCGCCATCCGCGACGAGCATGTCGATCACCGGCTGATGCGCGGCACGCTCCTCAGGGCGGTAATCGGCGCAGGCCCGGGCCCACAGCAGCCAGTCGCGCCAGCCGCCCTCCTGCAGCCGGGCGGAGGTGACCTCCACCAACTCGGTGATCTCCCACTGGAAACGCCACCACTGCGGCGTGTGCCAGGCGATGGCTTCCCAGCCGACCACCTTCTTGATGTGCGCCGGGATCGCGCCGAGCTCGCGAACCTCACGCGTCATCCCTGGGGTGGCCATCCCCAGCCGGCCTCCGGGACGAAGGAACCGCACAAGGTAGGGCAGGTAGTTGTCGGCCGTGCCGAAGTACTCGAAGGCGTCGATGCTCACGATGGCGTCGAAGCTCTCCTCCTCGAACGGCAGGACGTGGGCCTCGGCATGCACCGCCTCCACCCGGTCGCCGACGCCGGCCTCGGCGAAGACCGCCGCCGCCTCGTCCGCGCCGACCCACCAATCGGCCGCGACGACCTGGACACCGTACTCCCGAGCCAGGAACACCGACGTCGCGCCCTTGCCGGAGCCGAGATCCAACACCCGCATACCTGGTTTCAGGTCGAGATCGCGAGCGAGGTCTTCCAACATCCACAGCGGATGGGGGCCCATGTCGAGTCCGAGCAGCCAGGCCGGATCGTAGGTCGACGAGAGCGGGTAGCGATCGGGGCGCACGAGCGCGTCGAATGCGGTCACGCGCCTCGACCCAACACCATCCCGAATCCCTACGCAACCCGATTCACCGGCTGGAGGAGTGCTGGTTAGGGCTCCTGCCGGACACGAACCACCGGAACCTGCTGACCGAGCGGTGCGCCCCTGCCCGAGCGCAACGGGTGGCCAGGCCCAGCCGGGGCACCGTCGAGCGCCGCCTCGCTCCAGCGCGCCACCCCCGGAGCTCGCCCGCTGGAGCCGTCGCGCGCGCCACACGCTTGGGGTACCACGCCGTGAAGACTGCGGGGGCGGCGAAGGTGATCACCTTGATGGCGATGACCAGTGCCGCTGCACGGGGTGAGACATTGATCACGAGCGTCAGGAAGATCGCGGCGACAGTGAAGGCGGCCGCCCAGACAGTCGTGATGATCGCATTGACGCGGTAGAACCGCGGGTCTCCCAGACCTCCCGCGGCGCCATCGTCCGCGCGATGCCCAGCGTGAACGGCTTGCGGACGGCCAGCGAACCCCAGGCCGTGCCCGCCAGCCAGATGTTGACCAGGCCGCCGAGACCTGGAGCGCCTGGAGAACATCCGCGCGTTCGTCGAGAACGGCGGCGACAACCTGGCCGTCTACGGCCGGATCGCCCTCGAGTACGGCCTGCGCCTCGGCAAGATGCAGGCGGAGTAGGCCGAATGGGCGGAAAAGCGCACCCTTAGTGCCTATCAGGCGGCGATTCATCACGATTCCAGATATCTCCCGGCGCCGATTGCTTCTGGCTCGGCGCGAGGGTCACGCGCTCGAATGGGGGCCTGATTCTTATGGAAAAGGGGAGATTTCGATGCGTACCCACGATGCCGTGGTCGTCCCGGAGGGCTCGGCCGAGTTGGTGGAGCTCGCCCACGGTGGCGCGTTCCGGCTGCTGGTCGACGCCGGGGCGACCGGCTCCGCGCTCGGCGCCAACCGGCTCACCCTGACCTCCGGCGCCGATGGTGCCAGACCCCACCACCACGCCCTGTCGTCGGAGTTGTTCTACGTGCTCGCCGGGACGATGGAGTTCCTGCTCGGCGATCGGATGGTCACGGCGGGGGCGGGAAGCCTGATCGTGGTGCCGCCCGGGATGGTTCACGCTTTCGGCGCGTCTGCGGGCTCGGCGGCCGACCTGCTCGTGGTCATGGCGCCCGGCGTCGAGCGGTTCGACTACTTCAGGAGGCTCGGGCGCATCTCGCGCGGCCAGGAGTCCTTCGACGGCCTGCTGCCCGAGCAGGACCGCTTCGACGTCCACTTCGCCGACTCCACGGCTTGGACGCGCGGGCGGGCCCGATGAGCGGGAGCCTCGGCGAAGGGCAGGCCGCCGTGACCTCCGTGCCGGTCGGGAGCGTCTCGACCGCTGTCCGGCTCGGCATGCTGTTCGGGCCGGCCGTGTTCGGCGTCACGGCGGCCGGGGTGGCCCTGCCGGAGGTGGCGCTCGCCCTGCGCGCCGGGCCCGCGGTGGCCTGGGTTCTCATCGTCCACGCGCTCGCGCTGGGCATCGGCACCGCGGTGTTCGGGCGGCTGGCCGACTCGTGGGGAGTCCGGGCCGCCCTGGCCGCCGGTTCGGCCGTCCTCGCCGTCGGCGCGATCATCTGTCTGACCGCGCCCAGCCTCGGCGTACTGATAGCGGGCCGCCTGGCGCTCGCCGCGGGGTCGGGCGCGATGACCTCCTGCGCCCTGGCGGTCCTGGCGGCCACCGGGCCCGACCGGCGGCCCAGGATCCTGGCCGCCTACGGCGGCGTGATGGCGGTCTTCGCGGCCGGCGCCACGCTGGCCGGTGGGGTCGCGACGGCCTGGCTGTCGTGGCGGGTCACGCTGGTCCTGCCCGCGCTCTCCCTGCTCGCCGTGCCTTTCTGCGTCCCTCTGGCCACGAGGCCGGGCTCGCGCAGGCCGGTCGACGCGGCCGGCGCGGCGCTGCTCACCCTCGCGGCCGGCTCGCTGGTGCTGCTTGTCCAGGCGCGGGCGCTGAGCCTGCCGCTCGCGGCCGTCGCGGCCATCGGGGGCGTGCTGGTGCTGTCCGCCGCGGGTCTGAGCCTGCGGACGCGCCGCCGTCCGGAGGGCTTCGTGCCACCGGCGGTGGCGGGTGCCGCCGGGTTCCGGGCGGCGGCGGTCATCGGCATCGGTGTCTACGGTGGTCTGTTCGCCCTGATGTACGCGGCGCCCCAGATCCTGGGCGGGACCCACGGGTGGAGCGTGCTCACCATCGGGGTCGCCCTGCTGCCCGGTGCCGTGGTGGGCGCCGTGTCGTCGCGGCAGGCGGGCCGGCTCGGCGCGGTGATGGGCCGCCGGCTCCTGGCGGGTGCCGCCGCCGTCACCGCGGCCGCCATGGTGATCGCCGGTACGGCGGGCGGCCCGTACGTTCTCGTCGCGGCGACCTCGCTGGCGCTGGCGACGTTCGCCGTCGCCCAGGTGGTGCTCACCGCGGAGATGTCAGCCCTGCTGCCGGCTTCCTGGCGCGGCGCCGGGATGGGGCTGCTCAACCTGGCCTTCTTCGTCGGCGGTGGCGTCGGCTCCGCCGTCGCGGGGACGCTGGCCCCCTGGACGGGACTGCCGGGTTCGGTCGCGGTGATCGCCTGCTTCCCTCTGGTCGCCGCGATGGTGGCGCTGACCCGCCTACCCCCGTCGCCGGCTCATCGGCGCGAGGTCTCGTCGCCGGCTGCCGGGTCCGCCTTGAGCGCGGCGAGGAGCTGCCCCACGGGGGCTGCGACCGGTGCCGCGCGGATGGCGAGCGAGGTGACGACGACGGGACCGTCGAGCGGCCGGACGGCGATCCCCGGCACGGAGGGAAGCCCTGAGACGTCGTAGAAGACGGTCCAGGACGGCTCGTCGGCGGCCATCTCGGAGATCGTCTCGCGCAGGCTGGTGAACGGCGGTCCCGGCGGCGGCGCGACGCCGGCGGCGCGGCAGGCCGTGGTGATCAGATCGTGGAACGGCGGGTTCTTCTCGCGCGGGCAGAGCCGCAGCGGCAGGTCGCCGAGCTGGTCGAGGCGCAGCCGGGGCTCGGCCGCCAAGGGGTGACCGGCGGGGAGCGCGGCGTACAGGGGATCGGTCCACAACGGGATCAGCCGCAGGCCGGGCACCGTGGACGTGGCGCGGACCAGCGCGGCATCCAGCCGTCCCGCCCGAACCTCGGCCAGCCGCTCGGCAGGCGGCACCGTCCTGAGCCGGACTCTCAGGCGGGGCGCGACGGCGGCCAGCTCGGCGAGGCCGCGGGAGAGCCGGTCCCCCGGGCTGTGGATCGCGCCCACCCGCAGGACGCCATCGGTGCCACCGGCGACGCCGGCCGCCACGCGCCTGGCGCGATCGGCCGCCGCCAGCACGGCCCGCGCCTCCGGCAGCAGCCGTTCGCCCGCGGCCGACAGGTGCACATGACGGGTGGAGCGGTCGAACAGCGTCACCCCCAGTTCGCGTTCGAGCCGTCGGACCTGCTGGCTCACCGCGGACTGCACGATGCTGAGGCGCTCGGCGGCCCGGGCGAAACCGCCCTCGTCCGCCACCGCGAGGAAGTACTGAAGCTGCCGGAGCTCCACGCATCCCCCCGCCGCTCATCCGTTCGTACGCACGGGCGACGCATCTCCACGAGCCCGCCCGATATGCTCGCTGATCGCCCGGTTTCGAGCGTACATGGTCACTCCGGCCGCCCCACACGGCCGGTCAAGCGGCGGTCGCCTCAGCTTCCAGGGAGAGCCGGTGCCGGAGCCCGAGGGGTGATCGTCTCAGGCGCGGCCACCGGGGCCGTCGGTCAGGACCGCCGGATGGCGGCGACGTCGAACTCCAGCGTCACCTCATCGCTGAGCAGAACCCCGGTCGCGGCGTTCCAGTTCACTCCCCAGTCCTTGCGGTTGATCGTGACCCTGCCCTCGAAGCCGACCCGGAAGCCGCCCCGCGGATCGTTCTCGGCGGCGGTCAGCTTGAACCCCACGGTGACCTGCTTGGTCAAGCCGCGGATGGTCAGGTCACCGGTGACCTTGAAGTCGGCCCCGTCGACCTGCTCCACCCCGGTCGAGCTGAAGGTGATGGCCGGGTGGTCGTCCGCGTCCAGGAACCTGCCGCGCAGATGCCCGTCGCGCCGACGGTTGCGGGTCTGGATGCTCTTCGCCCGGATCGTGAGCTCGGCGCTCGACTTCGACGGGTCGTCGCCGTCCAGGTACGCGCTGCCCTCGAACTCGTCGAACTGCCCGCGCACCCTGGTGGCCATCGCGTGCCGGCCGACGAAGCCGATCCGCGTGCGCGCGGCGTCGAGGACGTAGTCGCCGGTCAGCTCGCTGAGCTTGGTCATGGTGGTCATGCTCGGGCTCCTAGAGGGAAGGGTGGTTGATCTTCCAGTTCCGGCCCGGTCATGATGCGCGCACGGGCCCGGGTGCCGCGTGGGGCGCCGAGCCCGCCAGCGGAGTGGTGTCGACGTATCTGACCTCGTAGACCCGCTCCGTGAACTTCCAGCCGTCCGGGGTGCGCCGGTAGCGGTCGTGGTAAATGGCGTAGTTCAGGTGCGAGCCGCCGCCGCGCATGCGCCCGAACTCCGCGGTGTACGCTCGGCCGATCGCGGTGTCGCCCTCAAGCTGGATCGTGCCTGGGTGCACGGTTTGTACGAAATAGTCCCAGAGGGCCTGCAGCCGCTCGATCCCGGCGCGGATCTCCTCCCGGCTCTCGAACTCGACGTCGATGTGCGGCATCCGCCACGCGCCGTCCTGCGTGAACAGCGACGCGAAGCGGTCGTAGTCGCGCATCATCCCCGCGTCGGTGAACTCGCCGCGCAGCGCCTCGATCTCGAAGCGGTCGGCGATGGTCTGAACGTCGCTCACGGGTCTCCTTCCTCGTCCATGTTCGCCATCTCTTCAGGTGTTGATCAAGGTGATGTGGAGCTCAGGGCAGCGTGCTCGGCACCGGGTTGGCCGCCCGGGCATGATTTCCTCGGTCTCCACGTCACATCAGACGGATTTGAGGGGTCATCTAAAAGACACCGAGCGGCGGAGGAATGTGACCGATGACCGAGTCCGACTTGCTGGCGGAGGGCTTCGAGCAGAACCGGATCCGCCTGAAGGCGGTGGCCTACCGGATGCTCGGCTCTCTGGCCGAGGCCGACGACGCCGTCCAGGAAGCCTGGCTGCGCGCCAGCCGTTCAGACCCCGGCGGCGTCCACAGCCTGGGCGCCTGGCTGACCACCATCGTCGCCCGCGTGTGCCTGAACGTGCTGCGCTCGCGCGCGGCGCGGCATGAGGAGCTCATGGGCGTGCGCGTGCCCGACCCGGTCATCAGCCGTACGGACGGGACGAATCCCGAGGACGAGGCGCTCCTGGCCGACTCGGTCGGGCTGGCGCTGCAGGTGGTGCTCGAAACACTGACCCCCGCCGAGCGGCTGGCGTTCGTCCTGCACGACATGTTCGACCTGCCCTTCGACGAGATCGCCCCCATGGTGGGGCGTTCCCCGGCCACGGCGAGGCAGCTCGCCAGCCGGGCCCGGCGCCGGGTGCGAGGAGCCGAGGTCCACGCTCCCGACCCCGATATCGGCCGTCAGCGGGAAGTGGTCGACGCCTTCTTCGCCGCGGCACGCCGCGGCGATTTCGACGCGCTCGTCGCGGCTCTGGACCCGGATGTCGTGCTGCGATCCGACGGGGGTACGGCGCGTCCGGACGCTTTCGTGCTGGTCCGCGGCGCGGCCGACGTCGCCGGTCGGGCGCTCATGTTCGCGCCGCACTTCACAGTGGTACGGCCGGCACTGGTGAACGGAGCCGCGGGTGCTGTCGTGACCAGGGACGGGCAGGCGGTCGCGGTCATCGGGTTCACCGTCTCGCGCGGCAGGATCGTGGCGCTCGACGCGATCGCCGACCCCGAGCGCCTGCTCCGGCTCGACCTGGCCGTCCTTGACGACTGACGGGGTCGGGACCGGTTGACCTCAACACGGCTTGAGCTTCTAGCGTGACCTGCATTCCCGTGAGGAGTTCAAGGAGGAGCATCATGCGGATCAGCACGACTGTGGATGCGGCAGGCGGAGGCTCTCGCCGAGGCCAGAGCCCGACTGAGCCATGCCGATGGGAAGCAGCAGCCCCTGTAGGCGTGTTCGGCCGCCGCCTGAAGATCAACCAGCGCCTGTGCCGTGTTGGATCTAGGAGGTGTTGCTGACCCGTGCACGCCACAGGTCGTCCTGGGCGCCTGTCTTCTGCCAGAGCTGGGCGATGCCGTGCCGGCCCAGATCGTCGAGCGGAACGAGGAAGTGCGTGGAGAGCGTTCTGGCGAACTCGTCCGCGTCGGCGATCGTCGAGGACGTCGTGCCGTCAGCGCCCAGCCGGCGCAGCGTACGTGACAGCAGCAACAAGGTGTGCCCGGCAGTCGGCCGGGCGGCCATGAGCGTGGTGACGTACGCCGAATCGGCGGAGGTGGACAGTTCCCGGGAGCGGGCGGCGAAGTCGGCGGCCTCGCGCGGCTGCAGGCGGAAGTCGTAGGACGCGATCGTCCCGCCGGGGTGGTGGTGGAAGCGCCAGGTTTCCGGATCGAGCCGTTCCAGTCGGTAGGTCAGGTTTCCCTGGGTGTGCGGCCCCTCGCGCAGCGGCAGCGGCTCGACGAAGCCGTCCCCGATGCCCGCGTCAGCCAGCCAGCGACGGCCGTCGAGATGGACGAGCAGCGTGTTGTGGTTGCCCCACATCGCCTCACCTCTGGCCGCACGCAAGACCGCGGCCTCCACCATCGTGACCTCGAACCCGGCCAGGCGCAGCAGCATGGCCAGGCCGGCGTTCTGCTCGAAGCAGTAACCGCCGCGTCGCCGCCGCACGAGCTTGTCGAACAGCGCGTCCGGGTCGAGGTTGATCGGCCTGCCGAGCTGGATGTCGAGGTTCTCGTACGGCACGGCCTGCCGCCAGGCCCGGTGCAGGGCCGACAGCGTCTTCGGGTCGGCGGCCACGCGCCCGCGGTAACCGATCCTGTGCAGTATCGGGTCGATGGTCATCTCCGCCTCCTTAAGTGAAAGAAGATCCGCCACTTATGGAGAGTATATGAGGGAGATTCATCCGTATACTGCTGGAGTGAGGAACGAGAGCACCGGGCGCAAGCTCCGGGCCGACGCCAGGGTCAACCGCGAACAGATCATCGAGGCCGCCCGCGCACTCATCGCCGAACGCGGCGCCGAGGTGCCGATGGAGGAGGTGGCCCGCCGCGCCGGCGTCGGGACCGCCACCCTCTACCGCCGCTTTCCTGACCGCGAGGCGCTGGTGCGCGGAGTCGCGCTGGACGGCTTTCACCGCGTGGTCGCCATCGCGCGCGACGCCGAGGACGAGGAGCCGGACGCCTGGCGGGCGCTGGTGCGTTTCGTCCTCCGGTCCGCCGCCGAGCTGCGGCTGGCCACCTGGCTGTCGATCTGGTTCAGCAGCACCTGGGAAGAGCTCCACGCCGACCCCGAGGAACGGCAGCTGCGCCAGACCTTGCTGAAGATCCTCGACCGGCTCGTCCGCCGCGCCCAGGCCGACGGCGACCTACGCCACGACGTGGACGCCGGCGACCTGACGCTGATGACAGCCCTGCTGCTGCGGCCGATCCCCGGTCTGCGCGCCGAGCTCACCCAGCGCAGCGTGGACCGCTACCTGACGCTGATGCTCGACGGCCTGCGCGCCCGCCCGGACAGCCGGCAACTGCCCGACGGCGACATCGGCCTGGCCGACCTCGGCGACGCCTGATGGCCATCGGTCAGCCCTGATCCATCGGGTCAGCGCGCCGCTCCGATGGATCAGAGCTGACCAGGTACGCGACCGCACAGGAAGCCCATACGCGATCAGCGTCCGTTCCCGGTGCGTCAGGCGTCGAGAGGCCGCCAGGCGGGGCCGGCGCCGCCCCGGCGGACCCGGACGAACACCACGTCGGCGAAGTGGATGCCGAAGCCGATCGTGCCGGGCTCTTCCAGCTCGGCGACGAGACGACGGCGGTGGTCCGCGGACCGGACAGGGTCGTGGTCGACGGCCGCGGACCATTCCGGGTGGTCGACCTGGATCGGTGAGTGCAGGGCGTCGCCGAAGGCGATCAGCCGCTGACCACCGGATGTGATGACGTACTCGGCATGCCCGGGCGTGTGACCGGCGGTGAGCCGGACCCGCACGCCGGGGAAGATCTCCTGCCCGTCCGTCACCGTACGGACGCGCGGTGCCAGCGCGGTGATCTCCTTGGCCATGCCGTGCGCCTCCAGCAGGTCACGCCGGCCCCATTCCGCCTCGGTCACGAAGTAGTCGGCGTGGGCGAAAGCGGGCTGGTCACCATCCGGGGCGGGATGAATCAGGGCTTGGCTCTTCCGGTGGCCCAGGCCCACGCGGCGATCGCGACCCGGTTCCTCGTGCTGGTCTTGCTCTGGATGGACGCGATGTGGTTCTTCACTGTGCCCGGCGACAGGAAGAGCTCGGCGGCGATCTCGGCGTTGGTCATGCCGTGCGCGACCATGGCCACGATCTGGTCTTCTCTGTCGGTGAGGACCACGCTCGACGACTCCTGCGGCAGGCCGCGCTCGCGCAGCAGCCGGACCGTGAGCTGCGGGGCGATGAGCATGTCGCCGTTCATCGCGGCCCGGATGGCTTCGATGAGCAGCGTCGGGCCGGAGCGTTTCAGGACGAATCCGGCGGCGCCGTGGCGCAGGGCGGCATGGACATACTCGTCGAGCCCGAACGTGGTGACGACCACGACGTGAATGCCGGTGCCGGCGAGAGCGCGGGTCACCTCGATGCCGTCGGCGCCGGGCATGCGGATGTCAGCCAGCACGACGTCGGGTCTGACCGTCTTCGCCGTGTCGATCGCGGCACGGCCGTCGGCGGCCTCGGCCACGACGGTCATGTCGGGCTGGGCGTCGAGGATCAGCCGGAAGGCGCCGCGGATGCCTTCCTGGTCGTCGGCGATGAGGATTCGGGTGACCACGTCGGCGATTGTGCCAGGGGCAGGCGGGCCGTCAGCGACCACCCGTCCGGCACGGCCCGCGTGACCAGCTCGCCGCCCTGTTCCGCCACGAGTGCGGCCAGGCCGGGCAGGCCCGACCCGCCACGCCGGCGGCTTCGCGTGCGGATCACGCCGTCGTTGGTCATCATGACCTCCAGGACGCCGGCCGAGACACCAACGCGCAGGTCGACGTGCCTGGCCTCCGGGGCGTGCCGCCGGACGTTGGTCAGTCCTTCGATCACGATCCGATAGGCCAGTGCCGCGGTCTCCGCCGGAATGGTCATGCCCGGATCCATCCGCAGGCGGACCTGCGCGGGACCGACGGCGGAGAACCGCTCGGCCGCCTCGCCTATGCCGCCCAGGTCACCGACAGGGCTGAGGGGCCGGTCGTGATGCAGCGTGTCGAGCGTGCGATCCAGCATCGAGAGGGCACGCTGGCCTGCGGCTTCGATGCGTTCGAGAGCCTGCAGCGGATCGCCCGCGATCCCGCCCGCCTGGGCGTGCGCCACCATCTCGCCGATGTCGTGGGCGACGAAGTCGTGCAGGTCCCGCGCCAGCCGCAGGCGCAAGGCGGTGCGCGTGTCGGCCACCGCGCGCTCCTGCCGTACATCGAGAAAGCGCAAGTAGGCGCCCACGGCGGCGGCCAGCAACGCGCCCGCTCCCCAGAAGGCGCACACGCCCGCTGCCTCCAGCGGCGAGGCGGGCGTGAAGACGCGCAGCAGCCAGGTGGCCGATGCCAGACCAGCCGCCGGCGCGGAGAGCACGGCCTGCCGGAGTGGTGCGTACCGGACGACCAGGCCGACCGACACCATCAGCGCCACGCTCTCGATCATCCCCAGCGCGTCGACACCGGGCGCGGGCTGTGCCATGCCGGTGAGGTAGGCGAGCGTCACGGCCAGGGACACGCTCGCGGCGAGCAAGGTCGGCGCGGGCAGACGCGGCCTGAGCCACGGCCGGAACAGCCCGGTCGCGGCCACCGCGACAGCGACCAGCATCGCCCCCAAGGCCACAGCCCACATCAGGTTCATCCCAAGACGATATGCGCATCCGGCGATTCGCCCACGAGTGCCGAACGGCACCTCTTTCGGCCCCAGGGGGTGCCGAACGGCATCTGGCTCACCATCCGGCCGCGCCGGAAGGCTGATCACATGAAAACCTTCACTTCTGGCCGGCACGGGTACGCGGCGGCGCTGTGGGCGCTGGCCTACGGTGTGCTCGGCACTGCATGGGCGCTGGGGGCGCCCGGCTTCCCCTGGGGCGCCGCCGATCCCGACCCCGACGGGGCGCTGTCGATCCTGGCCGGCACGACACCGCGCTTCGGCTGGTGGATCGCCGCCTTCTCGCTGCTCACCGCGGTGACGGCGCTGGCGCTGACCCGCGGTGGCGGCCGCCGTGCGCCGTTGTTCCTGGCCTGGCCGATCGCCGCGCTCCTGGTCCTGGTGATCCCCGACTCCCGGCTGATGATGGGCGTCGCCTACACGCCGCTGCTGCTGGTCGCCCCCGTCTTCGGTTGGGACCTGGGCGGTGCCACCTTCGCCGACGCCTGGCCGTGGCCGGTGCTCAACCAGCTCGTGTGCGTACTGGGCGGCCTGCTGCTGGCCGCCGCGGCGCTGACCCGCACCCGCGGCCACGGGCGCAGGAGCTGGTTCACTCCGGAGCGCGGGCGCGTCGCGGTGTACGTGGCGGTCGCGGTGCCGTTGGTGTATTGCGCCACCCGGTGGGCGTGGGCGCTGGGCATCCCGCTCGGCGTGAGCAAGGAGTTCCTGGCCGAAGGCGAGGGCGGCATATGGCTGGCGGGCGCCTATCTGGCGACCTTCGGCGCGTTCGGCGGCGTGCTCACCCTAGGGCTGACCCAGCGGTGGGGCGAGATCTTCCCGCGCTGGATACCCGGACTGCGCGGCAGGCGAGTGCCACCGCTGCTGGCGGTCATCCCCGCCGGGTTCGTCTCGATCATCGTCACCGTGGCCGGACTCACCTACATCCGCTGGACGATCGCCGGCCGGTTCACCTTGGCCGAATGGGGAGCCTGGCTGCCGGAGTGCTTCTGGCCGATCTGGGGCGCCGCGCTGGCCACCGCCACCATCTCCTACCACCGGCGCCGCAAAGACCACCCCCGCGTGCCGATCACGAGCCCGCCTACCGCGACATCACCAACGCCTGGATGGCCCGCAGCCGACACGCCCTCGAACGGCACTTCGACCCCGTGACGGCCCGCCTGCTCGACGCGCTGATCGAAGGCCTGACCATCCACCGTGCCCTCGACACCGAACCCCACGGCACCACAACGGTGACCACCGCCATCCAACGCATCGTGCACGGGCCGGCATGACGCGGGCTACGGCGAGCATCCCGGGCGGTGCGAGCGCTACGAATCGTGCTCGGAGTTCTCCGCGTTGTCGCGACACCTCGCCTTGCAAGATTTGCGTTCTTGCCCTCAAGACCGAGCCGTTCGCCGTTACGCAGTGTCCCTGACGCCGTAACGCAGAAAGACCATGCCGTTGCCGACCCGCCGCTCGTCCAGCAGTTCCAGGTTGACGCGTACGTCAACCGGGAAGAACGGGTGTCCGCCGCCGACGATCGCCGGTCCGACGAAGAGCTGGTACTCGTCGACCAGCCCGGCCCGGATCGCGTGCGCCGCCAGGTCGGGTCCGGCGACGGCGATGTCGGCTTCGGCCTCGGCCTTCAGTTTCCGCAGCGCCTCCGGATCGAACGTCCGCTCTATCCGGGTCCGTTCGCCGGCCACCCCGTCCAGCGTCGTGGAGTAGACGATCTTGTCGGCGGCCTGCCAGATCCGCGCGAACTCCAGGAAGACCGGCGACTGGCCCGGCACCGTGTGCGCGGTCTCCCAGTAGACCATCGTGTCGTACATCCGGCGGCCATAGAGGTACGTGCCGATCGATCGCGTCTGCTCGTTGATGAACGCGTGCGACTCCTCTTCGGGGGCGCTCCAGCCGAAGTTGCCGTCCGAGTCGCTCACGTAGCCGTCGAGTGACGTGATCATCGAGAAGATCAGTTTACCCATTGCGGGACTCCTTGCCTGTCCGGATAGCTGTGCTGGGGACGGCCGACGACGGGGAGGTCGGTGCCGTAGATGTGCAAGGAGACACCGTCGATCACGGCGACCACGCACCAGGTGGTGTGGTCGTGGATGCTGGTCGCCTGTCCGGGACGGGTGAACAGGGCGACGACCGAGAAGGTCCCGTCCGGCTCGACGCGCGGAGTCCGGCTCCGGTCGGTGGTGCCGTCATCGTGTCTCCTGGTGAGTACGGTGACTCGACCGTACGGCGTCACCGGCACGCCGTCGTCCCGGAAACCGACGTCGGACCTCGGCGTCTCGCGGGGGCTGAGTCGTTATCGACGAGGCCGGGTGCCGTTTGACCTTCAAGCTGGTTGAATGCCGACAATCGCTTCCATGGACGACATCGACGCGCTGATGAGCATCGGCGCCTTCGCACGCCGGGTGGGGTTGGCGCCGAGCGCCCTGCGGTTCTACGACGACTGCGACGTGCTGCGTCCCGCCCACGTGGACGATGTGACCGGCTACCGCTACTACGCCCCGGCCCAGGAGCTCCGCGCTGTGCTGGTGCGGCGGCTGCGTGAAGCGGGGATGCCGCTCACCGACGCCTCGGTGGTACTCGACGGTACGCGCGAGGAGGCCCGTGCCGTTCTGGAAGGGCACGCCAGACGGGCGCGCGAGACCGCGGCGTCGGCCCAGGCGGCGGTCGAGGAGATTCTCCGTGATCTGCCGGGCGGTGCGCACCGGGCCACCGTGCGGCTCGGCGGAGCAGAGCTGGCCAGCGCCGTACGACAGGTCGCCCCGGCTGTGGGGTCCGCGCCCGTGCGGGAGGAGTTCCCGGTACTCGGTTGTGTCCTGGTCGAACTGGAACGCCAGGAGGTGCGGCTGGTGGCCACGGACCGCTACCGGTTGGCGGTTCGCGCGCTGCGGCCCTTCTCCTTCGAAGGCGCCCCGTGCCGCTTCCTGGTCGGCGTCGCGGAGATGAAGGACGTCGCGTCCTGGGCCATGCGTCTGCCGGACGTGCGCATCGAGGTGGACCAGCAGGGCGTGCGGCTGCACGGCGACAGTTCCGCACGTGACCTCCCAACCGTCGACGAGACGTTTCCCGGCTACCAGCTGATGCTGGACAACCTGCCGGCCGCTCGGCACCGGATCGTCGTGGACCGGACCGCCCTTCGCGCGACGATCGCCGCTGCCGGACACGACGAGCCGATCACCCTGCGTACCGGCGAGCAGCAGCTCACCATCGCCTCCCGCGGCTCGGTCACCTCCGTGCCGGCCGCCATCTGCACCGGGCCGGCTGTGTGCATCGCCTTCGACCCGGGAGTCCTTCTCTCGGCGCTCGATGCCGGCGTCGGTCCTGACGTGCTGCTGGAGATCTCGTCGCCCTTCCAGCCCGTGGTCGTCCGCTCCGCCGACCAGGGCAGTTTCACCACCTTGGTCATGCCGGTCCGCGACACCGCGGCTGACGAGTGACGCTTCACCCGACCCATCGAGAGAGCGAGACCATGGACCCGAGCAACCCCGTTGTCAGGCTGTGCACCCAGGGGATGCAGGCCGAGGCCGAAGGCCGCGACGCCGACGCCCGCGACCTCTTCCTGCAGGCGTGGGAGGCCGCCGGCGACGACTACGAGGCGTGTGTCGCCGCCCACTACCTCGCGCGGCACCAGCCCACCCCCCAGCAGACGTTGCACTGGAATCAGGAGTGCCTGAACCGCGCGGATCTGGTCGGCGACGACCGTGTCACGGCCTTCTACGCGTCTCTGCACGTGAACATGGCCAAGGCGTACGCGGATCTGGATGACCCCGACAGGGCGCGGGAGCACTTCGAGCTGGCCGCCGCTCACATCGACGAGGTGCCGCCCGGGCAGTACGCCGACTGGACCCGGGCGGCGATCGCCGAGGGACTGCGCTCCACCGGCGCGGCGGAGCCACGCCCCGCCGAAGGTCTCCTGACAGCTCTGTTCACCAGGTTCTGCGAACGCGGCGACTTCAAGGCCCTGGGGCTGATACTGCCCGCCTACCTCGCCGATCTGGGGACGGATGACGACCGGGTACGGCTTGCCACGGCCTTGCACATGGTCCACGCCGCCCGGTGGCTGCCCGAAGACGAGCAGCACACCCTCAGCGAGGCCATCAGTACGCTGACGACCGCCTGACGCAGGTCGGGCTCATGACCCGTCGAGCGCCAGGTTGAGTTCGAGCACGTTGACGGCGGGTTCGCCCATGAAGCCGAGTGCCCGGCCGGTGGTGTGCTCGCCGATCAGCGCCTTCACCTGGTCGGTGGGCAGGCCGCGTTCCCTGGCGACGCGGGGCGCCTGCAGGTCGGCGTAGGCGATGGAGATGTGCGGGTCCAGGCCGGAGCCGCTGGCCGTCACCGCGTCAGCCGGGACGGCGGGGGTTTCCGCGTTCCCCTTGACCGGGATGGTCCGGCCGGTCGCGTAGTCCTCGCCCGGCTTGCCGCACTCCACCTTCAGCCCCTGGTAGGTGGCGGTGAAGGGGGTGGCGGGGCAGGCCTGGTTGACGCTGACGGCGTGGTCGGGGAAGACCTTCAGCACGGCGCCGACCCCGTCGGGGGTGCAGTACGGGCGGGCGCCGCTGACGCCTTCCAGCTCGCCGACTGCCTTGGAGCGGGCGCACGCCTGGGTGAGCAGCGACTGGCGGCCCTGGTCCGGATTGCCTTGCTCGTCCTTGGCGCCGGGCACCGGCAGCGTGTCCACGATGTCCTCGGGGCCCAGGTTGCTGGCGCTGGTGGAGGTCGGGTCGTAGCCGTCACCGGCCGCCGAGGGCCGGGACTGGAAGTACTTGGCGACCGGGTTGCCGTCTTTGTCGGTGAAGGACTGGCCGATGATCGCGCTTCCTACGTCCTTGCCGCCGGACTGGACGATCGAGCCGTTGGCGTTGCCGTTGAACAGCGCCTGGGCGATGCCGGTGGTGACCAGCGGGTAGATCAGGCCGAGCAACGCGGTCAGGACGACGACCGCACGGAGCGCGGCGAGGTGCTGGCGCAGCCAGCTTGGCAGGCGTTCCATTTATGACATCCCCGGCAGGAACTGGATGAGCAGGTCGATGATTTTGATGCCGACGAACGGCGCGATGATGCCGCCCAGGCCGTAGAGGTACAGGTTGCGTGACAGCAGCTTGGAGGCGCTGGCCGGCCGGTAGCGCACCCCGCGCAGGGCCAGCGGGATCAGCGCGATGATGATGATCGCGTTGAAGATGACCGCGGCCAGGATGGCGGACTGCGGGCTGGCCAGGCGCATGAGGTTGAGCGCGTCCAGGCCCGGGTAGACGGCCGCGAACATCGCGGGAATGATCGCGAAGTACTTGGCGATGTCGTTGGCGATGGAGAACGTGGTCAGCGCGCCCCGGGTGATGAGCAGTTGCTTGCCGATCTCCACGATCTCGATGAGCTTGGTCGGGTTGGAGTCGAGGTCGACCATGTTCCCGGCCTCCTTGGCGGCCGAGGTGCCGGTGTTCATCGCCACGCCGACGTCGGCCTGGGCCAGGGCGGGGGCGTCGTTGGTGCCATCCCCGGTCATCGCGACCAGCCGGCCGCCCTCCTGCTCCTTCCTGATCAGCGCCAGCTTGTCCTCGGGAGTGGCCTCGGCCAGGAAGTCGTCCACCCCGGCCTCGTCGGCTCAGCAGCCCGAGCAACTCGGGATGGGACCGCAGCAATGTGAGCCCGCCGCGCGCGGCCGCCTGGTCGACGGGGAGGACGTGCCCCGACTCCGGCAGCCGGGTTCGGCCGACGAGCACGGCGAGGAACACGTAGGTGAGAGCGTCCAGGCCGAGCACGAGCGCGGAGCTGACGTACGTCACCAGCACACCGGCGATGGCGGGCCCGGCGATGGTGGCAGTGAAGTTGAGCGAGCTGACGAGGGTGTTCGCGGCGAGCCGCTGCTCGCCGGGCAGCAGCTCGGCCAGCAGGGTGTACTTGCCCGCGCTGCCCCACGCGTGGAGCAGGGACGAGACCGCGAGCAGCACGACGTACAGCGGCAGCGTGAGCAGCCCGGCGAGCCAGGCGAGCGGTACGACGCCGAGGAACACGCCGCGCACCACGTTGTCGGCGAGCAGCAGGCGCCTGGCCGGCACCCGGCGCAGACGGCGACCGAACACCAGCGCGCCGACCACGCCAGGCAACGTGTACGCGGCCACCGCGCCGCCGACCCACAGCCCCGCGGTCGCCTGCGGCGCGAGTTCGATGGCGAGCCACGCCACCGCGACGAAGCTCATCCCGTCCCCGAGGTACGAGACCGCGAAGCCGAGGATCAGCCGTCGGAACACGCGGTTGGCGAGCAACGGACGGTAGGCGGAGGGGACGAGGCGTCGGAGCATCAGGGGAACCTCGTGGAGAAGCACCGTGACATCCCGGTCAGAGGACCTTGAAGGCCAGGTGCCTGCCGCGGCCCTGGGTGTTGACGAGGGTGAACCAGAGGTGGAGGAGCTGGTCGAGCAGGTCGTGCCGGCCGGGGCCGAGGTAGACGGGGTTGAGGCCGATGTCGCGGACGAGGCGCTCGACGGTCTTGCGGTCGCTCTCGTCGGCGGAGTAGAGGAGGTCTGCCACGACGCCGTCGACGGCGTCGCCGGGGATCCCGACGATCACCGCTTCGGCGCCGTCCAGGGCCTCGCGCACCGATTCCTCGGGCGTGCGCGACCCGTAGCGGACGTCGTGTCCGGCCGCGGCGAGCGCCTCACCCAGAGTCCGGCCGATGTTGCCGGTGCCGATGACTGCGATGTGCATCAGATCTCCTTCGCGTTTCCTGCTCACTGCCGGGTCGCGCCCGGGTGGGTGGGCGGCCTCCGTCTGAGACCGCCCAGACCCGCTGGTGGTGAGTCAGCGACCCGCGTCACCGCGGGGTGAGCCGGACCACTGGGTATTGCCGGTCGGATTTGCTCTGGTACTTCTCGTAGCGGGGCTGGGCGGCGGTGATGCGCTTCCACGCCGGCTCACGGTCGGCGCCGTCGAGCACGTGCGGCGTGACCCGCACGGCGGCGTGGCCGGGCAGTTCGACCGACGCCCGGTCGGGGTCCGCCATCAGATTGAGGTACCAGTCCGCGTGCCGGCTCCCGCCGCCCGACGCGACGACCAGCCAGGCGTCCTCACCGTCGGCGAACCACGCGAGAGGCGTTTCCCGAGGCTGCCCGCTCCGGCGGCCCACCGTGTTCAGGATCAGCACGTCCATGCCCATGAACGTGCCGTGGCCGCCGCGGATCTTGCGGTTCATCCGGCCGTTCATGCGGTGCTGGATCCACCGGGACAACGCCCCGGTCCCTCCGCGACCGCCTGTCTTCTGCTTCTGTGCCATCGTCTACCTCCAGGCAGTTCATCGGCCGGGCGTCTCAGTGCTCGTCGACGACCTGGCCGTTCTGTGCGGTGTTGTCCTTGGTGAGGGCCATGGTCAGCGGCGCTTCGGAGAAGGTGGGCAGGGCGGCGAGCGCGGTACCCAGCTGCTCGGCGCTCTCCCAGTGCCAGGTGTCGGTATAGGTGCCGTCCTCGAGCTGGATGAGGATGGCGTGGGTGAGCCCGGGGTGTCCCTCCCGGACAGTCGCGATCAGCGAGCTCCGGCGGGCCAGGAACTCCTCCAGGTCGGCGTCGGCGACGGAGTAGCGGTGCGAGCGGACGACGGACATCTCGGTGTCTCCTGTGCGTACGGGGTCGGGGATTACCAGCTGCCGGCGATCTGCCGGATCGGGGCGTTCAGACGGTTGAAGAGGTTGGTGACGGCGGTCATCAGCAGGATCGAGGCCAGCTGCTGCTCGTCGAAGTGGTCGGCGGCGTTGTTCCAGACCTCGTCGGAGACGGCGTCGGTGTGGTCGGCCAGCCGGGTCGAGGCCTCCGCCAGCTCCAGCGCGGCCCGCTCGGCGTCGGTGTAGTACGGAGCCTCGCGCCAGGCGACCACCAGGCCGATGCGCTCGTCGCTCTCGCCGAGCTTGCGCAGGTTCTTGTGGCCGGCGTCGACGCAGAAGCTGCAGCCGTTGATCTGGCTGACCCGCAGGTGGATCATCTCCATCAGCTCCTGGGGCAGACCCTGCGACTGGGCGGCCTGCATCAGCTCGAAGATCGGCTTCTGCGCGGCGGAGATGATCGTGGCGGGGTTCTTCATCCGGGCTTCCATCGTGTTTTCCTTCGTCTCGGTTCGTGTGAGATCAGAGTGGCTGCCCGAATTGATACATTCGCTATGCGCGCACGATGCGAAGGTGATGGGGGGACAATGCTGCGCTTCACCCTGCTCGGCCCCGTCCAGATGAGCGTCGACGATGTGCCCCTGACAGGCATCGCCCCACGTCACCGGGCCGTTCTGGCCTACCTCCTGCTCAACTCCGGCCGGGTGATCAGCATCGATCGGCTGATCGACGCGATGTGGGGCTACGACCGGCCCGACACCGCCCGATCGCAGATCCATGCCTCGATCACCGCGATCCGCAAGGTGCTGCGCGGTGCGGGAGCCGTACAGCTCCTCCAGACAAGGACCGGCGGCTACGTCACGCAGCCCGAGTCCGGGCAGGTCGACGCGCAGGAGTTCACCGAACTGGTCGCCGCCGGCGAGCTGCGCAAGGCGCTGGATCTGTGGAGCGGCGAGGCGCTGGAGGACGTGCACGCGCATTACGTCAGCGGCGTCCGGGAGTTCTGGAACGACCGGCGGCTCTCGGCATACGAGCGCCTGGTGGAGGGTGAGCTCGCCGCCGGACGGCACGGCGCTCTGCTCGACGAGCTGGCCGCCCAGGTGACCGCCGGCCCGCTGCGCGAGAAGCTCAACGGCCATCTCGTCCTGGCCCTGCACCGGGCGGGGCGGCAGGCAGACGCCCTGGCCGCGGCGCGTTCCTACCGCACGGCCCTCGCCGACGAACAGGGCCTGGATCCCGGGCACGCCTTCACCGAGCTGGAGCGGGCGGTACTGGCGGATGATCCGGCCCTGCGCCTGGCTGACGCGGCACCCGTGGTTTCCGGCCCGCCGCGTCGCTCCACCTTCCTGCCCTACGACATTCCCGATTTCTCCGGACGGACCGCCGAGCTGGAACGGCTCGCGGGCGAGCACCACGGGCCGGTGGTCACGATCGACGGCATGGCCGGGATCGGCAAGACCACCCTCGCCGTCCACGTGGCCCACCGGCTGGCCGCCCGCTACCCGGACGGCCGGCTCTTCCTTGACCTGCAGGCGCACACCGCGGGCCGGGAGCCGATCGACGCCGCGGCCGCGCTGGAGGCGCTGCTGCGCCAGCTGGGGGTGCCCGCCGACCGCATCCCGGTCACCCTGGTCGAGCGGAGCGCCCTGTGGCGCGCCGAGCTGGCCGATCGCCGGGTGCTGGCCGTACTGGACAATGCCTTGGACGCCGACCAGGTGCGCCCCCTGCTGCCGGGGCACTCCGACACCCTCGTCCTGGTCACCAGCAGGCGGCGTCTGGTCGCCCTGGACGGCGCCCAGGCGCTGTCGGTCGACGTGATGGGCGAACAGGACGCCGCCGGGCTGTTCGGGCGGATCGTGGGCGAACGCGCTCGCGACGAGCCGCACGCCGTACGCGAGGTGCTGCAGCTGTGCGGGCATCTCCCGCTGGCCATCCGGATCTCGGCCGCCCGTCTCCAGCACCGCCCGCGCTGGACCGTGTCCTACCTGGCGGGCCGGCTACGGGACCATCGCCGGCTCCTGGACGGGGTGTCGGCGGCCTTCGCCCTGTCCTACGAGCACCTCGACGAGGCCGAGCAGCGCATGTTCCGCCTGCTCGGGCTGGCGCCCGGGCGCGACATCGATCCGTACGGCGCGGCCGCGCTGGCCGGGATATCCGAGGAGGAGGCCGAAGAGCTCCTCGAAGGCCTCCTGGACGCCCACATGCTGCTGCAGCTCGAACCGGGCCGTTACACCTTCCACGACCTGCTCCGCGAGCACGCGCGCTCGATCGCCGAGGACGACGGCACCCTCCCGGTCCTGCAGCTGCTCACCTACTATCTGCACCGCTCCCGCGCCGCCGTGGACCGGCTCTTCCCCGACAGCCTCAGCCACCGGGAAGGCATTCCGCAGCCGACCACGCCGATCCCGCCCATCCGCGACTCCGAACAGGCGATCACCTGGCTGGACGCCGAACGCGGCAACATCATCGCGACCGCCGTCCACGGACCCGAGATCTGCGTGGGCATGCTGGCCCTGGCGCTGCGCCCCTACCTCGACCGGCAGGCACACCACGACGACGCGCTCACGCTGCAGACCCTGGCGCTCCAGCGCGCACGCAAGCTCGGCCACGACCACCGCGACTTCGAGGTGCAGGCGCTCAGCGACCTGGCGTGGACCTACTGGCGGCTCGGCGAGTACGAGCGCGCGGAGGAGCACGCCCACCTGGCCCTGGAGGCGTGCGAGGAGCCGTACGAGCGGGCCAGGGCACTGCTCACGCTGGGGAACGTGGCCCTGCGCCGGCGGCAGGACAAGGAGGCCGAGCAGTACCTCAAGCAGGCACTCGACCTCACCCGGATCGGCGCCGACACCTGGGGCGAGGCCCACGTGCTCGGCATCCTCGCCCTCGTCCTGGACCGGGCCGACCGCCCGCAGGAGGCCCGGCGCCATCTCGATCTGGCCCTGGCGCTCCACCGCAAGGTCGGCAATCCGGCCGGAGAGGCCGTGATCCTCAACCACCTCGGCGTCGTCCTGCGCCACCAGGGCGAGCTCGCTCAGGCACGCACCCGCCACGAGCAGGCCGCCGCTCTCTACCGCAAGCTCGGCAACACCACCGACGAGGCGGCCGCACTCAACGGGCTGGCCGAGGCGGCGGACGACCCGGCTCAGGCGATCGAGGAGCACACGGCCGCGCTCGCGCTCGCCGACCTGACGGGCGCCCGGCCGGAGCAGGCGCGTGCTCACGACGGGCTGGCGCGCGCCCACCTCGCACTCGGGCGCCCGGAGCAGGCTTGTGAGCATGGGCGGCTGGCTTTGGGCCTTTACGGGGAGCTCGGTGTCCCGGAGGCCGAGGAGGTCCGCACCTTCCTGGAGCATGCGGGAGAGTCCGTGATCGCGCAGCGTGCGTAGGCGCCCGCGTGCCGCTTCCCGTTGGCCGGCGAGAGGGGCGTCCGGAACACCGTGTGACTCGCGTATCGGCATATGAGATTCGGCTGACGGCGGCCCGTCACAGCGGAGCGGTCCACCATTCCGATGCGATGGAGAGCCCGGCCAAGCGGAGCGCCTCTCGTTTCGCCTCGTCCGCGTGGCCGCACACCACCACGACCTGGGCCGCGCCTTGCCGACGCGCCTCTTCCGTGACCGCGCGCAGGAGATCGACGCCGATCGTGACCCAATCATGATCATCCACGACCGCGAAGTCGTCGAGCGTGCACGTCGGCCCACCGGGGTCGTACACCTGAGGCGAGGGCACGAGCGAGCCGATCGCGAACCCGGCGAAGCGTCTCGGATGGCAGGCATGATCCCCATGCTAGATGGGGCAAATCCGCCACCCTCAGCTGATCGCCAACATCAAGAATTCCGCGCCGAGCTCGCACGGATTCGGCGGTCTCCGACGAAAGCCCCAGCGCTTGATCGGAAAGGGCACAAGGTCATGGCGTCGGCGTGGTCCCGGTGACCGTGCGGCGTTCGCGATGGCGGGACACGGCCAGCGGTTTCAGCGGGTCGTCCGTCCCCCGGTGTAGCGACGGGGCAGGATCATGAGCGGATTGTCGTCGAGGATCACGTCGGGCGGTCCGAACCGGGCGGCGACCTCCCGGATCTCCGGGTCGTCGAGGAGCAGCAGGCGGCCGCCGTCGACGAACGGCTCGCCGTCGACATGGATGGTGGGCCGGTCGATCTGGCAGTCGCAGTGCGCGAAGCCGGGCCTGTCGGTGACCGGGGCGCCGTCGAAGAGGGCGTCGAGGCCGCAGTAGAAGGCCCCGGCGTGCTTCTCACGCTCGAACTGGGTGCCACCGGCGAGCCGCGTCTTGGGGTTGAGCCCGATCAGGGCATGCCGCAGGTAGTAGCCACCGGGCGAGGCGCGGCGGATCTGCTCGGCGGCGATCCCGCCCTCGATCGTACGCACCAGGTTTGCCTTGAACGTGATGCGCACCGGCTGTTCCGGCATCCCGGTGAAGGTGGAGTCCTCGATGACGAGGACGCCTTCGGTGTCAGCCGGATGGAAGTTGGCCCCGCCGTAGGGGAACGGCTGCCAGTCACCGGGCCCCATCGGGCCCTCGTCGAGGGTGAAGGCGAACCGTGACAGGGTCAGGTCGGTTCCCAGCGTGGAGGTCACGCGGATGCTCTGGGCCGTATTGAGCCGGGACAGAGCCCGATGCTTGATGGCGTAGAAGACCTCGTTGGGGAACCGGGCGCCGGTGAGCATGGCGCCGGCGGTGGCGGCCATGTGCAGCGAGGCGAAGCGGACGGGCAGGGCTCTGATCTGGTCGAAGAAGAGCGGTGCACTGTGCACCTCGCCCCACCACGTGGCGCTGATCACGACGTCGGCCTCCCGGACGGCAGCCGTCTCGAGCTGGTGGGTCACTTCGCTGTCCCAGCCGCCGGGGCTGAACGGCGCCACGGACAACACGTGCACGTCGGCGTCGCGGTAGGCCGCAGCCGCGGCGACGGCCTGGATGACGACGGGGTCGGCCGTGTGCTCGACCAGCAGGAGCACCCGTTCGCCGGACGCCACCTGGAGATGGGCCATCAGATTCCGGGCGCCCGGCATCAGCTCGACGATCGAGTAGGGCGTGGCGCCAGGCACGGAGACATAGCTGAAGGGTGCCGCGGCGTAGGGATTCACGATCATCGAGCCTCATCCGGTGCGGGCGGTTCTGCCATCTCGGCGAAGGTACCCGTTACATCTCGCGTTATTACGGTTACGTTCAGTTATGTGATGCGACTCGGTCCGGCGCGGCGCGAACTGCGAGCCGGCCGGTTCAAGGTATTGCTGAGACGACCACGCGCGGCACGGCAAGGAAGGCGCACATGGACACCCAGCAAGCGGCGCTGAGCCGGGGCAGGACGAACTTCGCCCTGGCCACGCTGTTCTTCGGGGTGTTCGTGCTGGGCTGCGCCGAACTGCTCGTGGTCGGCGTGCTGAACCTGATCGCCGCCGACCTCAGGGTCTCCGCCGCCGCGGTCGGCACGCTGGTGACCGCCTACGCGCTGGGGATCGCGATCGGCGGTCCGCTCCTGACCGCGCTGACGCTCAACCTGAACAAACGGGCCATTCTGATCGGTACGCTCATCCTGTTCGCCGTGGCCAACCTGATCCCGGTCGTGGTCCCCGATTACGGGCTGTTCGTCGCGATGCGCGTCGTGGCGGGCGCGGTCCAGGGCCTGTTCATCGCCGTGGGGTTCGTGACGGGCATGTCCATCGTCCCGCCGGAGCGCGCGGGCCGGGCGATCTCCGTGATCATCTCCGGTATCGCGGTGTCGGCCGCGCTGGGCGTGCCGCTGGGCACGCTGGTCGGCCAGACGCTGGGCTGGCGCGGCTCGTTCACCGGGATCATCATCCTCAGCGTGGTCGCGTTGGTCGCCACGCTGGCACTCGTCCCGTCCGCGCCCCGCACCGGCGGTGGCGTCGCCGGCCAGGCCAGGTACGCCTTCGCCCCGCGAGTGCTCGCCGTGCTGGTCCTGAACTTCCTGGTCTTCGCGGCGGTGTATTCGGCGCTGACCTACATCGTGCCGTTTCTGGACGGCGTCACGGGCATCTCCGGCGCGCTGATCAGCGTGTTCCTGCTTGCCTACGGCATGGCGAACGCGGTGGGCGCATTCTGCGGCGGCCGGTTCGCCGACAAGAACGCCGCGCGCACCCTCATCGTGGCGACCGTCGGCACAGCGGCCTGCCTGCTGGCACTCCGCCTCGTCGGCGCGATCGCGTTGCCGGTGGCGCTGGTGCTGTCGGTCTGGGGGCTGTTCGTCGGCGTCATGGTGCCCTCGCTCCAGTTCCGCGCGGTGAGCCTGGCCGGCCCCGGCGGCGCGCTCGCGTCCTCGCTGCCCGGTTCCGCGGTCAACGTGGGAATCGCGGTCGGCTCGGCCGCCGGTGGCGTGACGATCAGCAACTTCAACGCCTCGGCGCCGTTGGTCACCGGCCTGATCATCGCCGTGATCGCCATCCCGACCGCCTGGGCCACCAGCTTCCTCAAGCCGCCGGCAGTCCAGGAGGCGGCGGAGCTGACTCCTGAGGCCACCTGAACCCCTGTCCGTCCGGGAACCCCGCACCCGTGAAGGACTATCGCAGGCGACGTGCTCACTTCTTCGAGATCATGACCTCGTGACTGCAACGCTGATATGGGTGATCAAAGTAACCTCCCTGTGCCATCGACAGTAGCCGTTACCTCCCTCGCTTCCCTCACCTTCCTGCTCGGCGGCGTCGTCACGGCTTCGCCAGTGGGATGATCCTGCGGTATTTGCCGCCTGCTGACCGCTGCGGTGGTTCGGCGGCCCGTTCGAGGGTGATGTCCCCGGCCCTGTGCTCGGCGAGCAGGTGGGTGATCTTGTCGCGCACGCTCTGCCATACGCGGTCGATGTCGGTGCCGTCGCCGGACCGCAGGCGCACGCGCAGGGTGGTGGGGGTGGTCTGGAGGATCTGGAACTGCTCGACGCCGGGTGCCCGGTCCAGCACGGTGCCGAACAGCATGGGCGAGATGCTCACCTGCTCGCCGTCGCCGGTGGGGAAGGTGAGCAGGTCGGCGGCGCGGCCCTGCACGCGGATGGCTGGGGAGTTCCAGCAACTGGAACAATCCATGGACTGGCATCGTGCGCGGACCGGCGCCCTCGGGAGTAATGGGGTCCCTTGCCGTTCGTTGGGTCGCCGATGATTGGCCCTCGGCGGGACCGGGGTTACGGTTGGGAGACCTTTCGCCCACCTCTGTGCTGTGTGCGGAGGGTGTCCGTTTCGTCGGATTGCTGGAGGGGAGATGTGGCAGAGTCGGCTGGCGCTGCACGTCGATGACCGTCAGGATGTCTCGGTCGTACGGCTGGACGGCGAGCTGGACCTGGGGACGGATGCGTACCTGGTGGGCGCCTGCGCCGACCTGATCGCACGCGACCGGGTCAAGATCGTGGTCGATGTCAGCGGGCTCGGCTTCTGCGACTGCAGCGGGCTGAGCGCGCTCATCGCCGAAAAGCGGGAGGCAGAGCGACGTGGCGGCTACCTGCGACTGGTCGGCGTGCACGGGCTGCTGGCCCGGCTGCTGACGGTCGCCGAGCTCGCCGACGCGTTTCCGCCGTACGCGGATCTACGGCAGGCGTGCTGCTGACTACTCCCGCCCCCACCTGACGGCAGTGACCGAGGTCATCGGCGGCAAGGCGTGCCGCCTAGGCGTCGCCCCTGAGCCGATCGCGCTGGATCTGGTAGGCGAGGGCGCGACGCACAGAGGCTGATGCGGTGGTGGTGGTGACCTTCGAGGGGACGTCGAGACCACGGCTGATCTGGTTGTAGGCGTCCCGGTAGCTGCCGGGCATCTCCGCCTGGTGCAGCCTCAGGTCCTCTTCGACGAGGCGCCGCAGTTCGTCGACGTTCTGGGGCGTGAAACGCTTCTTTCCCCGGGCGATGGCGTTGAGGTAGCGGGTGCAGCGGGCGGTGTCGTAGCACTCGGAGATCTCCTCGGCCAGGCCCCACAGGCGCCCCTCGAGCCACGGGGCGTCGTACTGGTCGAGGGAGAGCGCCATGGGCGGAAGCGGGTCGCCCACCTTGTACTTCGTCACCTGCTTGGACACGGCGGGCTGACTCATGTCGGTGAGCTGGGCGATCTTTTCCTGGGTCCAGCCGTAGTCGGCGAAGAGCTTGATCATTTCCGCTCGAAGCTTCCGCATCTCATCGCCTGCGCGGATGACGTCGTTCATGCCGGCGAGCATCCGCCTGGCCTGATCCTCGGTCAGCGTCGCGGAGTTCCGACGCGTGTTCTCTTCGCCTTCCATAGCTCGGTTATATACCGGAGTCCCACCGTTATAACCGGGTTGTATAACCCGGTTATAACTGGCAGGATCCTGGTCATGCCCACCTTCTCCGCACCAGACGGCACGCAGCTCGGCTACCGCATGATCGGAGACGGCGACCCGGTCGTCTGCCTCCCGGGAGGCCCCGCAGATTCCGTGTACCTCGGCGACCTCGGCGGCCTGTCCAGCCGCCGCCGGCTGATCCTCTTGGATCTGCGCGGCACCGGCCGGTCCGCGACTCCCGAAGACACCGCTTCCTACCGCTGCGACCGCCTGGTCGACGACGTCGAGGCACTGCGCGAACACCTCGGGCTCCCCCGCATGGACCTGCTCGCCCACTCCGGCGGCACGAACCTCGCGACGCTGTACGCCGCCCGGTACCCGGAGAAGGTCAGCAAGCTCGCCCTGGTCGGGCCCAGCACGCGAGCCGTCGGTATAGCGATCACCGGGGAGACGCGACGCGAGCTCGCGCAACTTCGGAGGGACGAGCCGTGGTTCCCCGAGGCCTTCGCCGCCTTGACGGCGATCGCCGAGGGCACCGGCAGCGACTGGGAGGCCATCTCCCCCTTCCTCTACGGCAGATGGGACGCCGCGGCGCAAGGGCACCATGCGGCCGGCCAGCCGACCAACATGGAAGCCGTCGCTCTCTTCGGGGCCGAGGGCGCCTTCCACCCGGAGACCACCCGCGCGTCCCTCGCGGCCTGCGCGGCTCCCGTCCTGCTTCTCGCCGGAGAGTGCGACCTGAACAGCCCTCCTCAGTCGGCGGCCGAGTTCGCGAAGCTGTTCCCCGACGCCACGCTCGTGGTGCAGCCGGGGGCGGGCCACTACCCCTGGCTCGACGACGCCGACCGGTTCGTGGCGACCACCGCGGCATTCCTGGACTGAGGACCTGACGCGGACGAGGCAGGCCTGCCCGGCGACGGTGTCCGTCGATGGGCGGCGGTACGGCTCGGCGCCTGGCTCCTCTGGCGACGCCTGAGTCCGCGAAAACGGCGGATTTCGGGAAGACCCCAACCGTTCACCCCCTCTCGGGCGTCTTGTCTACATGACGGATTCCGAGGCGTTCGAGGCCTTCGTCGCCGCCTGGCACGCGCGGCTGCTGCGTGCCGCCATCCTCATCAGCGGTGACAGGCATCTGGCCGAGGACGTGCTCCAGGATGCCCTGATCAAACTGGCGCGCCGCTGGTCGAAGGTGCATACGGACCCGGTCAATTACGTGCGTACCACCCTGTACAGGGACGTGGCGTCCAGGTGGCGGAGGCGACGGGAATTCGCCTACGGGGAGCCGCCCGACCAGGCGGATCACGACACCTCGGGAGCGTCGGACCTGAAGGTGGTGGTCGCCCGCGCGCTGTCCAGGCTGCCGGTGAAGCAGCGGGCGGTGCTGGTGCTGCGCTTCTACGAGGACCTGCCCGTCGGGGAGGTCGCCACGATCCTCCGGGTCTCGTCCGGGACGGTGAAGAGCCAGACGCACGCGGCGCTGAAGCGGTTACGCGAGGTCGCTCCCGAGCTGGAAGAGGTGTTGATATGACGGACCAGAGGCTGCGGGAGCTCTTCAATGATCTCGCCGAGACTCTGCCCGAGGGGTCGTCCCGCGCGGGCGAGCTGTGGCGGCAGGGCACGCGGAGCCGTACCCGCCGACGCAGGACGGTGGCCGCGGCGGCCGCGACGGTCACCGCGCTCGTCGTGGTGGGGATCGCCGTGTCCCCGGAGCCGGTCGAGCGCGGCGTCACCGTGTATCCCAGCGTCACACCCACCTCCACGGTCCCGCCGCCCCCCGGCATGGACACAGCGCCGCCGCCCAGCGGTGAGGCGGAGCTGCCCACGCTGGCGACCGCGCTGCCGGAGAGGTGGGCCGACATCCCCGTCGTGACCGCGGTTTCCGGACCCGTCCTGGCGCTGGCCGAGTTCGGTGACGGCCGGATCTACCTGATGAAATCCGGCGGCCGCATCCCTCTCGATGTGAAGCTGGGTGATTCCGTGGACTCGGCCGGCAACCGCGGGACGCCGCTGAAGCCCAACTCGCTCGCCCCCGACGGGACGATGGCCGCCTTCCCGCAGAAGGACGAGGTGGTGGTCGTCGACCTCGTGATCGGCCAGGCCAGGCGCTACCCGGTGCCGGGGTTCAACGAGGTGGTGCTCTGGCGCGGCGAGCGACTCCTCGTCGAGCAGGAGGAGGCGAACTACCTGCTGGACCTGGCCACGGGGAAGGTGCGGCGGCAGCCGTACAAGGGCTTCACGGGTGTCGCAGGCTACAGCGACCTCAGGATCGTCTCGCCCGCCGAAGGCGGCCGGACGGCCATCCAGGAGGGCGGGTCGGAGGTGAAGCTGGACGTCGAGGGCATCACCAACGAGGGCAGCATGCCCGTGGGCATCCTGGGCAACCACGGATGGCAGCGCGACGGCCTCGTCGCCAGGTCCGCGCTCGCCGACTACGACCAGGCGGAGGAAGCCGACGTGGTCGTCGTGGCCGACGCCGCCACGGGACGGCTGGTCAGGACGCTGCTCCTGCCCTGGGGCGATGCTCCTGACATGAGGTGCGGGAAGGGCGGCTGCCCCGTGCGCGGCTGGATCGGCCAGGGCACGGTGATCATCGAGAGCGGGGACAGGCTGCTCGGCTGGAACATCAACACCGGCGCGCTGTCACGCGTCGCCGACCTGCCCGAGGGTGTGACCGCCTACTCCCTGCGCAGCGGGTGAGCGGCCGGGGCCCCGGCGGCCCGGCGAACGCCCGAGCGCTGCGCATCCACGCCTCGGCGGCCACCACACAACTAGATCACCAAATGCCAGACGCGGATCTATTTCATATGAGCCCTTAAGAAGGGTGCGCCGGGACGGCGGTCGGACAATCTAAAGGCCGGACCGTCGTAACGCTGACCCGGCCCTCTGACCTGGACTTTCGTGTGGAGTTATAAGGGGTGGCGCATGTCCAGGGCTTCGTTCCGTTAAGAGTTCCCGCCAAGCCAGACCGGCAATGTAGCCAACTCGTGATTCCTATCACGGAATGCACGCAGACAATTACATACCTTCCTTAATTCACATACAGTGATTAAACTCACGTCAATGACGACGCATCTAGCCCGTTACCTCACACCGATGGAGGACAGCTCCCGGTGGGACGGTTTCGAATTCCGGCCTGGCGACATTGTCATCAATTCTCCGGCGAAGTGCGGCACCACCTGGACCCAGATGATCTGTGCGCTCCTGGTCTTCCAGACGCCCCGGCTGCCCGCGCCGCTGTCGAGCCTCTCACCGTGGATCGACATGCTCGTGCGTCCGAAGCAGGAGGTCTGGGACCACCTGGCCGCGCAGCAGCACCGCCGTTTCATCAAGACCCATATCCCGCTCGACGGCGTCCCGGCTGATCCGCAGGTCACCTACATCACGGTGGGGCGGGACCCGCGCGATGTCGCCATCTCCCTGCGCAGCCACGGCAAGAACCTCAAACGTGACGTGATTCGTCGATTGATCCACCAGGCCGCCAATCCCGGCAACGGGGCGGCCGAAGCCGCGGTCGACGGTCATGACGAGAGGGACCTCCTCGACGAACGGACGTACTCGTTACGTTGGGTGGACAACGACGACTCGCCGTACGTCAACCTCGACTCGCTGCGTGCGCTGATCTGGACGCAGAGCCGCGCATGGATTCGCCGCGCCGAGCCGAACGTCATCCTGCTCCACTACGCCGAGCTCTCCGACGACCTCGCCGGCCAGATGCGACGGCTCGCCGAACGGCTCGACATCGAGATCGACGAGAGCAAGTGGCCGGAGCTGGTCGAGGCCGCCACGTTCCAGCAGATGCGAAATCGTGCGACCGAACTCGCACCGGATGAGCAGCTGGGCTACATCCGCGACCGCAAACGCTTTTTCCGCAGTGGTAAGTCAGGCCAATGGCAGCAATTCCTCACCGCTGAGGATCGAGCGCACTATGACCGTCGGATAGCCGAGTTCGCGGAGCCGGATTTGCTCGAATGGCTCCATCGCGGAGCGATCTGACCGCATGACTACCGTGCTTCGATGACGCATCAGGAAATTCCGCATATGCCGCCAGAAGTACCTGGGCTCGTGACGGTCGAGCGCGTCCCCTCGTTGGGCGACGTCGCCGAGAGTGTGTGGAATGACGTCGCCGACCCGCGGGACCTGTTCCAGAGCCGTGCGTGGCTGCGGGCTCTCGAGCGATCCGGCGACGGACCCGTCACGTACCTGATCGCCCGACACCCCGGCCAGCCTCGAATCCTCGGCGCCCTTCCCCTCTACGACTCACTCCCCAGTCGCGGTGACTACCTCTACTGGCCGGAGCTCCACTTCCGGGACCTTCTGCACACCGCGGGTTCGCTCGATGGCCGACTGGGACTGCTGGCCGGTTCCTGTGCGGGATTCAGCACGCGGCTCATCGTGGACCGCACCCTGCCGAGTTCGACCAGGACAGCGGTCCTGCATGCGCTTCGGGACGCCGCCTGCGCCGTCGCAGTCGACCGCGGGCTCCCGTACACCTTCTTCTTGTTCCTCGACGCCTCCGCATGGACAGACCTCGCTCCGGTCGTCGGCAACGGAGATCATCACCGACTGGCGAGCGTTGCACAGACTGAGCTGGAGCTCCCCGGTGAGGACTTCGAGGATTACCTCGCGACACTGCCACGCAACACACGCACCAGCGCCCGCAGGGAGGTAGGGCTCTTCGCCGAGGAATGTGCGACCGAGACCGTCCCCCTCCATGAGGCCATCACGACCATCGCGCCGATGATCGTGAAGGTGAGGGCCAGGCACGGGGTGGCCTACAGCGTGGACACGGTCACCCGACGCCTCTCGGCGTACTCCTCCGCATTGGGAGATGCCTCGTCGATGGCCGTGCTCTGCCGTGTGCAGGGTCGTGTCGTCGGCGCCGGAGTCATGTGCCGCTGGCATGACCGGCTGTACGTGACGGACTTCGGGCGCCTCGACGACGAGGCGCCGGACCCGTTCGTGTACTTCAACGCGGCGATCTACGAACCCATCAAGTACGCCTACTCGGCCGGGCTGTCGCGAGTCGTCACCGGCGCCGGGGCGGAGCTGGGCAAGGCCCGGCGCGGTTCGGCCGTGCTCCCGCTGCTGCACCTGGCGTGGGCGGCGGACGGAGGTCGCCCGACCCGCCCGACCGACACCGTGCCGGCGGAGAACCGCAAGGAGCACTGGCGCAAGCTACGCAGCGCTCACCCCAGGTACTTCCACTCGGTGTGGGACGAGCTGTTGTGACGCAACATCGATCCGACGGGCTGGACGTCATGCCCGCGAGGGAGGCACGCGTGAGCCGAGGGGACGAGCCGACCGGTCCCGTCCGTGAAACTACAAGCACTGCCGCGCCGGGACTTCTCGGGCGGGTGCCTCGTGACCTGAGCAGGGTTGCCCTGGTCCACGAGGATCGTGACATCACCTTCGGCGACGTTGCCGCACTCAGCGAGGACGTCAGCAGCGTCGTGCAGGATCACCACCTGAAGCGCCGCGTGGTGGGCGTGCCGGCAGACCGGAGCCCGGAGTTCGTCGCGCGGATCGTGGGGGTCTGGAGGGCCGGCGCCGTCCCGGCGATCCTGGGGGACTGGGGTCCTGAGCGGGTGCGCGGAGCGTTGACGGCCACCGGTGCCGCGGCGACGTTCGGACCATCGTCCGCCCCGGCTGGTCTGGAGCTGCTGGACACCGCCGGGAACGACGGTGTCCGGGAGCTCCATGGCGAGGACATGGGAGGAGTCAGTCATATCCTCTTCACGTCCGGCACGACGGGAGGGCCCAAGGGAATCGTCGTCGGACGAATGGCCTTCGAGGCCGCCAGTTTGGCGTTCCTCAAGGAACTGCCCATGGACGAATCCGATCGGGTCGCCTTTCTCAGCAGGCCCGGCCACGACCCGAGCCTGCGGGAGCTGATCGCGCCCTGGCTCACCGGTGCGACGTTGGTCATTCCCGACCGTCGCACGGCCTCGGACCCCCGGCTGATGGCGGCCTGGCTCTCGGAGCATTCCATCACCGTGCTCCAGGGCTCGCCGGTCCTCCTCCAGCTCATGGCGGGCTCGTCGAGGCTTCCCGTCGACAGCCTGCGGCTGGTCTGCTCGGTGGGGGCCCGACTCACGGCCGCGGCGCTGCAGTCGACGGCACGGTTCGCCCCGCGTGCCATCATCGCCAACTGCTACGGCGCGTCGGAGACCCCACAGGTCCTGTGCATGCACCAGGTGCCGCCCGGCGAGGGGCTCACGAGCGAGGACCCGATTCCCATCGGACGCGCACTCGGCCATGCCGAAGTCAGGATCGTGCCCATCGACGCGTCCGACGGTGAGAGTCCGGAAGGTCGGCTGCACGTGGAAGGCGCTGCCTGCGCGCTCCGCTACACGGACGGAACCCCGCTGCTGGCTCCCGGCGATGACGGCCGACGCTGGTACGACACCGGCGACATCGTCCGCCGACTACCGGATGGCTCGATCTGCTTCCTCAGGCGGGCGGACCGGCAGGTCCAGGTCAACGGCACGCGTGTGGAGCTGGACGAGATCGAGGGCGCGGCCGCCCGGGTCGCCGGCGTCGTCGACTCGTTGGCGACGTTCGTCGAAGACGGCACGGGTGTCGGGTCCGTGCGCCTTACCGTCGTACGGAGCTCCACGACGGCGGTCGACAGCGACGAGCTTCGTGCGGTGCTCCGCGACTGTCTGGACCCGGCGGCCATGCCCTCGAGCATCGAGGTGCGTGACTCGTCGCCGGAGGACCGCGAACCGGCGGTCGTAGCGGCCGCGAGGAACGCCGCGCAGGGTGAGGACCGGGCGGCGACGCTGATGGAGGTGCTTCACGAGAGTGCGCAGTCCGCTCTCGGCGGAGGCCGGATCGACCCTGACGGCGGCTTCTTCGAAGCCGGCTTCACCTCGATGTCCCTCATGAGTTTCGTGTCGGAGGTCTCCGCCCGTCTCGGAACGGAGATCTCTCCCGTGCTGGTCTTCCGGTTTCCCACCCTGAATGCGTTTGCCGATCACCTGCGGGAGAACCTGGACGACCTGACCTGAATCGCCGACCGGCGGTCATCCACGACGAATTCCACCTCAACGGGCCCTAGTGATCGTTGACGGCTCGTTCCCTGTACGGCGCGGCAGCAAGCGAATCAGAGGGCGGACGATATGGGCAACCTCGTTGAGCCGATCGCGATCATCGGAATGGCCGGTCGTTTCCCGGCAGCGGTCGACACCCAGCAGCTCTGGAGAAACCTCGTGGCCGGGGAGGAGGCGGTGCGCTTCCCTGCCGAGGACGAGCTCCGGTCGAGCGGCGTGTCGCGTGAAGCGCTGGACGACCTGGCCTATGTGCGGGCAGTGGCAGAACCTGAGGGCATCGACCTGTTCGACGCCGGGTTCTTCGGCCTGACCCGGCGTGAGGCCGAGGCGTGCGACCCGCAGCTACGGCTGTACCTGGAGACCTCGCACGCCGCCGTCGAGAACGCCGGCTATGACGCCTCGAGACTCGGTAGAGCAGGCGTCTTCTCGTCGGTCGCCGCGAACCGCTACGGGATCGGCCGCCTCGGGAGCCTGGAGGCACTCCGGAGCGCCACCGGCATGGCGGCCGGCATGTGGAACAACCCCGACAGCGCGTCGACGCTGGTCTCGTACAAGCTGAACCTGCACGGCCCCAGCATGACCGTGCAGACCGCGTGTTCGAGCTCGCTCGTGGCCGTCCATCTCGCCGTGAACGCGCTTCGACTCAACGAGTGCGACGTCGCTCTGGCCGGCGGTGCCGACGTCGAGTTCCCCGTCGGTCACGGGTACTGGTGGGCCCAGGACGGCCCGCTGAGCCGGGACGGCCACTGCCGCCCCTTCGACGCGGCGGCCAGCGGCACGATCTTCGGCAGCGGCGTCGGCGTCGTGGTGCTCAAGCGGCTCGCCGACGCCATGGCCGACGGCGATCGGATCTCCGCAGTGATCCGGGCTGTGGCCGTCAACAACGACGGCGCGAACAAGGTCGGCTTCACCGCGCCCAGTGCCGATCGGCAGACGGAGGTCGTGCTGAGAGCCATGGAGGTCGCCGACGTGCGTCCCGAGGACATCGGGTACGTGGAGACACACGCCACCGCGACTCGGCTGGGTGACGCCATCGAGATCTCAGCGCTGAGGAAGGCGTTCAGTGCTCGGGCGACGTCGGAACCCTGTCCCATCGGGTCGATCAAAGGAAATGTGGGCCACCTGGGTCACGCGTCAGGGATCACTTCGCTGATCAAGGCTGCGCTGTCGCTGAGCCATGAGCAGATCCCCGCGAGCATCAACCTCGAGAAGGTGAACCCGTTCCTCGAGCTCGAGGACTCACCGTTCTTCGTCAACGACACGCTGCGGCCCTGGCCTCGATCGGCCGGCCACCGACGCCTGGCGGGGGTCAGCTCCTTCGGGATCGGTGGCACGAACGCGCACGCGATCCTCGAAGAGGCGCCGCCCCGCGCAGTCGACCCGGCACCGGAACCTACGCAGCTGATCGTGTGGTCGGGACGGACGCCGTCCGCGGCCGAGGCCTACCCGGAGCAGCTCGCCCGAGCGTTCAAGGAGAGCGCGGACCCGCTCTCCAGTGTCTCGTTCACGCTGCGAGAGGGACGCACGCCGCACCCGGTCCGAGGCGCTGTGGTGGTCGAGAGCATGTCCGACGCGGCCACTGCCGTCCTTGACCACGCGAGGCGAATCGTCACCCCGGAGGAACAGGCGGACCGAAGCACCGCGTTCCTGTTCCCGGGAGAAGGGGCGCAGCACCCCCACATGGCGGCGGAGCTCTATCGCACCGAACCGGCGTTCAGCGCGGCACTCGACGAGTGCTTCGATCTCTTCGAGGCCCACAGCCTGCCACAACGACAGATCTGGGACGAGGCGTCGGAAGGCCTGGAGGACACCACCGTCGCGCAGCCGTTGCTCTTCAGCGTCGAGTACGCGCTGGGGCGGCTGTGGCTGGCGCTGGGCATCGAGCCCGACGTGCTGCTCGGCCACGGCATCGGGGAGTTCGCGGCCGCCACGCTCGCCGAGGTGTTCACCCTCCCGGAAGCAGTACGGCTGGTGAGCGCCCGAGCCCGAGCGATGGGCGAGTCACCCCAAGGCGCGATGGTGGCGGTCACGGCCGACATGGACACCGTGTCGCCGCTGCTCTTCGGGAGCCTCGGCGTCGCCGTGGTGAACAGCGACCGGCAGACGGTCGTAGGCGGATCGGCAGACGACGTGCGTCGCTTCGAGGACGAGGTCCTCGCAGGGGCGCGGCTCGCCGCGTCCCGGCTCAGATCGCGGCACGCCTTCCACACCCCGGCCATGATGAGCGCTGCCGAGCGGTTCCGCCTGGCCTTCGACGGCATCGAGCCACGTAGTCCTCGCTGGAAGATCTACTCCGCATCCACAGGCGGCCTGGCGGAGGCGGCACAGGTGAGCAGCGTGGACTTCTGGGTCCAGCAGCTCACCCGACCCGTCCTGTTCGAGCAGGCGCTCGAGGCCGTGTTGTCCGACGGTGACCGGGTGCTGCTGGAGGTTGGCCCCGGGCGGACGCTCACCACCCTGGCACGCTCACATCCTCAGGTCCGCGCCAAGCAGCACCTGACGGTGCCGACGCTCCCGGGCGGGCCGTCGAAGGGCGCCACCGAACGCACCTCGTTCCTTCATGCGCTGGCCAGGCTGTGGACCCTTGGCCTGGATGTGAACTGGTCGTCGCCGGCTGCGACGGGTCCTCGTGAACGCGTACCTCTGCCGGGCTACCCGTATCAACGCGAGCGGTACTGGATCGAGCGGGCATCTCCGAGCAGCCCCCTCACCGACGCCCACGAGGCGAGGGAGCCAGAGGGCCGTGCGGTGTTCCGTCTGCCCACGTGGGTGGAAGCCGCACCGGCCGGGCACCACGACACCGACGTCGGGGACCGGGCACGCCCACTGGTGTTCCTGCCCGACGATTCGCGACGAGCCGACGACCTGGTCGCCCTGCTCGACGAGGCTGGGTGGAACGCGTTACGGGTGCGGCACGGTTCCTCGTATTCAGGAGCGGCGGACCGGAGCTCGGAGTTCGTGATCCGCCCCCGGCGCTCGGCGGACGTCGTTCGACTACTGGACGAGCTGAGAGACTCGCAGCGGTACCCGGAGCTCATCATCGACGCGACGCAGCTCGGAGGCCTGGCCGAACCCGCCTTGAGCGGCATCGACGATCAACTCGACGCCGGTTTCCACCGAATCGTCGAGCTTCTGCAGGAAGCGGCGCGACGGGCGCCCGACAAGCTGGCCCGCAACGTCCTGGTCGTCACCGAGCTGTCCGCGGACGTGACGGGCGGCGAGACCGTGCACCCGGTGAGGGCCATGCTGCTCGGACTCCTGCGGAGCTACATGCTCGAGAACCCTCGCGTCATGTGCAAGCTCGTCGACGTCCAGAGCGGCGTGACCGACGATCGGCTGCTCGCAGAGCTGCGCGGCCTTGAGCGATCAGAGATCGTCGCCCTGCGGGGGGACCGGCGTTGGGTCCCCGGCGAGCGGGAGCTCGTCCCTGACGGTGCGGGCCCTGTCGATCTGCGTCGCAGGGGTGCCTACGTCATCACCGGCGGGCTCGGTGGCCTCGGTCTGGCCGTGGCGCGTGGCCTGGCGGACACCGGCCTGCAACCACGGTTGCTGCTGCTGGGCCGCCATGCGACCGGCGGGCACGACGCCGAGCCGGCCGAGCTCCGCGAGATCCGGGCTCTGGGAGCCGAGTGCCGCATCGAGGCATGCGACGTGACCGACGTGGATGCGCTCCGGCGTGTGATCGACCAGGCGTCGGACTCCTTCGGGGGCATCAACGGGGTCTTCCACCTCGCCGGCGTGGCGGGAGGGGGCATGCTCCAATTCCGTACGGCGGCGCAGGTGTCGGCGACGCTCGCGCCCAAGGTCCACGGCACGTTGGCTCTGGTCGAGGTACTGCAGGGCCGACCGGACCTCGACTTCTTCGTGGCCTTCTCCAGCCGCGCGGCGCTCAGGGGCTTGGTGGGCAGTGCCGACTACGCCGCGGCGAACGCCTTCCTCGATGCGGTGGTGCGCCGGCAGCCCTTGGCAGGCTGCGCCTCGATAGCCATCAACTGGCCGTCCTGGGCCGAGGTCGGCATGGCTGCCCGCCAGGGGCGGCAACCGCAAGCCGGCCGCTCCGGATCGGGGACGGATGTGCGTCGGTGGTCGACCCCGCTGTCGGCCGAGAACTATCCGATCCTGGACGAACACCGTCTGGACGGCGTGCCGGTGCTGCCGGGCACGGCCCAGGTCGACTTCGTCCTGCGCGCCTTCCGCGAGGCGATCGATCACGCGAACGGGCGCCCCGCGCAACTGCGCCACATGGTCTTCCGGCAGCCGATCACCACCCCGGAGCCCGTGTCACTCGAGGTCGGCTTCGAATCGCATGAGGACCTCTGGCGGTTCACCGTTCGCACCGCGCCGCTCTCCTCGTCCCCCGGCTCATCCGACGACTACCGCGTCCACACGACGGGTGAGATCCGGCTGGTGGACACCAGAGCGGACAAGGTGGACCTGGACGGGCTGCGCGCGTCGCTGCCCGAGCGGCGGATACCCGCGAACGACCCCGACAACCGGCTGTTCACCATCGGTCCACGGTGGCCGGGCGAGGAGATCTGGCTCTCCAGGGAGGACATCAGCACGAAGCTCGCCGTGCTCACCTTCCCTGAAGCGTTCGACCACGAGCTCGACGAGCATGCGCTGCATCCCACCCTCCTGGACGCGGCGGTGTCACTGGCGCGGGATCCTGACCATGAGCCTCCGCACGCACCCTTCGCGTACCAGTCGATCGTGGTGCACCGGTCGATACCGGGTTTCGCGTACAGCCACATCCGGCGACGCCCGAGCGGTTCGGACACGATCGTGGCCGACATCGACGTGCTGACGGCCGGCGGCGACGTCGCCGTCGAGGTCAGGGGCTTCACCATGCGCCGCGTCGACGAATCCATGGTCGCCCCCGAGACCTATCGTGAAGAGCGAGGCGCCGATGCCGGGCAGGACCCGTCGCTCGACGACGGGATCACGCCCGCGACCGGGGTCAGCATGTTGCTGCGCATCCTGGGCCGGCCCAGCCACGGACAAGTGGCGATCACCGTGTCGGGCGAGGACGCAGTCCTGAAGAACTCCGAGGACCTGCCAGGCGACACCGGCGACGACGAGCAGCCGGACGCGTCGGCCATGGCACGTGCGCGGCCCGGTTCACCCGGGCGAATCGCGGGTGGAGCGCCATCGGACGAGGCGTCGCTCGAGGCTCGGCTGACGGAGATGTGGTGCGCCGAATTCGGTGTGGAGTCAGTCCGCCCCGACGAGAACTTCTTCGATCTGGGCGGCGACTCCTTCACCGCTGTGGGTCTGGTCGAGGAGATCCGCAGGGGTTTCGGGGTGGACGTCGGCATCGCTGTGATCTTCGACCACCCGACGGTGGCCGAGTTGGTCGCCGAGCTGCGACGGCTGACCGAGTGACGTGAGTCGCCACCTCGACTCGACGTCTCACCGCCCTACCGCGGACGCAACAACCAAGTGCGTTGAGCATCACAGAACGCGACCGTCACCTTGGTGACGAAACCTCAGCATTCAGCCGCGAACCTTCCTGACCCATTCGCGAAGGGTCTCGGGGGGCAACTGCTCGACGATCTGGTGGCCGCCGTCGATCATATGGACCGACAGCCATTCCGTCGTGTAATGGCTCCAGTCATCGAGGCATTCGGTGTTCCAGGAGCTCGCATCATCCGTGGCGCCGACCGCGATCATCGGCGCATTGAGCATCGGGCGCGGATCCGACTCCAGATAGCGATTGAGCAGTTGGTATTCGGACCGCCAGAGACGTGCGTACTCGGGGAGAGCCGCCGTGTCCATGATGTGCTGCGGCGCCTCGAGCTCCTCGGCCAACGCCCGGTCCGGCAGCTCCGCCAGAGGCGAGAGGGGCGTGCGGTGCGGCGGGTACTGACACATGATGACGGCACCGCGAAGCTGTCGCTCCAGGTGCTTGGCCGCCTCCAGGCAGACCAGACCACCCATGCTGTGGCCCACGAGCACGACATCCGTGGCACCAGAGCGCGCGATGAGGGACGCAAGCGCCGCGCCGCGCTCGTCAATGGAGGGCACACTCATCGGCTCGCTCCAGTTGGCCCGGCGGATGACAGGGTCCCGCCCCGGCTCGTTCCACCGGTCCACGAACTTCGTCCGGCCTCCCAGACCGGGAACGAAGATGACGGCCTGGTCGCCATCGAGTGCCGGGCTGACGACGTAACTTGCAGGCTCCTGACCACCCACGTCATTCGCTCCTATTGAGACTAATTGACGAAGTGCGGGGACACGACTCACCAACCATTTGCCGAACCCTAACGCCGATTCAGGGCGATCTCCACATACCGCAACGCCCACGGCCAGCGGCCATTTTTCCGAGAATACTGGATCATTTATGTAGATCCATGGCAAAGTGTGGCAGGTGTCCACGCTGCTTGCCGCCGCCGTGATCATCCTGATCGCTTCAACGGTGCACGCGGTGACCGGATTCGGGTACGCCCTCGTCGCCACTCCGCTGCTGGCCCTCACGGTCGACCCTCATACGGCAGTGGTCGCCACCACGCTGTCCGCACTGGCCATGACCATCACGATCGCCGTGCGTCAGCGTCACCACGCCGAGTGGAAGGTGGCCATGATTGCCATGGTCGGCATCGTGCTCGGCATGCCACTCGGCCTCTGGGTGTACGGAGTGACGTCTGAGCAAGTGCTCACGGTGCTGATCGGGGTCGGGGTGCTGGGCTGCACGGTGATGGTGTGGCGGCGCGTGAAAGTGCACGGGAATGTTCCCATTCTGGTGGGAGTCGGCCTCCTCTCCGGCGCACTCTCCACCTCCACCGGCACCAATGGGCCGCCGATGGTCGCTGCCTTCCAGGGCATGGGCTATGACCCCCCCAAGTTCCGCGCCACCCTCGCGGCGGTGTTCGCCGGCACCAGCGTGTTCAGCCTGATCGGGTTCGCCGTGGCCGGCGAGGTGAACACCCAGTCGATCTGGATCGGGCTGGTGGGCCTGCCGGTCGTGCAGTTGGGGTATTTCATCGGCAATGCGGTCTTCAGCCGTATCGATCCGGAGCGCTTCCGCAAGGTGGTGTTGGTGGCTCTTCTCGTCAGCGCGGCAGTGACCCTCTTCAGCGCGCTCAACGGCTGACGTCGGCGGGCGTGATCCGTGCGACCGGTGTTCGGGAAAGAGCCTCGGCAGCCTGGAGAGGAGAAATCGAAGGCCTCGATCCGGCTCCACTGCGATCATGGAGCGCATGTTCTCCCTGACGATGAATGACGCCGCAGCCGACATGCTCGGGGTGATGAACGGGCTGGCAGCCCTCGAACCACCGGGCGGCCTCGCATCGGGCCTTCGAGAACGTGCCGCAGAAGGTATCGTCCGCCGCGGGAAGGTGCTCACCTGGACCTCCTCGACGGGAGGCGCCGAAGGCGCCCCCTCGTTCTTGCCGGACCTCACCGGCTGGGAGTGCTCCGACAGCTCCTTCCACCTGGAGGACGACGTCCCGGTCGACATCGCCCTGGTCGATGGCACACCCGTGATCAGCGATGATGATCAGCGGATTCTTCTCACGCATGGCGTCGCGTTCGCCCTGGAGTTCGGCCAACTGGTCTACGCCCTCGACCCGCCCAGTCCAGTGCGCTGCATCATCAATGCGAATGAGACCAATGCGACTTTCCGGTTCCACCAGATCAGACCCGGTGAAGGCCTGAACGCCCCCGACCTCGACGGCTACCGGCTCGACAAGATGATCGTGATCGACATCAAGCCCGCCACGACCTGACGAATTCGCCGCCCCTGCGACGGGCCTGCCAGTGCTGACCGGGTCATGATGCCGAGGCTCTCGGCGTGCCGGCGCCGTGAGACGGGGAGGCGTCGAGGATCTGCGTGAGAGCGGACGTGACGTCCTGGAGGCGGTCGGTTCCGACGATGGCGCCCCAGCGGGCCTCCATGTCGGCGAAGTAGGTGGCGCTGATCTCGGCGGCGTCCAGCCCACGCTCGGCGTAGACGACGACACGGCCCCGGCCGTCGGCCGGGTCGGGGATCCGTCGCACGTAGTCGCGTTGTTCCAGGTAGCTCACGAGTTCGCTCATCGCCTGGGGGGTCATCCCGGCTCGGCGGGCCAGCGCGGTGGGCCGGGTGCCGTCGCAGTCCATGAACCGGAACACGTTCAGGCAGTGGGTGGGCCGCAGATCCTTGTGTCCGGCCTCGGCGAGGCGCTGGAGGAGCTCGTCGAGGATCAGGTTGAACGATTGGCTGATGAGCTGCGGCAGGAACGGCGCCGCCCTTGCAGGTTCTTCGGCCACCTTATAACCTCACCTTCTAAGGCTCCCTTACTATTCTCATCCTAGTCGATGGAGGCACCATGCCGCCCCACTTCTTCTGCACGATCGACCGACACTCACCGAGTACGGAGGGACGCAGCCGTGAAATGGCGTAGGACCGCGAGGATCGTCGCAGGGGTGGCCCTGATCCTGCTGGGCCTGCTGTGGGTTCTGCAGGGGGCGGACGTGGTGCGGATACAGCCCATCCTGTGCGTCGCCGACTGCCGGCCCATCACCGGCGGCTCCCCCGGCTGGCTGGCTACCGGCGTGGTCACCTTGGTCATCGGACTTGGATTGGTGAGCGTGCTGCGACGTCGCCGGTAGCGCTGTAGCAGGAACGATCACCCGGGCCGGATCCTGCCGCCTCGGCCGAGGCCCTCACGCGAGACGCGATCCTTACGGCTGCTTGACTTCTAGATCTCTAAGTTCCTAGCAGATTAGATAAATGGAGCTGCCGTGATCGAGTTCTATCTGGACGACCGTTCCGGAGTCTCGCCGTACCTGCAGCTGGTCCAGCAGGTACGACAGGCGCTGCGGCTGGGCCTGCTGCGTGAAGGCGACCAGCTTCCGACCGTCAAGGACGTGGTGGCGCGGCTGGCGATCAACCCCAACACGGTGCTCAAGGCCTACCGGGAACTCGAGCACGAGGGCCTGGCGGCCGCCCGGCCGGGGGTCGGGACGTTCGTGACCAAGACCCTCACCGACGCCTCTCTGGCCGCGCACGGCCCGCTGCGCCGGGACCTGGGGCGCTGGCTGGCCCAGGCGCACCTGGCCGGACTCGACGACGAGAGCATCGAGGCCCTGTTCATGTCCACCTTTCGGACCGCCTCTCAGGAGGACATAGCGTGACCGCTGTCCTGCACGCTCATGGACTGGGCAAGAAGTACGGCAGGCGATGGGCACTGGCAGACTGCTCCATCGACATCCCTGCCGGACACGTCGTCGGACTGGTGGGACCCAACGGAGCCGGCAAGACCACGCTGCTGAAGCTGGCCTGCGGCCAGCTGGCGCCGACGTCGGGCGACATCACCGTGCTCGGCAGCCGGCCCGCGGGCTCCCCGGCGCAGCCCGGCGCGCGCGGTATCGCCCCGATGGGGTATGCGGCCTTCGCCTTCGTCACGCCGGAGTGGCGCCCACCTCGGTGGCGATGTCCTGCACCTCGTCGGCGAGGCGGAGGTTGCGCTGGAAGTTCTCCCCGGTGAAGCGCGGGTTGGTCTTACGCCAGTCGCTGTCGTCGAACTGCTCGGGAGAGCGGATCTGGCCGGTGAGGAAGCCGTGGCCCAGCGGCGAGTACGGCACGAAGCCGATGCCCAGCTCGCGCAACACCGGCAGCACTCGCTCCTCCACGTCCCGGGTCCACAGGGAGTACTCCGACTGCACGGCGGTGACCGGGTGGACGGCGTGGGCGCGGCGGATCGTCTCCGGGCCGGCCTCCGACAGGCCGATGTGGCGGATCTTGCCCTGCTGCACCAGCTCGGCCAGAGCGCCGGCGGTGTCCTCGATCGGGGTGCCCGGGTCGACGCGGTGCTGGTAGTACCGGTCGATGTGCTCGGTGCCGAGCCGTCTGAGCGAGCCTTCGACGGCGGTGCGGATGTTGGCGGGGCTGCTGTCGAGGTGTCCGGGGCCGCCATCGGCGTGCGAGATCATGCCGAACTTGGTGGCCAGGACGACCTCGTCCCTGCGCCCTTCCAGGGCCCGGCCCACCAGTTCCTCGTTGGCGTACGGTCCGTAGATCTCGGCGGTGTCGAGGAAGGTGACGCCCAGCTCCAGCGCCCGGTGGATGGTGCGGACGGACTCGGCGTCGTCGCTGCCGGCGCCGGTGTAGCCGAAGGACATGCCCATGGTGCCGAGGCCGATGCGGGAGACGTCCAGGTCGCCCAGCGTGGTGTGCTTCATGGTCACCTCTCGGGAACGAGTCTGATCGTCGCGGCTCGCGACTCGGGATTGACGACGCCGCCGATGATGTCGGCGGCGTAGCGGCGGTACTTGGTGCGGTAGACCTCGTCGATCTGGTCGTGGACTGCGGAGTCGGCGGGGTCGGCGTCGGCGAAGGTGACGTCCTGGTCCACGCCGCCGGCCGAGATGCGGCCTTGGTGGCGGGTCCGGGTGCCGCGGTACCAGGCGCCGGCGCGTCCGTTCATGCATCGGACATAGAGGTCGTCGCCGATGCGGACGACCCACATCGTCACGGGATCGCGCAGCGTGCCGTCGTCTCGCCGGGAGGCGAGGTCCAGTTCTTCGGCGTCGCCGACGGCGGTGAGTTCGTCGCTGGTCCAGGTGGCCATGGCGGACGTCTCCTTCGTCGTGTGAGGGTCAGGGCTGGATGAGGACTTTCAGCGCGGTCCGGTCGTTCATCGCGCTGTAGCCGTCGGGCACCTGCTCCAGGCCGATCGTGCGGTCGAACACCCGGCCGGGCTCCAGGGTGCCGTCCAGCACCTCAGGCAGCAGTTCTTCGATGTAGGCGCGGGCCGGGGCGACGCCGCCGGTCAGGGTGAGGTTGCGCATGAACTCGCTGAAGCCCATCGGCACCTCGTCGTACTGGGGCGCGCCGATCCGGCTGATGGTGCCGCCGTCGCGGACCACGGCGAACGCGGTCTCGATCGACTGCCTGGTGCCGACGCACTCCAGCACGGTGTGGGTGCCGTCGCCGCCGGTCAGCTCGCGCACCCGGTCGACGCCCTCCTGGTCGCGCTCGGCGACGATGTCGGTGGCGCCGAAGTCGCGCCCCAGGTCGGTGCGCCCCTTGTGGCGGCCCATCAGGATGACGCGCTCGGCGCCGAGCCGCTTGGCGGCCAGCACCGCGCACAGCCCGACCGCGCCGTCGCCGATCACGGTGACCAAGGTGCGCGGCCCGACCCCGGCCGTGACCGCGCAGTGGTGACCGGTGGGGAAGACGTCCGACAGGGTCATCAGCGACGGCAGCAGCGCCGAGTCCTCCCCGACGGGCAGCTTGACCAGCGTGCCCTGGGCCTGCGGGACGCGGACCGCCTCGCCCTGGCCACCGTCCACGCCGTCGGCGCCCCACAGGCCGCCGTGCCGGCAGGAGGTCTGCAGTCCCTCGCGGCAGAAGTCGCAGGTGTTGTCCGCCCAGACGAACGGCGCCACCACGACGTCGCCCCGCCGCAGCCCCGACACGTCCGTGCCGACGTCCTCCACGACGCCGAGGAACTCGTGCCCGATGCGATCGCCCTGCTCGGTGGCCGGGCGGGACTTGTACGGCCACAGGTCGCTGCCGCAGATGCACGAGCGCAGCACGCGTACCAGGGCGTCGGTGGGTTCCCGCAGGACCGGGTCGGGCACGTCCTCCACGCGGATGTCACCGGCGCCGTATATCAAGGTTGCTCGCACGATGTACCTTCCGTCCTGTGTAGTCGTCGTCGGACCTACCCGCAGCCGGTTGACCGGCGTGCCTGGCCCAGGTCCTCAGTCGGTAAATCCGCCCCTCCGCCGGATCACGCGCCCGGCGGGAAGTCCGTGGAGGCGGCCGACCCGGTCCGACTCTCGAGTTACGTATCAGATACGATGCATCTAATTGGATGTAAGTTGGCCGCATGAACGGAGTCGACCTCTTCCTACTCGGCCGGACGTTGATGAAGATCGCCGAGGAGGCGATGCCGACCGAAGGCATCGGACCGCACACCACCAGCATCCGCACCATGCTCGTGGTCGTCTCCGACCTGCGCGCGCACACCCGGACGTCCGTCGGAGAGATCGCCGGCCGCACCGGCCTTCCCCAGAGCGCGGTCTCCGCCGCCGTGGCACGGCTGAAGGCGGCGAACTCGATCGTGACCGCCCCCGACCCCGCCGACCGCCGCCGCACCCTGATACAGGTCGCCCCGCAGGTGTCACAGCGGGTGACCGAGGTGCGCGCCGCGCCCATCGACGGCCCGCTCGCGGCGGCGCTGGGCACCGACGATCCCGCCGAGCTCGCCGAAGTTATCGCGCTGCTGGAAACCCTCGCCGCCCGCCTGTCCGGCGACAGCACCGCCCAGGCGGCCACGTAGGCCGCGAGCAGGATCGTCGGAGGCCGGCGGGTGCCGTTCGACGTTCGGCGGACAGGACAGGGCCTCCTTTCCGATCTTCGTCAGGGGTTCGTCCCCACAGAACAGCTCACACATTACATCAGGTTTGATGCATCAAGCTTGATGCTTTATGGTGGATCCACGACCAGGGCACCCGCCCGACCGAGAGGACACCGCTGATGGACACCCGCACGACGACAGGCCTGCTGACAGTGCCAGGCGCCACGCTCTACTACGAGGTCCGCGGCACCGGCCCGATGCTGCTGATCTCCCAGAGCGGCGAAGGCGACGCCGGTCGCAGCAAGGACCTGATCGACCGACTCGTGAGCGACTACACCGTGGTGACCTACGACCGCCGCGGCCTTTCTCGCAGCACGCCGGAAGACCCCACCCAGGGGGCGACCATGACCGAGCACGCCGACGACGTGCACCGGCTGCTGGCCGCCCTCACAGACAAGCCGGCGCTCATGCTCGGCTGCAGCCTCGGCGCCTCCATCGGGCTCCACCTGGCCGTCGATCACCCCGGCCAGATCAGCACGCTCATCGCCCACGAGCCCGTCACCCCGAGACTGCTGCCCGCCGACCAGCGCGCCCACCACGAGCAGGAACTCGCGCACATCCAGCAGATCCACCGGCGCGACGGACTGACCGCGACCCTCAAGATGATCGCCGACGTGCTCGGCATCGACCCCACCGCCCCCGACGCCGAGCCCGGCCTCACCCCGCAGCCGATGACCCCCCAGCGAGTGCGCAACTTCGACTTCTTCGTCGAGCACGACTTCACCGCGATCATCGGGGACACCCTCGACGTCGCCGCACTCCCCGGCACCCCGACCCGCATCGTGCCGGTCGTCGGCAGCACCACCCCTCGGACGGTCTTCGACCGCAGCTGCGCCTTCGCACTGGCGGACATGCTCGACACCGACCCGCGCCAGTTCCCCGGCGGCCACAACGGCAACACCACCCACCCCAGGGCCTACGCCACCGCCCTCCGCGATGCCCTCACCGCGCTACCGGCGTCGACCGGTCGGCGCTGAGCGGGTGAGCCCAGGAGAAGACAGATCCGGGCGGCGGAAGACGACTCGCTCAGCCGCGCGCTCCGCCGGCAGGTAGCCTGCTTCGTGTCACAGTCGAAGTGCGGTCGCCGCTCCGTTCGCCCATGCCCTGGTCAGGCGCGGGCAGCCCATGGCTTTTGGTCGTTTTCCACAATTGGAGCCGCGTAGCCTGCGCTGTCTGCGACATGCCGCTGCCAGCCCGTAGACGGCAGGGTGAATACTGCCGGGGGGCGGCCGTGTCGCGGCGCGCACATCGTTGGTCTACAGGAGGGCTCGGTCGGGTGTTCAGTCGTGTCGCCATCGTCAACCGTGGTGAGGCCGCTATGCGGCTCATTCACGCCGTACGGGAAATCGCCGCGGAGACAGGGACACGGATCGAGACCGTCGCCCTCCATACCGACGTGGACCGCACGGCCACCTTCGTCCGCGAAGCGGACCTGGCCTACGATCTCGGCCCCGCGTCGGCCCGCCCGTACCTCGACCTGAAGGCGCTGGAGCGCGCCCTGGTGGAGACGGGGGCCGACGCCGCGTGGGTCGGCTGGGGCTTCGTCGCGGAGGACCCGGCGTTCGCGGAGCTGTGCGAGAAGATCGGAGTCACCTTCGTCGGACCGAGCCCGGAGGCCATGCGCAAGCTCGGCGACAAGATCGGCGCGAAGCTGATCGCCGAGGAGGTCGGCGTGCCGGTCGCGCCGTGGAGCCGCGGCGCGGTCGAGACCCTGGACGCCGCCCTGGCGGCCGCGACCGAGATCGGCTACCCGCTGATGCTGAAAGCGACCGCGGGCGGCGGCGGGCGCGGCATCCGCGTGGTCACGAACGAGACCGAGCTCGCCGACGCCTACGAGCGCACCAGCCAGGAGGCCGCGCGGGCGTTCGGCAGCGGCATCGTGTTCCTGGAGCGCCTGGTCACCGGCGCCCGCCACGTAGAGGTCCAGGTGATCGCCGACGGCGAGGGCACCGCATGGGCGCTCGGCGTCCGCGACTGCTCGGTGCAGCGACGCAACCAGAAGGTCATCGAGGAGTCGGCGTCGCCGGTGCTCAGCCCTGTGCAGGCAGCCGAGCTCAAGGCGTCCGCCGAACGGCTGGCCCTGGCGGTCGGCTACCGCGGCGCGGCGACCGTCGAGTTCCTCTACCACCCCGGCGACAAGCTGTTCGCGTTCCTCGAGGTCAACACCCGCCTGCAGGTCGAGCATCCGATCACCGAGTCCACCACCGGCTTCGACCTGGTCAAGGCGCAGCTGCGGGTGGCATCCGGTCGCAGGCTCGAAGGCGAGCCGCCGACGGAGCGCGGGCACGCCATCGAGGCCCGGCTGAACGCCGAAGACCCCGACCGCGACTTCGCCCCCTCCCCCGGCCGCATCGCACGGCTGGACCTGCCCGCCGGACCGGGCATCCGCGTGGACACCGGCGTCAGCGAGGGCGACACCATCCCCGCCGACTTCGACTCCATGATCGCGAAGATCATCGCCTACGGCCACGACCGCGACGAGGCACTCGGCAGGCTGCGTCGCGCGATGGCGCAGACCACGGTGATCATCGAGGGCGGCGCGACGAACAAGAGTTTCGTGCTCGACCTGCTCGACCAGCCCGAGGTGATCGACGCCAGCGCCGACACCGGCTGGATCGACCGCGTCCGCGGCGAGGGCAGGCTCGTCTCGCACCGGCACTCCGCGGTCGCGCTGGCGGCCGCCGCCATCGAGGCGTACGAGGAAGAGGAACGCGTCGAGCGGCACCGGCTGCTGTCGACGGCGTTCGGCGGACGCCCGCAGGTGCAGCACGAGAGCGGCCGGCCGCTGGACCTCAAACTGCGTGGCGTCGGCTACCGCGTACGCGTCGCGCGAGTGGGCGCGCATCGGTTCCGCGTCAGCGTCGAAGCGGGCGACGACGTCCGCACCGCCGAAGTCGAGCTCGACCGCCACGACCGGCACACCGGGCAGATCACCGTCAACGGCACCCGCTACCGCCTCCTCACCGGCACCCACGGGCCGATCCACCTGGTCGAGGTGGACGGCGTGACGCACCGGGTCAGCCGCGACGAGGGCGGCGTCGTCCGCTCGCCCGCGCCCGCCCTGGTCGTCGCCACGCCGGTGGAGGTCGGCGCCGAGGTCGAGGCGGGCGCGCCGGTGCTGGTGCTGGAAAGCATGAAGATGGAGACCGTGCTGCGGGCGCCGTTCAAGGCGCGGGTGAAGCAGTGCGTCGTGTCCGTGGGCAGCCAGGTGGAGACCGGCACGCCGCTGCTGCGGCTGGAGCCGCTCGCCGACGACGACGCCGAAACCGAGGCCGCCTCCGCCGGCGCCTCCATCGAGCTGGACCTGCCCGCCGTGCCCGGGAAGATCCCGGTGCGAGAGCGGACCACACGCGGCCAGGAGGACCTGCGCAGCCTGCTGCTGGGCTTCGACGTCGACCCGCACGACGCGCGCCGGGTGCTCGACGACTACCTCGCCGCGCGCCGGGCGGCCACCGAGGACGGCCACCGGCCGCTGGCCGAGGAGCTCCGGCTCATCGACGTGTTCGCCGATCTGGCCGAGCTGAGCCGCAACCGGCCGGCCGGCGAGGACGGCGGCGGCGACGTCCACGTGCACAGCGCCCGTGAGTTCTTCCACACCTACCTGCAGAGCCTCGACGTCGAGCGAGCCGGGCTGCCGGAGTCGTTCCAGGCCAAGCTCGCCAAGGCGCTCGGGCACTATGGCGTCACCGAGCTGGAGCGCTCCCCCGATCTCGAAGCCGCGGTGTTCCGGATCTTCCTGGCCCAGCAACGCGCGTCCGCCGACGCCGCGGTCCTCGCGACACTGCTGCGCGCGTGGCTGCGGGAGCCCCCGCCGGACGAGATCCTGCGCGAGCCCGCCGGGCTCGCCCTGGAGCGGCTGCTGGCCGCGACGCAGGTCCGCTTCCCCGTGATCTCCGACCTCGCGCGCGGCGTGGTGTTCGCCTGGTTCGGCCAGCCGCTGCTGCGCCGCAACCGCGCCCGCGTCTACGCCGACGTCCGCAAGCACCTGCGCCACCTCGACGCGCACCCGGACGCGCCGGACCGCGCCGAACGCGTCGCCGAAATGGTGCGCACCACCGAACCGCTGGTGCGACTGCTCGGCCAGCGCCTCACCCGCGACGACCTCGACAACGCGACCATGCTGGAGGTGCTGACCCGGCGCTACTACGGCAACAAGGGGCTTACCGGCGTCCGCACCAGCGAGGTCGCGGGCTGCACGTTCGTGGTCGCCGAGCGCGCCGGCTCGCGCCTGGTCTCCTGCGCGGTGAGCTTCGAAGCCCTGGACAGAGCGCTGCGCGGGCTCGCGGAGCTGGACAGCGGCGAGGACGCCATCGACGCCGACATCTACCTCGCCTGGGAGAACCAGCCGCAGGACTCCGACGCGATGGCGGCCGCCCTGCACGAGGTCGTCAGCGCGCACCCCCTGCCCCACCAGGTCCGCCGGCTCACCGCCACCGTCGCCGGCAGCGGCGGCACGGTGATGCACCACCACTTCACCTTCCGCCCCTCCACCACCGGGATGACCGAGGAGCGGCTCATCCGCGGCCTGCATCCCTACATCGCGCAGCGGATGCAGCTGGAGCGGCTGAGCAAATTCGACCTCACCCGCCTGCCGTCTTCGGACGAAGAGGTCTACCTCTTCCAATGCGTGGCCCGGGAGAACCCGTCGGACGACCGCCTCGTCGCCTTCGCCCAGCTGCGCGACCTGACCGAGCTGCGCGAGCACGACGGCAGGCTGGTCGCGCTGCCGACGGCCGAGGACACCATCGCCACCTGCCTCGACTCGATCCGACGCGCGCAGTCGCGGCGACCGTCCAACAAACGCTTCAACACCAACCGGATCGTGGTCTACGTCTGGCCGCCCAACGACATCACCCGCGCCGAGATAGAGATGATCGCCGGACGCGTGCGGCCGACCACCGCGGGCGCCGGACTGGAGGAGATCCTGTTCATCGCGCGGCAGCGCGACCGGACGACCGGCGAGCTGACCAAGATCGCCGTACGCATCTCCTTCGACGCGACCGGCGGCGCCGAGCTGACCGTCGGCGAGCCGTCGAACGAGCTGGTCGAGCCGCTCGACGACTACCGGCTGAAGGTACTGCGCGCCAGCAGCCGCAACACGGTGTACCCGTACGAGCTGACCGGCCTGCTCGGCGACTTCGCCGAGCACGACCTCGACGACGACCACAAGCTGGTGCCGGTCGACCGGCCGAAGGGACGCAACACCGCGGCGCTCGTCGCCGGCGTGGTCACCACGCCGACCCAGCGGCACCCCCAGGGCGTCACCAGGGTCGTGCTGCTCGGCGACCCGACCAAGTCGCTCGGCGCGCTGTCGGAGCCTGAGTGCCGCCGCGTGATCGCCGCACTGGACCTGGCCGAGCGGATGCGAGTGCCACTGGAGTGGTACGCGCTGTCCGCCGGCGCCAGGATCTCCATGGAGTCGGGCACGGAGAACATGGACTGGGTCGCCGCGGCGCTCAAGCGCATCGTCGAGTTCACCCAGGACGGCGGCGAGATCAACATCGTGGTCGCGGGCATCAACGTCGGCGCGCAGCCGTACTGGAACGCCGAAGCGACGATGCTCATGCACACCAAGGGCATCCTGGTGATGACACCGGACTCGGCGATGGTGCTCACCGGCAAGCAGTCGCTCGACTTCTCCGGTGGCGTGTCGGCCGAGGACAACTTCGGCATCGGCGGCTACGACCGGGTGATGGGCCCGAACGGGCAGGCACAGTACTGGGCACCGAACCTCGCCGCCGCGCGGGACGTGCTGATGTCGTACTACGACCACACGTACATCGCACCCGGCGAGGAGTCGCCGCGGCGGGCCAAGACCACCGACCCCGTCGACCGCGACATCTCCGACTTCCCGCACGCCGTGGCGGACAGCGACTTCACCACCGTCGGCGAGATCTTCTCCGCCAGGGCCAACCCGGACCGCAAGAAGCCGTTCGACATCCGGACCGTGATGCGGGCGCTCTCCGACCAGGACCACCCGGTGCTGGAACGCTGGGCGGGCATGGCGGACGCGGAGACCGCGGTCGTGCAGGACGTGCATCTCGGCGGCATGCCGGTGTGCCTGCTCGGCATCGAGTCGCGGTCGGTGCCGCGGCGCGGCTTCCCGCCCACCGACGGTCCCGACACCTACACCGCCGGCACGCTGTTCCCGCGGTCGTCGAAGAAGGCCGCGCGAGCGATCAACGCGGCCAGCGGCAACCGGCCGCTGGTGGTGCTGGCGAACCTGTCCGGCTTCGACGGCTCGCCCGAGTCGATGCGGAAGCTGCAGCTGGAGTACGGCGCCGAGATCGGCCGAGCGATCGTGAACTTCCGCGGCCCCATCGTGTTCTGCGTGATCTCGCGCTACCACGGCGGCGCGTTCGTGGTGTTCTCCAAGGCCCTGAACCCGAACATGACCGTGCTCGCGCTGGAAGGCTCGTTCGCCTCGGTGCTCGGCGGCGCCCCCGCCGCCGCGGTGGTGTTCTCCGGCGACGTCAACGCCCGTACCGCGGCCGACCCGCGCGTGCGGGACCTGGAGGCCCGCGTCGCGGCCGCCTCCGGCGCCGACCGTGCCGCCCTGACCGCGGAGCTCGACGAACTCCGCTCCTCGGTCCGCGCGGAGAAGCTCGGCGAAGTGGCGACGGAGTTCGACCGGGTGCACAACATCCAGCGCGCTGTCGAGGTCGGCTCCGTCGACGCCGTCATCCGCGCCACGGAACTGCGCCCACGGATCATCGAGGCCATCGAGTCCCGCCTGCGCTGACCTCCGCCCCTCGACGTCTTCCGAGCGATCCGCGCCGTGATCGATCAACACGGCGCGGATCGCCGGCCCGGCTCACGAACGGCTGCGGCTCCCTTCCTAGTAGCCGTACCGGCTCTTCAGGTGGCGCCACCAGTCGCGCAGCATCCACGCGTCGAACTCCGTGATCTGGGACGCGCTGCCGGCCTTCATGAGAAAGCCGCCGACTCCGGTGGGTGTCCAGTCGTAGAAGTCGTCGAGGCCGAAGCTGTGCCCTATTTCGTGAAGCAGGATGTGCATGTTCTCGGCGTTGATCGCGTTCACGTAGTACTCGCTGCCGACACGCTGCCCCCAGTCACCGCCCGCCCCGCCGCCCATGCCGGCCGTGAGCCACAGCGACATGTCGTAGTGGTGCGACGCGCCGCCGGGGCAGTTCGGATAGTTCCCGCTCTGGTTGAAGAACCGGCCGCACGGCTCGGCGCACTGCGGCGCGTTCTCGCGGATGTCGTTGACGTAGACGTCCACGGAGTTGTCGCTCCACTGCAGCGTGGCTCGGTCGCGCACGGCCCAGCCGACCACCTTCAGCGGCACGCTCTGGTACGGCCAGGCATTGTGGCCGGCCATGACGTCCATCCACTTCTTGAACTGCCGGGCCAGGGCCGCGTGGATCTGGTCGCGCAACGCGGCCGACACGGGGGCGCTGGAGTCCCAGCGCACGCAGTAGTTGATGCTCCCGCGGTTGGCCATGACCTGGTCCCAGCCGTAGTTGCGGAAGCCGTACAGGTTGGGGTAGGTGCTCTCGACGTGCTGCCATACCTGGTTCAGCGGGTTGACGAGGTTGGCGGGCGGGTTCCAGGCGCTCGGCTGCTGGCCGCCCTCCCCGATGGCCTTGACCTCGAGCAGGCCGACGGAGGCCGAGCCGCTCTGCAGCAGGACGCGCAGCCGGGTGGTGGACACCGCGGTGAAGGTGACGGTGTTGTACGCGTTGACCGCCAGCGCGTAGGTGCCGGGGATGTCCACGTACGCGCTGCCGGTCCAGCGCTGCAGCTTCCAGGAGGCGGGGACGCGCACGCCGCCGCCGTCGTCGAAGAAGTAGATCTGTGCCGAGGTGAGCGTCTGCGCCTGCGTCCACGTCAGCAGTGCCCACTGCTCCCCGGTGTTGGGCCAGGTGCCCCACCGGCGGTTCTGGGTGTCGTTCGAGCTGGGCGGATCGATGCCGTCGTTGATCGCCGCGACGCTCTCCCACGGCGAGGTGTACGACGCGGACGCGGTCGCCGACAGGCCGAGATTGACCTCTGCCGCGGCGGCCGGCGATGCGGGAACGAGGAAGATCCCGACGGCGGCGAGGACCGCCAGGAACACGGAGCTTAATCGTCTCACCAAGGCCTCCTGAGGTTCCGATTGTGTTAGCGCTAACAACCAGTGCTATGTCACACAGCTGTTGTTGCAGAGAGTTTGGAGGTGGCGGCAAAGGCCGTCAAGGCCCGGAGACACGCCGTCAGGAAGGGACGTTCAACAGCCTGGGAGGACCCTGTAAGACGCGGTGAAAGTTCCACAAGATCCGCCTGCGGGGCGATCGCCGCTTTCGATGACCGAGGCGGAATATTAGCCTGACTAAGTTAGTTGGGCTAACTATGAGGGACGATCCCACCCACCTGGCCGAGCAGGTCTCAACGGTGCTGAGACACCTGGTCTTCCTGCTCAGGCGCACAGTCGCCGGTCAACCCATCACCAGCCAGCAGTACGGCGTCCTGGGCTCGCTCGAGCACGGCCCCCGCCGGATGACCGAGCTGGCGGAGGAGCACGCCGTGCAGCTCCCCACCATGACCGTCCAGATCAACAGGCTGGAGGAAGCGGGTCTCGTGACCCGCGGTTCCGACCCGGCCGACGCCCGTGTCAGGACGGTCGAGCTGACCGTCGACGGGCGGGAAAGGCTGCTGGCCGTACGCCGGGCCAGGATCGGTCACCTCACCCGGGAACTGGCCGCGCTCACCGAAGACGAGCGCGCCACACTCGCGGCCGCCCTGCCCGTTCTGGCGAAGCTCGGCCGCTCGTAGGTAAAGGAGCATCATGCAATCCGGCGGTGGAATCCTTCGCCAGCCGATGTCCGTCTGGGCCACCGCGTTCGCCGCGGTCGTGGCCTTCATGGGCATCGGTCTCGTGGACCCCATCCTCCCCTCGATCACCCAGGGCCTGAACGCCACGCCCAGCCAGGTCTCGCTGCTGTTCACCAGCTACTTCCTGGTGACGGCCGTGGCCATGCTGATCACCGGCTGGGTCTCCAGCCGCATCGGCGGCAAGCGGACGCTGCTGGCCGGGCTGGCGCTGGTGATCGTGTTCGCCGCGCTCGCCGGGACCTCCACCAGCGTCGGCGAGCTGATCGGCTTCCGCGCGGGCTGGGGCCTCGGCAACGCCCTGTTCGTGGCCACCGCGCTGGCCGTCATCGTCGGCGCCGCCAGCAGCGGCGAGTCGGCCATCATCCTGTACGAGGCCGCGCTCGGTCTCGGCCTGTCCGCCGGCCCCCTCGTCGGCGCGCTGCTCGGCGACTGGAACTGGCGAGCCCCGTTCTTCGGCACCGCCACGCTCATGGCGGTGGGTTTCGTGCTGATCGCCACACTGCTCAGGGCGACGCCCAAGCCGGCGGTGAAGACCAAGCTGAGCGCCCCTCTCAGGGCGCTGACCCACGGCGGCCTGGCCACCACCGCCTTCACCGCGCTGTTCTACAACTTCGCGTTCTTCACGATCCTGGCCTTCACCCCGTTCATCCTCGGCATGTCCCCGTACGGCATCGGCGCCGTCTTCTTCGGCTGGGGCGTCTGCGTGGCGCTGTCATCGGTCTTCGTCGCGCCGCCGCTGCAGCGCAAGATCGGGTCGGTGAACGTGCTGCACCTGTCGCTGGCGCTGCTCGCCGTCTTCCAGGTCGGCATCGCGCTGTCCGGGCACGCGGGCATCGTCGTGTTCACCATCCTGGCCGGGATCCCCATCGGCCTGAACAACACCGTCTTCACCGAGTCGGCCATGGAGGTCTCCGACGCGCCCAGGCCCGTCGCCTCCGCGGGCTACAACTTCGTGCGCTGGATGGGCGGCGCGCTGGCCCCGTTCGTCGCCACGAAGCTGGGCGAGGAGATCGGCACCGCCGTTCCGTACGCCCTCGGCGCCCTCTGCTGCCTCGCCGGCATGGCCATCCTGTACGTCAGGCGCCACCACCTGCGCTCCCTGGCCCGCGTGGACGCCGACCACACCTTCCACGACGCCGAGCCGATGCCCTCCTCCACCTGACCTCTGCGGCCGGAAGGCGTCGTTGCCGGTCGAGGGAGCACTCTCCGGTGATTCCGTCCATCCGCTCGTGGCCATCGTGTCGCGCGTACTCCTCGATCATGTGGGTGGGCTGCCGGAGCTCACCTCCTTCGCCGGGGAGACAGGGAGGCGTCGCCGAATGAGCGGCGTGCCATGCGGCGGCGAGACCGCCATGCGCCGTTCACCGGCGCTTCACCGGCGCTCCCTACGCTGTGGCACCTGGAGGAGCGCATGCGCAAGCTTGTCTCATCCGTCACCGCGGCACTGTTGCTGTCCGGCTGCGGTGGCGGCCTCGGCGGCGCCCAGTCGATCCTGGACAAGGAAGAGCTGGTCGTAGCCGTGAAGCCGGATCAGCCCGGGCTGGCGGAAAGGACCCGCGACGGGTCGTTCCAGGGGTTCGACGTCGACGTGGCCGCCTATATTGCCGCTCGGTTGGGCAAGAAGGTCTCCTTCGTCGCGACGACCTCGGAGGGCAGGGAGGCCAAGCTGCGCGACGGGGTGGCCGACATGGTGGTCGCGACCTATTCCATCAGCCCGGAACGCAAGGAACAGGTGACGTTCGCCGGGCCGTACTACGTCTCCAACCAGGACATTCTGGTCCGCGCGGGATACACCCGGATCCGCAACGTGCGTGATCTCAAGGGGCGCAGGCTGTGTGAGGCACAAGGCTCCATCTCCACCTCGCGCATCGTGGAAGGGCGCCAGATCGCCGCGGTGCTGGTGCCGGCCAAGTCCTACGGGGAATGCGTCGACCTGCTCAGATCGGGGGCCGTGGATGCCGTCTCCACCGGCGACCTGATTCTTGCCGGATTCGCCGCCCGCGAGCGCGGCGCGTTCACCGTCGTGAACGCGCCGTTCACGGTGGAGAGGTACGGCGTCGCCCTGCCGTTGGGCGATGTGGCCGGGTGCGAGGAGGTCAACCGTGCCATCACGGCCATGTACCAGGACGGAACCGCAGCCACGCTGCTGGACAAGTGGTTCGGTGCGAGCGGTCTCCGGCTGCCGGCGTTCGTGCCGGAGTTCGAGGGCTGCATGCCGTAGCGGCTGGATGTGGACCAAGCAGCTCTCGGCGCTGGCCGGCTACGTGGCGGCGCACCTTGCCGCGACGGCCTCCGAGGTCGTGATCGGCGCGATCGTGAGCGGCGTGAACGTGCGGCCGTTCCCCCACCCGGGCATGCCCGGCGCCCGGACTGTGCACGGCCGTGATCCGTGCCAGGGTCGCGGGCGGCCGGCCGCCCGAGGAGCTCGTCCCCGTGAAGTGATTCGGATCCAGGCCTGACTAGCCGGTCAGCACGTCCCAGTCGAGGTGGTGGTCGTAGATCCAGCCGTTCGGGTCGGCGCCGGTCCTGGTGACGTGCCGCATGGCCAAGCTCATGATCACATCCCGCGGCGCCCTGGCCAGGGGGCTCAGCGCCTTCCAGCCGCCGGTGCGGTTGCCCTGCCTGACGACCCGCTCGACCCTGTGCCGCCGCAACCGCTCGTACGCGTGGAAGGCCGCCTCCACATCGGGGCTGTCGCGCAGGCATGTGGCCAGGACGACCGCGTCCTCGATGGCCATGGCCGCGCCCTGTCCGCTTGACGGGGCGGCGGCGTGGGCCGCGTCCCCGATGATGATCATCCGGTCGCGGTGCCAGGTCGGCACGGCGGGCATGGTGTAGGTGTTCCAGCCGGCGAAGATCTCGCCGGTCGCCGCGATGATGTCCAGCGCGGGCCCGCGGTCGCCCCTGAACAGATCGTTCAGCCGGGCGCGCCACTCCCCCGGCGTGATCGCGGCCACGTCGGCGGGGCTGAGCTCAGCCGGCTGCGCGGGGTTCGCCGCCCACCACACCTCCCCGTTCGGATGCGCCGCGTAGGCGAAGAAGCAACGCTTGCCGAAGATCGCGTGCATCATGCCCGGCTCGCAGCCCGTGCCGAGGCCGCGGGCGTAGCCTCCCGTGTTGAGCAGTCCCGCGTAGCGCGCGCCGGGAGCCGCCGGATCGATGATCTCCCTGGTGCGCGAGCGCAGGCCGTCGGCGCCGATCAGCAGGTCCGCCGCGACCGTGCTGCCGTCGGCGAAGCTCGCCTGCACCCCGTCCCCCGTGGCGGTGGCGTCGACGAGCCGCTTGCCGTACTCGAACCGCACCCCGCGGTGGACGGCCTGCTCGCGCAGGAATCGGTACAGGTCAGCACGTTTCATGGTCCGGCTCACCTGGCCGCCCGGCAGGCCCGTGCCGTACGGCAGCTCGCCGAGCCTCCTTCCGGAGCCGTTGGTGATCCGGATCTTCGGTGTGTCGAAGCCGAGGTCGCCGAGGTCGAGGTCCAGCGCGTGTAAGGCGTCGAGCGCGTTGACCGCCAGCGTGAGGAAGGCGCCCACGTTGTCCGCCGCCCGCTCGTACGCCTCGTACACCACCGGGGTGATTCCCGCCTTGCTCAGGGCGATCGCCGCCGAGGTGCCTGCGATCCCGCCGCCTGCGACAAGTGCTGTGTATGTCATACACCGAGTGTATGACATACACTCGGGTGGAGCGCCAGTACGAAAGTGGGGACGATGGACGACGATCTGCCGCCAGGGCTCGGCCTGCTCTGGGGACGGCTGGACCACCCGGTGCCGGAGCCCAAGGCCGGACTGAGCCTCGACCGCATCGCTCAGGCGGCGGTGGAGCTGGCCGACGCGGGCGGCCTCGAGGCGGTGTCGATGGCCAGGGTGGCCGAGCGGCTCGGCTTCACCACGATGTCGCTCTACCGCCACGTGAAGAGCAAGCACGAACTGCTGCTGCTCATGCTGGACTCGGTCGCGGCCGTGCCCGCCGAGCTCGACGAGCCCTGCGACGACTGGCGGCTCGGCCTGCAGCGCTGGTGCCGGGCGCAATGGGAGATGCTGCGCGCCCACACCTGGATCGTGCACCTGCCCATCACGGGTCCGCCTCTGACGCCCAGCCAGCTCGCCTGGACCGACCGCGCCCTGGCCGCGCTGCACGGCACCGGCCTCAGCGAAGGCGACAAGGCCGGCGTCGTGCTGCTGGTCGCCAACTACATGCACACCACCGCACGGCTGAGCGCGGATCTCGGCCCGGCCGCCTCGAGCGAGTCGGTCGCCGCCTACAGCACGCTGCTCGGCTCCCTGGTCGACGGGCGGCGATTTCCCGCCCTGCGCACGGCCGTGGACGCGGGCGCGTTCGACTATCCGCCGGGCACCCCAGCGGAGGAGCGCGGCTTCGACTATGCGTTCGGCCTGGCCAGGATCCTGGACGGCGTGGAGTGCCTGATCCGGCCGTCCTGATGCCGGCTGGGCAGGCCGGCGGCCCTCACCCGCGAGTGAGCGTGCCGGGGTGCTCACGACGGGGATGTCCGCCTGTGCCGTCCCCGTCAACGCGGGAGGTACGCGGACCAGCGTCCCGGCCGGACATCCCGCAGCGGCCGCCTCTCCCAGGCCAGGAGGAACGGCGCCGGGACCGAACCGCCCCGGTCCACGGCGATCACCTGCTTTCCGGCGGCCTCGGCGCCGCGCACCGCCGCGGGCACGTCGCTCTGCCCCGGCCAGTTCAGGACGGTGTGCCCCTCGCAGCCCATCCGGTAGGCGATCTTCACCGCGTGCTCGCCGTACACGAGGCATGGAGGACGGACGCTCAGGCCCTCCAGCGCCCGGGCGACCTGCACGTCGGCGCCCCGCTTGGCGAGCCGGGGGGCGACGACCTTGTCGAGGGTGGCGCCCTGCAGGGTGAGGTGCGCGAGGAAGCCGGCGGCGACCAGGCAGGCGCCGGCCCGGCGCGGTGCGCTCCCCCGCGCGCCCTCCAGCAGCCCGAGCGCGCCGTGCGCGATCGGGAAGGCCAGCAGCGCGTACGTGGGTAGCAGGAAGCGGGGCGCCGCGTACCCGACCAGGAAGACGTACGGCGCGGCCAGCGACACGCCGGCCACCGCCGGCATCAGGGATTCGGCCAGGTGGTCACGGCGCCGGGCCGCGTACGTGCCGAGCAGGACGAGGACCGGGATCGCGCTCCACCAGAGCACCCAGGACGGCACGGCGGGACCGCAGTCCGCGGGAGGCCGGCACAGGAGCGGGCCGTTCAGCGCCCGGGCGTGCTCGTACAGCGAGAAATGCAGCCCGGTCTCGTTGGCCGCTCCGGCGGCCTGCCAGCGCGAGATCAGCCCGCCGAACCGCACGTACGCCTCGACGATCCAATCCGCCCATCCGACGGCGAGGCCGGCGACCAGCGCGATCGCCACTCTGGGCCGCCGCCATCCCGGCTTGGCGAGCGCCAGCCCCAGCGGGAGGATGAGCCAGATGCTGTCGGGAGGCCGCAGCAGCGCCACGGCCGCGACGCACAGGGCCAGCCCGGCCAGGCTGCCGCGACCGCCGTCCGGCCGCACGCAGCGCAGGAAGAACCCGACGGCGGCGACCGCGCCGAACGCCACCCACATGTTCGGCATGGCCTCGTTGCCGTAGAACAACGCCAGCCACAGCGACGCGAACAGCAGCGCGGCCAGAGGCGCCACGGCTCCCGGACGCAGCCGCAGCCAGGTCCCGAACGACGCGTACAGCGCCAGGGCCGACAGCAGGCACAGGTAGACCCGCAGGGCGTCCGTAGAGGACGTCACCAGCGTCACCGGCGCGACGATCAGGGTGATCCCGCGGGCGCGGGGCGCGATGAACTCGGTCGCGGGCACGCGGGGATCGACCTGACTGACGTACACCACCTCGTCCCACCCCAGCCCCATGCCGGGGCCGGCCGCGACCAACTGGACGATCCCGTAGCAGACGGCCACCAGCATCAGCAGCGCCCGCCAAGGGTCGGCCCGCAGCCACGAGTGCATCGACGCTCTTGATCCCATGGCGCCTTCTTAGCGCCGGTCCCCACGCGCGTGCGGGCTCGGTGAAGGGGACTTGGCCCAAGGGATGCGAAGTGATGACGCTGAGCCGAGCAGGTGGTGCGCGGATGGCCGAGAAGGCCACGCGGGCCTACACACCCTTCCATGACCGAAAAACGGCAGCATGTCACTTACAGTGACAGTATGTGGGCCGATACGGAGAAGCGGCGCGTGCTGGGGGTCGCCACCCGGTTGTTCGCCGAGCTGGGATTCGACAACACCACGATCGGGCTGATCGCCCAAGCCGCCGACGTCGACCCCCAGAGCATGATCGCCCAGCTCGGCGAGAAGCCGGAGCTGTATCGGCAGGTGATGCTGCAGGCGCACCACGCCGAGCAGGAGGTCCTGGTGGCCGCGGTCGCCCGCTTCACCCCCACCACCGAAGGGCTGATCGAGCTGGCCGACGCCTATCTGGACTTCAATCTCGAGCACCCCCATGTCCTGGCGCTGTGGATACACCGCTGGATGGGCGACGCCGCCGACGTGGCCGATCTGGAGGAGCTGTACGCCCGCCCGCTGGCGAACCTGGTGACCGGCGCGGTCCGCCGCCTGGTTCCCGGCGATGTCGATGCCGACCACTTGATATGGACGATCGTGTGGTGCGTGTACGGCTTCCTGGCCGGCGGCATGCAGGAGACCGGCCCGGGCCCCGATCGCCCCTCCGGCCCCCACCTCGACCACGTCGGCGACCCGACCGCACAACGCCGGTTCCGCGCGCACCTGCACACCCTGATCCGCCGCATGACCGCCCCCACCCCTCCGCACCCCCTCGCCTCTGCGTGAGCTGGTTGAATGCGGACCGCAACAGGCGGACGAGCACGGCCATGTGATGGGTGACGAACTGCAAGCGGTCATCGCGAGCACGCCTGCAGGCGGCCGGTCTTCACCCGAGGGCGATTTCGATACGTTGGCCTGTATGGTGACTGCCCTTCCCCACGGCCGCCGAGCCGATCAGATGGCGCCTTCCCGGCTGGCGTGGCTGGACGCGCTGCGCGGCCTCGGCGCGCTCGCGGTGGTGGGTGAGCACCTGACGACCTGGGCCATGCCCTGGTTACGCCCGACCGCGTTCAACCTGGGCACGTACGGGGTGCTGGTGTTCTTCCTGGTCAGTGGATACATCATCCCGCATTCGCTGGAACGGCACGGTGACGTCCGGGCGTTCTGGGTCGGCCGCCTGTTTCGCCTCTATCCGCTCTACCTGGCGGTCATCGGCCTGATGGTGGCCCTGTTGCCGTGGATCCCGCTGCGCCCTGAGGTGCCGAGGGACGCCTCGGCGGTGGCCGCGCACGCCACGATGCTGATGGACGTGGTCGGCGTCGGGGGTGTGCTGAACACCATGTGGACGCTGTCGTACGAGATGGTCTTCTACCTGCTGACGACCGCGCTGTTCGTGGTCGGTGTGCGCGACGGGCGTGGCCTGCTCCCGCTGCTGTTCGCGCTGATCGGCGCCGTCGCCGGGATCGTTCTGTCCGCGACGCCGCTGCCGGGCCCGTGGCCGGCCTGGCTGTCGCTGGGCGTCTTCGCCGTCGGCCTGGCATGCGTGCTTTCCGGGCGTGCCGTCAGGGTCGCCGCCGTGGTGCTGGGCGTGATGGCGCTGGCCCTGCTGCTGGTGAGCAGCCGCGTCCCGTGGTTCGGCGCGGCGATCGTGGCGGTCATGTTCGCCGGTACGGCGGTCCATCGGTGGGAGCGCGGGCAGGGCCGGTTGTGGCCGGTGGCGATCGCCGCGGTGCTGGTGGCGTCGACTCCGGTGTGGGCGCTGAATGCCGGTTGGTGGTGGGTGCGGCCGCAGGTGTGGAGCCTGACCATCGTGCTGGCGGGCCTCACTTTCGCGGGTGCCATGGTGCTGCGGAGGCGGCGCGTGCCCGCCGTCCTGGTCCGGCTCGGCGTCATCAGCTACTCCCTCTACCTGGTGCATCTGCCGGTGCTGCTCGTCGTCATGCATCTGGTCGGGGAGATGCGCTGGGCACCGCTTCCTGCGCAGATCGGCATCAGCGTGGTCGTGCTCGGCGTGGTGGTGCCGGGCAGTTGGCTGAGTCACCGATTCCTGGAGCGGCCGATGCAGCGTCTGGGCCGCCGTTTGGCCGACCGGTACAGCGGCTCGCCGCGCACGGCGGGGTGAGGAGGACACCGCCCCCGGATGGGAGGCCACTGCCTACTTGGCCGGCGGACTCCGCCGATGCTGCGGGATGCGCAGGATCAGCCGCGCCCCTGGGCCGTCCCCGACCTCCAGCGTGCCCCCGTGGGCCCTGGCGATGTCGCGGGCGATCGGCAGCCCCAGCCCGCTCCCCCCGATGTCCCGGGAACGGGTGTGTTCGAGCCGTATGAACCGCTCGAACACCCGCTCCCGCATCTCCGCGGGAATTCCCGGCCCGTCGTCCAGCACCTCCAGCACGACCCGATCCGCCCATCTGCGCACGGAGATCCACATCCGCGAGTCGCCGTACCGATCGGCGTTGGACAGCAGGTTCGTCAGCAGCCGCCCGAGCTGCAACCGGTTCCCCCGGACGCAGAGTCCGGGCTCCAGGTCCGTGGTCACCGACAGCCGGAAGGACCGTCGCGCGATCTCCTCCTCGACCAGGTGCGCCAGATCGACCGGCTTCTGCTCCGGTGGCGCGCCCGCGTCCAGCCGGGCCATCAGGAGCAGGTCGTGCACGATGTCCGCCAGCCGTTGCACGTCCTTGATCGCCGCCCGCCACTCCGTCTCGTCCAGGTCCTCCAGCCCCGACTCCAGCCGTACCATCAGCGCGGTGATCGGCGTCCGCAGCTCGTGTGAGGCGTCCGAGACGAAGCGCCGATGGTGCTCCACGGCTTCCTCCAGCCGCGCCAGCGTTTCGTTGGCCGTCACGGCCAGCTGGGCGACCTCGTCCCGCGTGTCGGGCACGTCGATGCGCCGGCCCAGGTCCTGGGCGCTGATGTGCTGCAGTCCCGACCGGATCCGCTCCACGGGAGCCAGCACCCGGCCGGTCCCGTACCACGCGCCCCATCCCACCAGGGCCACCAGCAGCACCGCCGAGCCCGACAACAGCATCGGCAGGAACGGCGATCTCAGCAGGAACGGCTCCGGCATGGCCGCGTAGGCGACGACGGGTCCGTACACACTGGTGGGGTTGCTCGTGCCCACCACGACCATGCAGCCGTCAGGCCGGCACACCCGGTCCTGGACCTGTGAGTCGCCGCCGGTGGGCCACGCACGGGTGAGGGCCCGGCGGCCGGTGAGCTCGGTGGTGGCGGCCACCACCCGGCCGGCGGCGTCCACGACCTGCATGATGGAGACGCCGCCTCGCGGCGGGATGGGGGCGGTCAGGGGCTGTTCCTCGATGAGGGCGGCGAGATGGCGGCTGGCCTGGTCGGTCTGGGCGACGAGGTCGGCCCGCGCCCGCGCCGGGTATGTCAGCGAGATCCCCCAGACCCCCGTGAAGGCGACGGCACCGAACATCGCCACCGTCACGATCGTCATCCGGGCCCTGATGGAGCAGCCGCACACCATGGTCCCTACTGTGTCACTGACTGGACAAACCACAGGTCAAACGGTGCTTCGCGGCCACCAGCCGACGCGCCGCCAAGCCATGTCCGACCACATCTGTGGCATGGAAGCCGTCATCATCGGCGGTGCCCGGCCGTCACCCCGCGTGACACCGCGGACCGTCGAAAACCCGCTGAGTGTGATCGTCTCCAGCTATAAGGTGCGTCCGTGGACAATCCGGAGAGCCTCGTCATCGCCAGGCGGCTGCGCGTGCCCATCGACGCGCCCGCCGCCTCCACGCCGGGCTGGGGAGAGGTGGCCGCCCGCCAGCTCGACGCCGCCCTGCTGAGCGTCGGCTTCACGTGCTCGGCGGACCTGCTCGAACGCCTGTCGCGGCTTCGTGGAGAGACCGTGGTCGATCTCGGTGTGCGGGTCCTGGCCGCCGTCCGCGGCCTGGTCGGCGACCACGTTCAGCACAACGCCTACTTCCTGGACTTCCCCGCGAACGTGCCCGACACCTTGGAGTTCTGGGCGGGGCTGCTGCGTGAGGCCATGCTCGATCCGGTCGCCGCCGCACACGTCCAGTCACCGGCGCTGAACCTCCTGACCCTGCCGGGCTACGGCCGCTACCAGCACAGCTACGCCGACCTGCTGGCCGCGCACGCCGAGCTGATCCCGCTGGCCGGTGACCGGGTGACCGTGCTGGAACTGGGCGGCAGCCTGGAGTCGGAGGCGCGCGAGCTGTACTTCTCGCTGGCGGGCTCGCAGGCGCCGCCCGCCGCCGAGGACCTGGCGGCCCTGCGCACGCTGGCCTCGTACTGCGCCGACGAGCCGGACCTCATCCCGGTGCGGGAGAACCGCGCCGTCGTCAACGAGGCGAGGCTGGCCGCCGGTCGGCCCCTGCTCGTCGACACGGTGACCGACGTGCTGCGCCTCGCCGCCGGCTGCTCCGGCGGCGACGTCACGCTGACCGCCCCGACGCGGTTCCGCTCGTTCCGCCGCGCCGAACGCCGCGCACTGCTGCAGGCACTGGACGCGGTCGCCACGCCGGCGAAGCTCGGCGACGTGCCACGCCATCGCGAACAGTGGAAGCGGCTCGGTGAGCGGCTGCATCCGCACGAGTACCCGCACCTTCCGGGTGCCGCCCGCGTCTTCGAGGTGGCCAGAGGTGTGCGTAAGGCCGCCGGATTCGACAGCCGCGTCGAGGCGGCCCTGTCCGATGGCCGTACCGCCGACGCCGTCGAGCTGTTGGGGAACGCGCCCGGCGCGTTGCTGCGCCGCCTGGACCACCTGCTGCGTACCGGCCTTTCCGCGTCGGCCGTGCTGGACGCCGCGGAGCAGGCGGCTGCGGGCGCCTCCGGCCGGGTCCTGCTGTCTCTGCGCGAGCACCTGCAGAACCGGCTCGCCCCTGCCGCGAGTCGCGTCTTCACCAACCGGCACGGCAGAGCATGGACGGCGGCCGATGCCCGCTCGCCACTGCGGGAGGAGGTCGTGACGCGCGCGCTGGCCATCCTGGACGAGGAGATCACCCGGCGCCTCCCCGACCCCGGCGAGCTGATCGTCGACCCCAACGTGCTCGACATCGCCCTGCCGCTGTCCGGCAAGGCCGTCGCACCCGGTCTCGGCATGCTGCCCCGCGGCTCCCTGACGCAGGTGGACGGCGCACTGCTGCGCTTCTTCGTCCACTGGCGCCAGACCAGCCGGCGTACCGACTACGACCTGTCGGCGCTCATGCTGGACGCCTCCTACGGCGACCCCGAGCACATCTCGTGGACGAACTACGCCAACGGCTTCGCCGAGTATTCGGGCGACCTCACCGAGGCGCCCGAGGGCGCGTCGGAGTTCGTCAACATCCGTCTCGCCGACGCCAGCCGGCCGATCATCATCCCGCAGGTCCACATCTACGCCGGGGAGCGGTTCGACGAGGCCGCCGAGGCGTTCTTCGGCTACATGAGCAGGGACGCCACGCAGGAAGGCAGGCCGTTCGAGCCGCGCACCGTGCGCATGAAGTCAGACCTGCGCGGATCCAGCCGCGTCGCTCTGCCGCTCGTCTTCCTCCGCGGCCCCGACCACGAATGGCGGGTGAAGTGGCTGCACCTCTACCTGAAGGGGCATCCGGGCTTCAACCAGGTAGAGGGCAACCAGACCAGCGCCTCCCTGCTGGTGCGGTCGATCGTGGAGCGGGACTACCTGCGGGTGCGCTATCTGACCGACCTGCTGCACGCCAAAGGCTCGTCGGCGGCCCACAGCACCTATGTCGGGATGGAGCCGGCGGCCGACCTCCCGCCGGGCTCGCGGGTGTACACGCCTGCGACGCTGCACGAGTTGATCCCCGCCTGATACGGTCGGGAGTGCGAGGCCATGGGAGGGCTTCCTTCTCAGCTTTCTTTGGAAAAGATCTAGCCTTCCCGCTTTCCTCGCATCCCCGGTCGTGGGGCCATTCGAGGGCTTCCTTCTCACCTGGTTCAATTCCAGGTAGGCCCGCGAGGGTCTACTGGCGCATCCAGCTCTCGAGCCTTCCCCACGACCAGGGTCTCTGGTCCTGGCCGGCTCCTCGACGAGCTGGAAAGCGCCGACCTGGTTCGCCGCCGGCCGGACCCCGCCGACCGCAGAGCCCGCATCATCGAGGTCACCGCGCAGGGGAGCCGGGTCCTCGAAGCCGCCCGCGCCGACATCGAGACGATCGAGAACCGGCTGCTTGCCGGCCTCGCCCGCTCGGCGCGCACCACGCTGAAGAGCACCCCTTCAGCAGCTCGTCGGCGACCCCCTGTCGAGAATCGAGGACGGCCGGCCACCCGAGACCACCTGCGCCGTCCACCAGGCCTGATCCCGCATCGGACGCCTCAGCGTTCGACTTCGATGTGGTAGCGGCCGGTGTCGTCGCGGTGCGCACCGTGGATGTCGGTGGCCAGGTCGGGGAAGGCCCGGTCGAAATCCTCCAGGGCGTGCAGGTACGCGATCAGCGGCCCGTCGGAGGGACCGGTCCTCTCTCCCGGCATCAGCATGGGAATGCCGGGCGGCGTGACGACGACGGTCGCGGCCGCGATGCGGCCGGCCAGGCGGGTGAGCGGGACGCGTTCGGTGCGTGAGCGGATCAGCGCCTGATAGCTGTCGGCCGGGGTGCGGACGGGCTCCGGGAGGCTCTCGAAGATCTGGTCGAGGAGCGCGCCGACGCCGAGGTCGCGGAGCTTCTCGTGCACGTCGGTGCAGAAGCGGCGCAGCGTGGTGGCGGGCGGACCGAAGCCGGGCAGTACGTCGGCCAGGGGCAGATCGTCGTCGTAGGCGCGCTTGAAGTCGGTGAGCGCGTCGATCAGCGTGCCCCATTTGCCCTTGGTGATGCCCATGGAGAAGAGCACCAGCAGCGTGTGGTCGCCGGTCTTCTCCACGACGATGCCGCGCCGGCGCAGGTAGGCGGCGACGATCCGGGCGGGGATGCCCCAGTCGAGAGTGCCGGTCACGGCGTCGGCGCCGGGGCAGGTGATCGTCACCTTGACCGGGTCAAGCAGGCAGTAGCCGTCGGTCAGCCCCTGGAATCCGTGCCACGCGTCGCCCGGCCGCAAGGTCCAGCACGTCGCCTCGGTGCTCAGCAGAACGGGGTCGGCGTCGGCGAACGGGACGGCCGAACCGGTGCGGGGGTCGGTGACGTGCGGGGGCTGCCATACACCGAAGTACCAGCCGGGCCGCGTGCCGTCGTCCCGGATGCGGGCGGCGAGCCGGACCATGGCCTGCCGGAACCGTACGGCCTCGGTGATCGCCTCGCCCGTCAGGTGCGGCCCGGAGGGGCCGTCCATCATCCCGGCCGCCACGTCCAGGGAGGCGATCATCGGGTAGAGCGGCGAGGTGGAGCAGTGCATCAGGTAGGTCTCGTTGAGCCGGTCGTAGTCGACGGGGGCGCGTCCGGCGGAACGGACGTGCAGCATCGCCGACTGCGACAGCGCCGCCAGGAGCTTGTGAGTCGACTGGGTGGCGAACACGGTGGGGCGGGCCGGTCCCGGCAGCGTGTGCTCGTCGACGGCCATGCCGTAGCGGCGGGCGTACATCGGGTTGAACCGGGCGTAGGCGAACCACGCCTCGTCGAAGTGCACGCGGGGAACGCTCTCGCTCAGCAGTTCGGCGACACGTACGGCGTCGTAGCACAGCCCGTCGTAGGTGGAGTTGGTGATGACCGCGTAGGCCGGGGCGGTTTCGGCGAGGGGGTGCCCGGTCAGGCCGGCGCGCAGCGCGTCGGCCTGGAGCGCGGCAGGCGGGATGGGGCCCGCCAGGCCGAGGCCGTTGCGCTCCGGCACCAGGTAGACGGGGCGGGCGCCGCTGATGGTCAGCGCGTGCTGGAGTGATTTGTGGCAGTTGCGGTCGACCAGGGCCGTCTCGTCGCGGGCGATGGCGTGGTGGCCGACGATGCGGTTGGCGGTGGCGTTGCCGTTCATCACGAAGAAGGTGCGGTCGGCGCCGAAGACGCGGGCGGCGTTGCGTTCGGCGTCGCCGATGGGGCCGGTGTGGTCCAGCGGCGAGCCGAGCTCGGGGACGGAGATCGACAGGTCGGTGCGCAGCAGGCGCTCGCCGTAGAAGTCGAAGAACGCCCGCCCGACGGGTGACTTCAGGAACGCGACGCCTCCGGCGTGCGCCGGGGTGTGCCAGGAGTACTGGTGGTGGTCCTGGAGCCGGCGCAGCGCGCGGAAGAACGGCGGCAGGATCCGCTCGGAGTACTGCTCGGTGGCGTGCGCGATCCGGCCGGCGATGAAGTCGGGGGTGTCCTCCAGCGGGAAGACGTAGCCCTGGATGACCTCGTAGACCCATAGCGGGAGTTCCTGCTCGGTGGTCATGAGGAAGACCGGCAGTCCTCGGAAGCGCTGGGCGAGCGCGTTCAGCACCGTCTCGGCGCCGGGTGCGTCCCAGTCGGCCAGCATGCCGGCCAGCGAGGCGTCCGAGCCGATCACCGCCAGCGCGTCCGTGGGCCGGTGCGTCCAGCGCAACTGGATGCCGAGACCCTTCATCGCCGCTCCGACGCGCCGGAGTTGCTCGGCGAGCGCCGTATCGGCGTCGGGGCGCTCCGCGACCGCGGCGAGGACCGTTCTTTCCATACGAGCTCCATGGCCAGGGGGACCGTTCATCCGCCCTTTACCCAAGGCAACCTTCCGTCACACAGCGTGCCCGGATACGGCCTGACTCGATTCGTTTCGGAGCATGAAACGTCGTTTCCATTGATGATCGGAAGGGACGTACATGGGGCCTCATCCGGGGCAAGGACCAGGCCGCGCTCGGGCGCCGCTTCGCCGGGCAGGAGCCGGTGGCCGACCGCTTCTCCGGCGCCCGCTGGGCGGCCGGGCAGACGGGGTCGCCCGTGCTGACCGACTCCATCGGCTGGCTGGACTGCGCGGTCGCGCACGCCTACCCGGGCGGCGATCACACGATCTTCGTGGGCGAGGTGCTCGCCGCCGCGACTCCGCGGCGGGTGGCTCCCGTCCTGTTCCACTCACGGGCGTGGAGCCGGCTCGCCGAGCCGCTGCCCGACCGGATCTCCATCGCGGACACCGGGCTGCTCGCCGTCCTGCGGGCGCGCGGCTTCGCCGATCCGCGGCTCGCGGGAATCGCGCGGAATGCTGCGCGGCGCGGGCGCCCGGGTCCGGCTGTTCGACCTGCACGGCGACGCTCCCCCGCGCGAGGATTTCGACCCGGCCACCGCCTCGGCCCTGATCACCCGGCCTGAGCAGATCAGCGCCGTGGCACCGCCGGGGCGGGTGTCGTGGAGTTCCGGGCGGGTGGTCACAGGCCGATCGTGGAGGCGGCGCGGCGGGCCGGGCTGACCACGGTCGCGCACGTCCCCGACGCCTTCGCCGAGGATCGCGGACACCACGTCGTGGCGGAGGCCGCCGGCCTGGCGGAGCTCGGCTGCGACGAGATCGCCCTCGAGGAGGGCGGCCGCGCCGCCACGCCGATCGCGGTCCGCCGCCTCCTGCAGGACGTCGCCTCCGCGACGGGAGGAGCCCCGCTCCGTGTCGGGCTGCGGGAACGGCACGGCATCGGCCTGGTCAACGCGCTGGTCGCGATGAAGAGCGGGGTGCGGCACTTCGACACCACGCTGGGCGGTGTGGACGGCGCGCTGCCCGCCGAGGACCTCCTGTTCCTGGCGGGCGAGCTCGAGGTGGCCAGTGCCGTGAATCGGGCCGACCTGGTCGCGGGCGCCGCCGAGCTGGAGCGTTCCTGGGTTCGCCCCTGCCAGGACGGACCTATCGATTCGCACACTGAAGGGGCAAACGTGACCGACAGGCTGACAGGTGAACGGCTCGTCGACGACATGACAGAAGCCGAACGCGCCCGGGCGGAGCGCGTGGAGGCGGTGCTGCCCGCGTTGCGCGCCGCAGCCGCGAAGGCCGACGAGCAGGCCCGCTTCCCGATCGAGCACGTCACGCTGTTGCGGGACGCGGGACTGCTCGGCCTGGTGGTGCCAGAAGAGTACGGCGGGCTCCGGGGGGACGCTGCGTGATCTGGCGGCGGCCACGTTCGCGATGGGCACCGCCTGTCCCTCCACCGCCCTGGCCTACTTCTTCCACAACACCAGCGCCTCGCGCGGGCTGCTCCCCCTGGAGGCGATCGAGGCGGGGCTGTTCACCGCGAGGAGATCCCGGTCGTACGGGCCTTCGCCGAGAAGGTGCTGACCAGGATGGCCTCGGGGGTGTGGCTGGTCATCGCCAACGGCCGGCCGGGCGGCACCGGCAGCACCGACGCGCAGATGCTGGTCGACGCGGTGGACTGGGCCATCGCCGAGAACAGCCGTCTCGGCAGCAGGCTCCGGGGCAGGATCGACACCACGAAGGTCGCGGTGATGGGGCAGTCGTGCGGCGGGCTCGAGGCGTACGAGGTGTCGGACGACCCGCGCGTCACCACCACCGGCATCTGGAACAGCGGCATGCTGAGTGACGCGGACAACTACCAGCTCGCCCGCCTGCGCGCGCCGATCGGCTACTTCGTCGGAGGCCCCAGCGACATCGCCTACGACAACGCCCTCGACGACTGGGGCCGCCTGCCCACCGGCCTGCCCGCCTTCATCGGCAATCTGGACGTCGGTCATCGGGGCACGGCTCGGCTAGGCGGAAGGAGTCCGTGGCCGGCACGCCGGCCACGGACTCCGGCTGTCAGGGGTCCCGCCGTCGGCGTGACGACCGCGCCCGGCCGCCCAGAGCCGCCGGGAAGGCCCACGGTCAGACGCGGCAGAGCTGGGCGCGCAGGGTGTCGCCGACCCACCGCTCCCAGCGCTCGCGCGACCAGCCGCGCTCGCGAACGAACAGCAGGTAGAGCTCGGGGCTCAGCAGCCCGTACAGCACGTCGGCCATCTCCTCCACCGGCGTTTCCGCCCGTGCGCCCGGCTTGCCGGCAAGCGCCTCGGCCGCGTTCTGCTGGACGACGAAACGCGGGTCGACGCCTTGGGGCCACAGGGCGGCCACCTCGGGGTCGCTCGCGGCGGCCGCCTGCAGCACCTCGCCGATCGGCGCGACGCGCTCCAGCACCGCCGTCGTACCCGTGACGTAGGCGCGCAGCATGTCCTGGGCCGTGCCGGCGGCGAGCGCGTCGGTGTACCACGGCCGGTCCATCGTGGCCACCGGCTCGTCATCGCCCGCGATCGTGACGTCGACCAGCTCCTTCAGCAGGGCGCGCTTGTTGCCGAAGACGAAGTAGATCGTCTGCACCGCGACCCCGGCCTTGTCGGCGACGTCCTGAAGGTTCGTCGCGCCGTATCCGTCCCGCGCGAACAGCTCAAGGGCCGCATCGAGGATGCGCCGGCGCGTCTCCTTCGCCTTCTGCGCCCGTTTGTTCGTCCGCTTGACATCGCTCATGAATAGAGTCTATCTCTAGATTCAGTCACTAGAAGTCAACTCTAGAGAGAAGGTCCAGCCATGACGGTCATCAGCGTCACCCGCTTCCAGGCCGATCCCGCCGACGCCGACCAGGTCCGGGTCCGGCACGCCGCTCTGGTCACCGCGATCAGGGCCGCCCAGCCCGGCCTCACCGAGGCGCGCCTCGGCCGGCTCGACGACGAGACGTGGGTCGGCGTCTGGCGCTGGGACTGCGCCGCCAGCCTGCAGGCGGCCCGCCAGGCGGCACCCGGCACCGAAGCGGCCGTCGCGGCGTTCGCGGTGGCGCGCGAGGTCACCGCGGAGGACATCGAGATCCTCGAAGAGCTCTGACCGCCTGTCCCGGCCCCGGAACGCGGGCGCCGGGGCTCACCGAACCAAGGAGATGACATGATCGAGATCGACGCGTTGACCAAGACGTACGGCTCGTCGCAGGTACGGGCGGTCGACGAGGTGTCGCTGCGCGTTCCCGCCGGATCGGTCTTCGGCTTCCTGGGACCGAACGGCGCCGGCAAGACCACGACCATCAAGATGATGGCCGGGCTGCTGACCCCCACCTCCGGCCGGGTCAGGCTCGGCGGCTTCGACGTGGCCAGGCAGCGTTCGGCCGCGATGGCGCAGTTCGGCGCCGTGCTGGAAGGCTCGCGCAACGTCTACTGGAGCCTGTCGGCCTGGCAGAACCTGATGTACTTCGGCCGCCTCAAAGGCATGCGCAAGGCCCAGGTCGCCGACCGGGCCAAGGACCTGCTGACCGGGCTGGGGCTGTGGGAGCGGCGCAACGACAAGGTCGGCGGCTTCTCGCGCGGCATGCAGCAGAAGGTCGCGATCGCCGTCGCCCTGATCGCCGGCCCGCCGATCGTGCTGCTGGACGAGCCGACGCTCGGCCTGGACGTCGAGGCCACCCGCACGGTCAAGAGGTGGATCGCCGAGCAGGCCCGTGAGCTGGGCACCACCATCCTGCTCACCACCCATCAGCTGGACGTGGTCCAGGAGCTGTGCGACCGGGTGGCCGTCATGCGCCAGGGTCGCCTCGTGGCCGACCTGCCCACGCGCGAGCTGCTGGCGACCTTCCGCGAACGCGACAGGTACGAGATCCGCGTCGAAGGAGCGGCGCCACCCGGGTTCGAGGCCGTGACCGCCGAGGGGGTGAGCACGATCAGCGTCCGGGTCGGCGACCCGATCGAGGTGTACGACGTGGTCGAGCGCCTGCGCGCCCAGGGAGTCGTCCTGGAGTCGCTGACCCAGGTGCAGCCCGACCTGGAGGATGTCTTCCTGGCCCTGGTGAGCGAGCCGTCCCATGCTTGACGTCCTGCGCGCGGAGATCGGCAAGGGCCTGCGCGTTCAGCTCGCCCACCCGCTCGGCCACGTCATCACGCTGCTCATCAGCACCATGATGTATCTGGGCCTGCAGTTCGTCCTGGGACAGGGCGAGCTGCGGGAGGATCTGCTGCCGCGGACCCTGGTCGCGATCGGCGGCTACTGGTTCCTGCAGTACGCCGCCTTGGTGATGGTGGCCGACCTCATCGAGGAGAAACGCGCCGGCACCTTCGCCCAGGCGCAGATGACCTCGGCGCCGCCATGGTTGCCGATGCTCGGCCGGCTGATCACCGCCTCGGTGTTCGGCCTGGCGGTGGCCGCCGTCGCCTCGCTCGTCCCGATGCTGGTGGCCGGGATCACGATCCCGCTGCGCTGGGCGGCACTCCTGCCCGCCGTACTCCTGGGGGTCAACGTGCTGGCCTTCACCTTCCTGCTGGCCGCGCTCGCTCTCGTCTCCCCGATGATCGGCGCCCTGCAGTCGCTGTTCACCTCACTGGTGCTGCTGCTCAACGGCTCGTTCCTGCCGCTGGCCCTCTATCCGGACTGGCTGGCCGTCCTGGCCAGAGTCCTGCCCACCACGCTGGGCATCGAGGCGATCACCCAGACCCTGTTCGAGGGCCGCACCCTGGCCGGGGTCTGGAGCAGCGGCACCCTGCCCTCGCTGCTCCTGCACACTCTCGCGCTCACCGCCGTCAGCGGCCTGCTGTTCGTCCGCAACCACCGCCGCGCCCTGCAGGAGTCGTCATGACCTTCGCCCGCGGAATCGCCGCAGAGGTCGGTAAGGGCCTGCTCAATCTCGCCGCCGGATGGCGTGAAGGCCTCATCCAGATGATCACCTTCCCGCTGTTCTACCTGCTCGTCGTGCTGTTCATGGGACGCGGGCAGTTGCGTACGGAGCTGCTGCTGCCGGTGCTGCTCGGCATGGTGGCGCTGACCTTCATCCATGAGCAGGTCAACCGCATGTTCTGGAGCTACCTGGGCGACATCCAGTCAGGCGTACTGGAACAGACCTACTTGACCCCGCTGCCCTCGGCCGCGAGCCTCCTCGGCCGCCAGATCGCCGCGGTGATCTCCGCCCTGCCCACCGCGCTGGCCGTCCTGGCCACCGGCGCCGTCGCCATCACCATCCAGGGCGGGCAACTGCCTTTCGACGTGCAGGTGATCGTGCCGCTGGCCGCGATCGCGCTGGGCACCTGCGGGCTCGCCCTCATCCTGTGCGGCCTGACCTTGGTGTTCAAGCGCATCGAGATCATCACGCAGCTGTCGGTGGCCGTCTACGCCATCGTCGGTGGCACTCTGGTCCCCCTGGCCGCCATGCCCGACCCGTTCGCCTTCATCAGCCGGCTGCTGGTCCCCGTCGCGCCCGGTGTGGAGGCCATGCGCGACATCCTGCTCGGCGGCCATCCGCTGACCGCGCTCCCGACCGGCTGGGGCCTCGGCTGGCTGCTTCTCCAGCCGGTGCTCATCACAGCCGCCGGGGTGGTCCTGTTCATCCGGCTCGAACACCTCGCCAAGCGCCGCGGCACCCTCGGCCGCTACTAGAAGATCAGAATGGACACCCCGATCATGAACGTCTTGTTGTGGATCCTGCAGGCGGTGCTGGCGGCGATGTTCGCCGTGGTGGCGACGATGAAGGCCCTTCTGCCCAAGGAGAAGCTCGAACCCGGGATGCCCTGGACGGCCGACTTCTCCTCCGGCGCCGTCCGCTTCATCGGGCTCGCCGAGCTGATCGGCGCGCTCGGGCTCGTCCTGCCCGCCGCCACCGGCATCGCCCCGATCCTCACTCCCCTGGCGGCGACCGGCCTGGCGCTGATCATGGCGCTGGCCGCGGTGACCCACCTGCGACGTGAAGAGCCCGCGGCGATCGCGCTCAACGCCGTGTTGTTCATCGCAGCGGCGGTCGTCGCCTGGGGCCGCTTCGGCCCCTACGCCCTGTAACCGCCCTGTAACCGCCTTGCCAGACATTCGCCGAAGAACGTGGAGTTCACTATGACGTGGGACCTTGTGTCCCTGCGACCCGTCGGCCGGGTCGTGGGTGGTCGCGGTGAGATGGTCGAAGACGACTGGCATGACGTCAGAGCCGTGATCCGGCTCGACGAGGAGTCCTTCACCTCGTCGGCGGTGCTGGGCCTGGAGCACTTCTCCCATCTGGAGGTCGTGTTCCTCTTCGATCGGATCGACTCGGCCGCCGTGCACAGCGAGCCCCGGCCGCCGCGGGGGAAGCCGGGCGCGGCACCTGTGGGAGTCTTCGCCCACCGCGGGCCGTACCGCCCCAACCGCCTGGGCGTCTCCCGCTGCCGCCTGCTTGCCGTGGACGGCCTGAACCTGTCCGTCGCCGACCTGGACGCGCTCTCCGGCTCACCGGTCCTGGACGTCAAGCCCTATCTGGTCGAGTTCGGCCCTCGTCACCCGGTCGCCCAGCCGGCCTGGGCGACCGAGCTGATGAGCCGCTATTACCGAGCACCTCGACGGCCGTCCAGTCCCTCCGGGTGATCTACGCAGGGCCCCTTCCTCGTCCAGGCTCGGCCTCGGTGACCTTCTGGCCCGGCCGGACGAGGCCTCACTGACGGGCACGGGGTTCCGTACACCGACAACCAGGCCGTTACGGCGGACCGGGTGGTCTGGAAGGCTCGACCGTAGTGCAACTCTGGGGTTGCACATGAGAGGGTCAATGTGCAACCCTGGAGTTGCATCAAAAGTGGCAGTGGAAGGAGCCTCCTCATGAACGAGGATCGGATCGAACGCGAGACCTTGATCGCGGCACCCCTGGAGCGGGTCTGGTCACTGGTGGCCCAGCCCGGGTTCTGGGTGGCCGACAAGGCGAGCCTGCCCGGCACCGTGGCCAGGGAAGGCGAGTCGATGGTGGCGAAGAACCCCGAGCACGGCGACTTCCCGGTGCGCGTGGAGAAGGTCGAGCCGCCCACATACCTGGCGTACCGCTGGACCAGCGCGTTCCCAGGAGAGGAGCTGCGCGAGGACAACAGCACTCTGGTGGAGTTCACGTTGACGCCGGAAGGCGACCGGACCCGGCTCCGCGTCGTCGAGAGCGGGTTCACGACGCTGGCCGGATCCGAGGAGCTGCGCAGCCAGAACCTGGAGGACCACACCGACGGCTGGCCCAAGGAGCTCGACGCGCTCAAGACACGCGCCGAACAGCCGCCCGCGTGACGGACGAGCGTCGCGACACCGTCGAGGGAGTCGACAGCGTGCTCGTCGCGCTGGCCGACCCGACGCGACGCCGGCTGCTTGATCTGCTGGCCGCACAGGGCGAGGCCACCGCGACGACGCTCGCCGGACGGCTTCCCGTCTCCCGGCAGGCGGTGGTCAAGCACCTCGCCGTCCTGGACGCCGCCGGGCTGGTCTCCAGCAGCCGGGCCGGACGCGAGGTGCGGTACACGGTCCGGCCCGCGGCGCTGAACGCGACGGCGCGATGGATGGCCACCCTCGCCGACGACTGGGATCGGCGCCTGGAGAACATCAAGCGCGCCGCCGAGGCGGCGGAGCGGGATTCGCGCTAGAAGCGTCTGACATGTTGCGCTGCTCACGGTCACGTGGGCTTCGCCATGGGCGTGCGCGCGAAGTCGGTCACGTCGCGGCAGGGCTCTGGGGTGTCCACCGTCGCACCCCAGTCCCTGCCTTCGTGTCCGTCAGTCCTTCTGCTCGGGTTCCTTTGCGGGAGGTGCGGCCTGCGGCGGTGGTTCTGGGGCCGGTCCTGCCGGGAGAGGTATCGGATCGTCCTTGAAGAGCTCGGGCACGGCCCGGTAGAGGATGGCGGTGATCGGCACGGCCACGACCGCGCCCGCGATCCCGGCCAGGATGCCGCCGACGGCCAGCACGACGATGATCGCCAGCGGATGGAAGTGCAGCACCCGGCCGACGATCAGCGGCTGGAGCACGTGGTTCTCCAGTTGCTGCTCGACGATCAGGATGCCGAGGAAGATCAGCGCGTAGATCGGGCCCTTCGCGCCGAGCGTGACCAGCGTCGCCACCGCACCGGCGAAGAGGATGCCGACGATCGGGATGAAGCTGGCCAGGAAGATCAGTACAGCGAGCGCCGCCCAGAGCGGGACACCCATGATGGCCAGCACCAGACCCATGAGCACGCCGTGCACCGCGGCCACGGCCACCGTGCCCTGCACGTAGTGGGAGAGCGTGGTCCAGGCGGTCCGCCCGGCCCGGTCGACCCGGGGCGCCAACCGGCCGAACCCCTTGAGGAACCAGGACCAGATCTGGTCACCATCCTTGAGCAGGAAGAACGTCACGAACAGCAGGAGCACGATCGAGGCCAGCACTTCGACCACCACCACGGTGCCCGCCAGAACCGTCGAGGTGATCTGCTGCTGCCGCTCGGTGACCAGCTTGGCGATCTCGTCCACCCAGCCGCTGAGCTGGATGGGCTCCAGGTGCAGAGGGCCGGTGTAGAGCCAGCCCTCCACCGTCTTGGCCGTCTGCCTGACCTGCGTCACCAGGCCGGGGAACTCCTCGTTGGCCCGGACGCCGATGATCCAGCCCGTCCCGATCAGTACGGCGAAGGCGACGAACATGGTGACCCAGGCGGCGTAGATCGCCCGCAGGCCGGACGCGCGCAGTTGCCGGGTGAGCGGGAACAGCAGCGCGGTCAGGAGCAGGGCGACCGCCACCGGCAGGGCGACGATGCGCATCGTCGCCACGAAGCCGAACACATAGTTGGCCACAATGCCGATGACGATCAGACAGGCGCACCACGCGGCCATCCTCGCCAAGGTCGGAGGCACTAACCGCAACAGGCGCTCCTGATGTGAATCCATGAACGGAATCTTCCCCACCGGCCGGGGATAGGCTCGCTTCAGGGCTTCCAACAAGGAAAATGTTGGAGAAATATATGGTGCGTCTCGGGTAGGAGGCATTCCGCCCTATCAGCTTTCTCACGACGGCACGGTGAGCCATCTTCTGTGAAACGACCGCGGCGCTCGAACACGGCCGCATCCCCCCGACGTACCGGCCTCAACCATGAGCGCCGCCCGGCGCTGGGCCGGCCGGATGGCGGCAGGCTGGAAGCGAACGCGGAGCCGGCACGGCTGGTTAGATCACACGGTGCGCGCCCTGATCCGCTACGACAAGGCCGACGCCGGCCGGCTGTCGGCCGCCCTCACCTACTACGCCTTCTTCGCCACCTTCGCCCTGGCCCTGCTGGGGTTCGCCATCCTCGGCCGCATCCTGGACAATCCGGCGGCGCTGGCCGAGGTGCAGCGCTACCTGAGCGACACCTTCCCGCGCCTGGACGTCCAAGCGCTTCGCAATGCCGGGGGAACGGCCGGGGTGGTGGCCTGCGTGGCGCTGCCGCTTACGGGCCTGTTCTGGATGGACACGATGCGCTCGGCGACCAGGGCGATCTGGCGGCTCGAGGAGTATCCGGGCAACTTCTTCCTGCGCCAGATCATCGACCTGGGCGTGGTGGCCGGACTCGGGGTGCTGCTCTCCCTGTCGCTCACCGTCGCCTTCGCCGCCGAGTGGGTGCTGACCTGGCTTGCGGTGAACACCGTGGGCGCGGACGCCACCCCCGCCCGGGGGGTGCTGTCGGTGGCGGCGTTCGTGCTGGGAATCGGGGTCAACACCTTGCTCGCCATGGCGCTACTGACCGGGCCACCACGGCTGCGCCTGCCGCTGCGCCGGGTGATCGGCCCGGCGCTCGTCATCACGATCGGCCTGGAGATCCTCAAGACCCTCGGCCAAGCCCTGCTCAACCTCACCGCCGCCAACCCCGCCTACCAGGTCGTCGCCGGAGCGGTGGCGATGCTGCTCTTCCTCAAGGTGCTCAACCAGCTCGTCCTGTTCGCCACCGCGCTGGCTGCCACCAGCGCCACCGGCGACGTCACCGACCTGGCCACTCGGCCAGAGCAGCCGTGACGCCTGTCCGGGCCTCCGCCCGCACACCGTCGCATCCAGGCCCTTGAAGCCACCAGAAGGACCGGGAGGCGACGGGAGTCCGCAGCTGCGTCGGCCGGGCACGGGCACGCTGACCGGTGCGTGAACCCCCGGGGCGGGGGCACTCCCCCGCCCCGGGTGTCAGCCCTCTTGCTCCCGGACGGTGTCCACCAGGCGGTCCACCAGGTCGGCCGAGAGCCCCATGCCGAACGTGCGGAACTTGATCAGCGGGATGCCCATCGCCAGTTGCAGCAGCGCCGGATCGGCCCGCCGGACGTCGGGCATCCCGGAGGCCTTGCCCAGCAGCTCCCCCAGCACCCGGCCGCCCACCGGGTGCGCCAGCCACTCCCCCAGCGTGGACATTCCGGTCAGCGGCTCCGCGTACCCGTCGCCTGGACCGGCCACCTCCGCCCGCAGCCGGATGTCGCGCGCGGATGCGCCGATCTCGACCAGGAACGGGCCGGCCTCGATCTTCCAGTCCTGCCGCGCGACCGACCACTGCGCGAGGTCGCGCCCGGTCAGCGTGAAGGCCACCCGCCGGCTGTCGCCGGGCCGCAGCCCCACCTTGGCGAACCCGCGCAGCTCGTGCCTGGGGCGGGCCGGCCGCTCCTGGTCGAAGGCGACGTACAGCTGGGCGACCTCGTGGGCGAAGCGCTCACCGGCGTTGGTGACGGTGACCTCGACGCGCCACTCGTTCGTCCCGGTCTCCTGGACGGCCAGGTCGGAGTAGTCGAAGCGGGAGTAGGTCAGGCCGTGCCCGAAGGGATAGGCGACCTCGGCGCCCACCGTGTCGTGGTAGCGGTATCCGACGTAGCGGCCCTCGCCGTACACGACCTGTCCGTCGGCCCCGGGGAAGTGCAGGTGGCAGGGCACGTCGGCGAGGCGGAGCGGGATCGTCTCGGTGAGCCTGCCCGATGGGCTGTGCGTGCCGAGCAGGAGGTCGGCCAGCGCGGCGCCGCCCGCCTGGCCGAGCAGCCAGCCCTCCAGGATCGCCGCGGCCGAGTCCCGCCACGGCGCGACCGACACCACGCCGCCGTTGGAGAGCACGACCACGACCCTGTCGCACACCTCGGCCACCCGGTGCAGCAGCGCGATCTGGGGCGCGGGCAGGTCGATGGAGGTGCGGTCGAAGCCCTCCGACTCGGCCGCCTCGGGCAGGCCCAGGAACAGCAGTGCCACGTCGGCCTCCGCCGCCGCAATCACCGCCTCCCGTTCCAGGTCGGCGTCCGGCTGACCGTCCAGCCGGTAGCCGGGGGCGAAGGTGACCCGTTCCAGTGTGGCGTCCAGCGACTCCCACGCGGTGTCGAGCCTGGTCGGCACCACGTGCGAACTGCCGCTGCCCTGGTAGCGCGGGGTGCGGGCCAGCTCGCCCAGCACGGCCACGCGCTGCCCGGCGGCCAGCGGGAGCACGTCGCCGTCGTTCTTCAGCAGCACGGCCGAGGCGCGGGCCGCCTCCCGCGCGAGCTCATGGTGGGCCGCGACGTCCCAGCCGTCGGCATCCGGCCTGGCCTCTACCCGCCGGGCCAGCCGGAGCAGGCGCTCGCCGGCCAAGTCGACCACCGACTCGGCCAGCCGTCCCGACCGCACCGCCTCGACGATCTCCTCGTCCGTGCCGGACGGCGGCATCTCGAGGTCGAGCCCGGCTTCGAGGGCGGCGACCCGGTCGTTGACCGCTCCCCAGTCGGACATGACCAGCCCGTCGAAGCCCCACTCGCCACGCAGCACGTCGGTCAGCAGCCACCGGTTCTGGCTGGCGTGAACGCCGTTGATCCGGTTGTAGGAGCACATCACCGCGTACGGCCGGGCCCGCCGGACTATCCGTTCGAAGGCCGCCAGGTAGATCTCGCGCAGCGTCTGCTCGTCCACCTCGGCGCTGACGCGCATCCGGTCGGTCTCCTGGTTGTTGACCGCGAAGTGCTTGACGCACGCGCCGACGCCCAGCGACTGGATGCCGTTGACCACGGCCTCCCCCATGACGCCGGTGAGGTGCGGGTCCTCGGAGAAGTACTCGAAGTTGCGGCCGCACAGCGGCGAGCGCTTGATGTTGATCCCCGGCCCGAGCACCACGTCGACGCCGAGCGCGCAGGCCTCGCGCGCCAGCGCCGCGCCGACCCGCCCGGCCAGCTCGGGATCCCAGGACGAGCCGAGCGCGACGGCGGGCGGGAAGCAGGTCGCGGGCACGCTGTGGTGGAGGCCGAGGGCGTCGTCATCGCCGTCACCCTGGCGGCGCAACCCGTGCGGCCCGTCGGACAGCACGAGCGGGCGCGCCAGGCCCGGAACGGCTGTGGTGGTCCAGGTGTCACTCCCTGAGGTGAGCGCGGCCTTGTCCGCCAGGGTGAGCCGGGAGAGGGGGGTCGGTGTCATGGGCAGCCTTCGTGTCGGTGAGATCCAGTCCGAGCTGGGAGAAGAACATGGCCACCGCCGCCGGCATGTCGATGGCGTCCGGGTCGAGCAGCCACTGTGTCTGCAGGCCGTCCACCAGCGCGATGAGCTGCTTCGCGGCGGTTTCGGGGGCGTGCGGAAACGGAAGGTCCTGCCGCGCGCACAGCTCGGCGAACAGGCGGGTGCCGTGCCTGCGCAGCCGCCGGTATCGCTGGACGAAGTAGTCGTGCGCGGGATGCTCGGAGTCGGCCGCCTCCCCGGAGATCTTCACATAGAGGGCGACCAGCCCGGGAGTGCGCACGTTCCGCGCGACCTGGTCGACGACGCTGCGGGCGATGCCCTCCGGGGTGAGGTCGCCCTCCGGCCTGGCCATCAGCCCGCCGTCGACCTCGTCGCGGCGGCTGAGCACGTGGATGAGCAGGCTCTCCTTGCCCGGGAAGTGGTGGAGCAGCCCCGCGTGGGTCAGGCCCGCGTGCGCCGCGATGTCCCGCAGGGAGACCGCGTGGAAGCCGGAGCGCGAGAACAGCTCCATGGCGGAGTCGAGAATGCGCTCGCGGGTGCGGGCGCCCTTGCGTCCTCGACGGGGAATCGGCCCTGGGGCTGCACGCTCTGTCACCGACCGGCCTTTCTGGCGCTGGGGGTGCCGCGGTACAGCGAGATCAGCCCGGCTCCGAGCGGCTCACGCTAAACCTACCACATGGTTAGTTTTAGTTGTATGCTCGCCCGAGGGTTTCGCCCGTCGATTGATTTCTCGCCGATTACAGGCCCATGCTCCCTTTCGGAGAATGTGACAATTTGAAACTAGCCGGCCCCCTGGAGTCATACTCAATTCCCCCCTCCCCCGGCACTCCGCTAAAGGACGATGCATACTTCTTGGCGAATCCAGTTGTCAAAAAGGGCTGCTTAGTTTCACCATCCTTTACCTGGTGCACTACCTGTTTGCCATCCACAC
>NZ_JBAHWD010000188.1:0-294 GCF_037044575.1 Nonomuraea sp. LPB2021202275-12-8 | reverse complement strand
TACATCGCCCCGCTGTTCATCACCGACTCCGACCGGCTCGAAGCGGTCCTGGACGAGCCGTACGTGCTGATGGTGAGCGGCAAGGTCTCCGCGAACAGGGATGTGCTGCCGCTGCTCGACAAGGTGGTGCAGGCGGGCAGGCCGGTGCTGGTCATCGCCGAGGACGTCGAGGGTGAGGCCCTGGCCACCCTGGTCGTCAACAAGATGAAGGGCGTCCTGCGGTCGGTGGCGGTCAGGGCCCCGGGCTTCGGTGACCGTCGTAAGGCCATGCTCGGCGACATCGCCACCCTCACT
>NZ_JBAHWD010000187.1:0-303 GCF_037044575.1 Nonomuraea sp. LPB2021202275-12-8 | reverse complement strand
GCGTAGACGGGGGTGTCCTGGGCGACGAACCCGACCCTGGCCAGCTGCGCGGGCGTGCCCCCGGGCCGCCCGCCGAGCACGGTGATGCCGCCCGCCGTCGGTTCCAGCTGGCCGCCGGCCAGCTTCAGCAACGTCGTCTTGCCGGCTCCGTTGGGGCCCACCAACCCCACGACGTGGCCCGCCGGGATGTCGATGGTGCACTCGCGCAGCGCCCAGCGCTTGCCGTATTTCCTGCCCAGCGCCTGGGCTTGTAGGACAGCAGTCACGCTATGTCCTCCTGAGAGGTGATCCGAAAGGTGGACA
>NZ_JBAHWD010000186.1:0-307 GCF_037044575.1 Nonomuraea sp. LPB2021202275-12-8 | reverse complement strand
AAACAGAAGCTCCCGGTGAAAGCGGCGTCCGGAACGTCACGCAGGCTCAGGATCAGGTCGAACTGCGCGGCGGTGATCTCGACGTCGATCTCGCCGGCCCACAGGTCATCGGCCTCGACCACGCCGTCGCCATCGTCCTGGGCGAAGGTGATCATGGTCTGGAACAGCGGGGTACGGCCGGCGTCGCGGGCCGGCCTGAGCCGTTCCACGACATGGTCGAAAGGGACGTCCTGGTTGGCGTATGCCTTCAGCGTGGTCGTGCGCACCTGGGCCAGGAGCTCGCCGAAGGTGGGCTCGCCGCTGATGA
>NZ_JBAHWD010000185.1:0-311 GCF_037044575.1 Nonomuraea sp. LPB2021202275-12-8 | reverse complement strand
TCCGCCTCCAGAGCGAGCTCGGCATCGAGCTCGGCGTGCGTGCCGTGCTGCACACGGCGACCGTCGAGCTGCTCGCCGAGTGCGTCGCCGAACTGATGGAAGCCCAGCTCTCCGAGCTCGACGACGTGCTCGGGGACCTGGAAGCGCTGTCCGAAGAGGAAGTCCAGCACCTCCTGAACAACTCCTGATCCGCGCGTCTTTGAGGAATCGCTATGTCGCACACAGTCCAGAGGTTGGCGGAGCTGTCCCCGGAACGCCGGTCACTGCTCCTTGAGCACCTCCGCCGGCGCAAGCAGAAGTCACACGCCCTC
>NZ_JBAHWD010000184.1:0-312 GCF_037044575.1 Nonomuraea sp. LPB2021202275-12-8 | reverse complement strand
TGGAAGCCCTGCCGCTCAACCCCAACGGCAAACTCGACAAGAAGGCCCTGCCCCCACCCGACCTCACCACCCTCTCCCAAGGCCGCCCACCCCGTACACCGCTCGAACAGACCCTGTGCACCCTGTACGCCGAGGTCCTCAACCACCCCCACGTCACCATCGACGACAGCTTCTTCGACCTCGGCGGGCACTCCCTCCTGGCCACCCAGCTCATCAGCCGCATCCGCGAAACCCTCGACACCGAAATCACCATCCGCACCCTCTTCGACACCCCCACCATCACCGACCTCGCCCCCGCCATCCACGACAGCC
>NZ_JBAHWD010000183.1:0-316 GCF_037044575.1 Nonomuraea sp. LPB2021202275-12-8 | reverse complement strand
GCCATCCGCTGGCCGTACGGCCAGCGCATCCGGCCGGTCGTCGTCAAGACCAGCATCGGCAAGAAGCCGGCGAATGAGACTCTGTTCGATGTCGTCGCCGAATCCGGTCATGAGATTTCGTCCTCTCGCAGCTCAAGCATGTGGCTGATGTCAGTCGGTGAAAGGGCTTTGACTTTCAACACGATGGAAGCTATTTGGCTGAGCCGCTCCGGCCGTGCTGTGGATGTCTCGATGAAACGGGTGAGCGATTCCACGGTCGGATGCTCGAAGAGCCGTCTGATCGGCACCTCGGCCCGCAGAGCCCGTTCGATCCTCG
>NZ_JBAHWD010000182.1:0-318 GCF_037044575.1 Nonomuraea sp. LPB2021202275-12-8 | reverse complement strand
GACGGCTGGTCGGACGCCGTGTTCTGGCGTGAGCTCACCGCCGGCTACCGGGGGACCGAGCTCCCGCCGCCGCCGGTGCAGTACGGCGACTACGCCCACTGGCAGCGCAGCTGGGCCGCCGACGGCGGTTACGCCGACCAGCTCGCCTACTGGGAGGAGCACTTGGCCGATCTGCAGGTCCTGGATCTTCCGACCGACCGGCCGCGCCCCCAGGTCCAGTCCTTCGACGGCGCGCACATTCCCTTCACCGTTCCCGAGCACACCGCTGCCAGGGTCCGCGACCTGGCTCAGGCCACCGGGTCGACCCCGTTCATGGTG
>NZ_JBAHWD010000181.1:0-323 GCF_037044575.1 Nonomuraea sp. LPB2021202275-12-8 | reverse complement strand
ACCCCTTCTCCACCACCCCCGGCCAGCGCATGTACCGCACCGGCGACCTGGCCCGCCGCCTGCCCGACGGCACCCTGCACTATCTCGGCCGCACCGACGACCAGGTCAAGATCCGCGGCTTCCGCATCGAGCTCGGGGAGATCCAGACCGCGCTCAACCGCCACCCCGCCGTCACCACCAGCGCGGTCATCGTCCGTGAGGACCGGCCGGGCGACAAACGCCTGGTCGCCTACCTCACCGGCGACCACCCCGACCCGACCGACCTGCGTACGAGCCTGGCCGCCCAGCTGCCCGGGCACATGATCCCCACCGCCTTCGTCACC
>NZ_JBAHWD010000180.1:0-327 GCF_037044575.1 Nonomuraea sp. LPB2021202275-12-8 | reverse complement strand
GACGGCGAGTTCTTCGGGTGCGGCTTCACGAGCAGATGCACGTGGTCGGGCATCACCTCAAGGGCGACGATCTCCCAGTCGTGCTCGGCGGCCTTGGCGCGGATCAGCTCCTCCAGCCGGGTCTTCACCCGGCCGCCCAGGACACGACGACGGTACTTGGGGCACCACACCACGTGGTAGCCCAAGTCGTACACCGCACCGGGGGAAGTGCGCACCTGACGAGACACGCATTCATTATAAGAGATGTGTTCTTATAAACCCGGCGATTTCCAGACCAGAATGAAATTCTCAAGGTCACGGCACGCTCAGGCGCTGGAGCGCCTTCCC
>NZ_JBAHWD010000179.1:0-344 GCF_037044575.1 Nonomuraea sp. LPB2021202275-12-8 | reverse complement strand
ATGAGCACCAGCTTCACGCTCTCGGTCCGCGCGCGCTTGCTCGACTACGGCCGCCGGGACAAGACCCCGAAGTACGGCTTGCTGTTCTCCAACACGGAGCCGGGTAACGACATCGGCTACTACGTCGAACCGCTCACCGCAGGCGGCCAGCTCACCGTCCTGGTGATGGAGAAGGGTGTGTTCAGCTGGGAGCGCATCCCATGGCCGTTCGGCTTCGACCCCGATGACTTCCACACGCTCAAGGTGACCAGGAAGGGCTCGACCTATACCTTCTACGTGGACGGCCGACAGGTGCACCAGCGTAAGGTGCCCGGAGTCGACCCAGAAGGTCTGGGCCGGGTCGG
>NZ_JBAHWD010000018.1:0-175169 GCF_037044575.1 Nonomuraea sp. LPB2021202275-12-8 | reverse complement strand
TCGTGAGGGCCTCGACACCTGTGTCGGGGCCCTCACGCATATGTGCCCCTATCTGGGGTTTGGTGCTAGGACAGCCCGGACCCTTTTGTGCCGGGTACCGCCGGACCTCACGCGCCTGCACGGCCGGGCTCGGGGTTGGTGCCGGAGTACTGCGGAGGCTTTCGTGCCGGCGTATGCTGCAGCTTTATTGGGGGTTTCCCGCGTCACCGCGGGGAGCCCCCTTTTTTTGCGTTCCGGGACGGAGAGCCGTCTGTTTTCCAATGCGGCGGGCGCAGCCGGTCCTCTTGCGACCGGTTGCGCTGCCGGTGCTATTGAGGGTTTCCTGCGTCACTGCGGGAAGCCTTCCCTTTTGCGTTCCGGGTCAGGGGCCGGCTGCTTTCCGTGCTCGAATATCCGTGTGGGCTCAGTGGGCTCAGTCAGTGGGAGCCGAGGGTGACGGCGGCTACCGCCAGTAGGAGCGTTCCCGACACTGCTGTCACGCGGCGTGCTGCTCGTGGTGTCGAGGTGAGCGCGCGGCCGGCTCTGGCGGCGCCGAGTGCCAGGAGCGCATACACGAGCCCGCAGTTGAGTACGTGGAGCAATCCCAGTACAGCGAGTTGGAAGCCGATCGGTACGCCGGTCCCGGCGGTGATGAACTGCGGCATCAGCGACAGGTACAGCAGCAGGCCCTTGGGGTTGAGGAGGGCGGTCAACATGCTCTGCCGGAGCACTGCCCAGTTCGAGGCCGGTTGGAGGTCGGTCAGCGTCAGGTTCGAACGTCGCAGTGTCAGGAGGGTCCGCACGGCGAGGAGGACGAGGTAGGCCGCGCCTACGTAACGGACCATCGGGAGGGCGCCGGGGATGGCCTGGAGTGCGGCAGCCAGTCCGGCGGCGGCGAGCACGGTGTGTGTGGCGTATCCGGAGCAGATGCCCGCGACGGAGATCAGCCCGGCGCGGCGGCCCTGACCGATCGCGCGGGCGACCAGGTACAGCCAGTCGGGGCCAGGAGTGAAGATCAGCAGGAAGTCGACGCCCAGGAAGATCACCAGCAGATGGGTGTCCATGGGGTTCACCTCCATGTGCGGATGGGGTTCTGGCATGTGCGGATGGGGTTCTGGGGCGATGTGTCGTGCTCACGTCCAAATCGGAGGAAGGGGTGGGCGGAAGGTGCTTTGGCCATCCCCTCCATCGCTGGTTGTCCCTTCATCGAGAGATGGCCGGGCGGAGGTACGCGATCCGGATGTGTGCCGGTGATTCGACCGTAGCTCTTAGGCGTTGGCACGCGATGGTCTATTACTGCCGGCTAGAGCGCTTACCTGGCAGGATGTTGCGTCATGGACAGGATTGACCGCAGAATCCTGCATGAGCTTCAGCAGGATGGGCGTCTCAGCAACACGGAGCTGGCCGACAGGGTTGGTCTCACGCCGTCGCCATGCCTGCGCCGGGTGCGGCAGTTGGAGGAGACGGGCGTCATCCGGGGATACCGGGCGCTGCTCGACGGTGACGCCGTGGGGCGGGGGTTCCAGGCGTTCGTCACCGTGGTGATGCGGTACGAGGACCGTGACACCGTGGCCGAGTTCGAGCGCCAGGTCGCGATGTTGCCGGAGGTGATCGAGGCGCACCGGCTGTTCGGAGATCCGGACTTCCTGCTACGAGTGGCAGTTGCGGACCTGCCCGCCTACGAGCGCTTCTACTCGGATGTGCTCTCCGGGCTCCCAGGGGTCGCGCAGCTCACCTCACATCTGGCGATGAAGGCGATAAAACCCGATCTGGGACTCCCCATCAACCGGAGATGACCGGCCCGGGCAGGGCCCTCAAGAGCGATGGATTCCCCCCGCGTGGCGGGAAATGCTGCGGTCTCTGACCTGGCCGCGGGACACCGCACCGGGACACCGCACCGGGACACCGCACCGGGACACCGCACCGGGACACCGCACCGGGACACCGCACCGGGACACGATAACTGGGCGTGGGCGCCCGGGCGCGGGCACCAGGAGGCGGTGCCGGGACGTGCGCACCGGGACGCGAAGGCCCCGGTGGGGCCTTCGCGTCCGGCTGGGCTACTTCGGCAGCACCAGCAGGGCGTCGCCCACCGCGCGCTCACTGCCGTCGGCGGGCCGGTTGACCACCTTGTTGCCTACCACCATGGCCGTCGACCCGCCGCCGTCCAGGTTGATCGCCTGGGTGGCGCCGAGCCAGCGCATGAACTGGGCCGCTTCGACGAAGTTGGCGCCGACCGTGACGCCCGGCTGGCGGCCGTCGATGGCGGCCAGGATGAGGCTGCCGTTGCGGGTGGTGCCGACGAGGGTGCGCGGGTGGCGGCGGAGGATCATGTTCATGGAGTCGTGGCCGTCACGCTTGGCGGTGACCTTGACGTTGCCGTTGCGGACGAGGCCGACGCCGCCGGCGACCACATGCAGGTCAGGTGTGAGCTTGAGGGTCCTGCGGGTGCGCAGGTCCGTCAGCTTGGTGTCGACCTTGACGGTCCAGCCTTCCCAGGCGTGCTCGTTCAGCCAGTCGTAGGCCGCGCCGGAGCCGTGCAGGACCCGCATGCCCTTGGGCACCGCGGCTCCGGAGGCGCGCAGCGTCACGACCTTGCCGTTGGCGTCGAGGACCACGTCGGCGCCGTCGTCGGCGGGGGTCTTGGCGCCGTACTCCTCGGTGTAGAGGACCAGCTCGTCGGCGGCCGCGGCGCGGTTGACGCCGGTCACGGGGAGTCTGGCGCCGTCCTGGGAGATCGCGGTGATGGTCGACTTCAGCTCGGTGATGCGGGCCGTACGGCCTCGCAGGACCACCGCGGCGCGGCCGGGCACGGCCTCGCTGAGCAGCCGGCCCGCGACCACGGAGGCGCCGACGGGCTCGCCGCTCAGCTCCTTGGCCGTGTGGATGTTGAAGAAGCCGCCGTTGACGGCGGCGACGGCGCCGCGCGCCTTGGCCATCGAGGAGACGGTCTCGCGCTTGGCGACGCTGGTGCCGAGGGAGGCGGCGTACGTGCCGCGGAACGACCTGGAGTCGATCATGACGACCTTGACGTCCCAGGGGCCGGTGGTCTTGAGGCCGTCGTCGCCGAGGTAGTCGGTCTTCACCTTCAGCCCGGCGTCCTTGAGCTTCTTGGCCGTCTTGTCGGCCTTCGCCTTGTCCTTGAAGGACCACAGGCCGACGCGCACCATGTACACCTCCTGGGCGGGGGCGTCGGCGACCTTGGGGCGGACCACCTTCTGCAGGCTGGCTGTCTCTCCGGCGGCCTCGACCTCGGCGAGCCTGGCCTCGGCCGTCGGCAGCGAGCCGTAGTCACGCCCGCTCGGCATGAGCACGGTCACCGTGTAGCCGTCGGTGGACGAGCCTGCCTTCACGTCGTACAGGTCGACGCCCCGCGTCACGCCGGTCACGGTCTTGGTGGGTACGGGCCGCACGCCGAGCGGGAACTTGGTCGACGGGAACTTCACCGCCGCCTGTTCCTCGGCGGCGGCGCCTGGCACGGCGGTCGCCGTGAGCGTCGCGGCCATGGCCAGGCCGACGACAAGGGTGCGTCGAGACATGAAAACTCCAGAGGGCGGAAAACAGACCGGCCCTATCCTGACGAGATCAAGGTCGCCAAGGCAGCGAAACACGCGAAACGGTAGGAGTGGTTACGAGATTGACACCCGCTTACGGTGGCAACTTTGACGAACCATCTACAATCGGGTCCATGAAACGCATGTGCATGTGGTGGTGGCCGCGAGACGGCCGCTGACTTTCGCATGCACGGGCCGTCCTCGGGGCGGCCACTGCGCGTGGGTTCCCTCAGGGCGGCATGACCTGAGGAAGGGACCTCGAAATGGACCACGTCGTTCTCACCGGAGACCGCCCGACCGGGCCGCTCCATCTCGGCCACTACTTCGGCTCGCTGGCCAATCGGCTCGCGTTGCAGGGCACGTACCCGATGTATGTGCTGATCGCCGACTATCAGGTGATCACCGACAGGGATCTGCCGGGGGAGATCCAGCGGAACATCACCGAACTGCTCCTGGACCATCTGGCGGTCGGGCTCGACCCGGCGCGGGTGACGATCTTCCGGCACAGCGCGATCCCCGAGCTCAACCAGTTGCTGCTGCCGTTCCTGAGCCTGGTGTCGGTGGCCGAGCTGCGCCGCAACCCGACCGTCAAGGACGAGATCGCGCACAGCAGCCAGCAGGCGGTCAACGGGCTGATGTTCACGTATCCGGTGCACCAGGCGGCCGACATCCTGTTCTGCAAGGGCACGCTGGTGCCGGTGGGCAAGGACCAGCTGCCGCACCTGGAGATGGCGCGGCTGGTGGCGCGGCGCTTCAACGAGCGCTACGGAGAAATCTTTCCGGTGCCGGAAGCCATGCTGGGTGAGCGCCCGCTGCTCGGTGGGCTCGACGGCGGCAAGATGAGCAAGAGCAGGGGCAACGCGATCCCGCTGAGGGCCACCGAGGACGAGACGGCGGCGCTGATCCGCAGGGCGCGCACCGACTCCGAGCGGCTGATCACCTTCGACGAGGAAGGCCGGCCGGAGGTGGCCAACCTGCTCACACTTGCGTCGCTGTGCCTCGGACGGCCACAGCGGGAGCTCGCGGACGAGATCGGGTACGGCGGCGCCGCCGCGTTGAAGCGCCTGGTCACTGATGCCGTCAACGAGTTTCTGGGCCCGATCAGGGCACGCCGGCGCGAGCACACCGAGGCGGAGGCCCATGCGGTGCTGGAGGAGGGAAACCGGCGGGCCCGCGAGCGGGCGATCACGACACTCGACGAGGTCAGGGAGGCGATGAGGTTCTAGCCGGGACTCAGCGGCTGCTCTCCCGGCGGAAGGACTCCAGGGCCAGCAGCGCCACGTGCAGCGACAGGCAGGACTCGACGTCGTCGAGGTCGGTGTCGAGGATGCGTTCGAGGCGGCGCAGCCGGTCGTAGAAGGCCGGCCTCGACAGGTGGGCCTTCTGGGCCGCCACCGCCTTGTTGCGGCCGGCGTCCAGATAGATGCGCAGAATCCTGGCCAGGTCGCCGCCTCGCTGCGCGTCGTGCGCCAGCAGGGCGCCCAGCTCGCGCTCGGCGAACGTCTGCAACCTGGCGTCGTCGCGCAGCAGGTGCAGCAGCCCGCGCAGGCGCAGGTCGGGCAGGCGGTAGTAGGGCCTGCCGTCCGGCTGGCGCACCGCCACGTCGGCCACCTGCTCGGCCTCCAGGAAGCTGCGCCGTACGTCCCTGATGGACTCGACCACCGAGCCCGAGGCCAGCACGAACGCCGCGCCCGGCTTCCACAGCGCGCGCAGCCGCTCGGAGAGCGCGGTCAGCGCCGGCTCGGCGCCGGTGCGCGGCGGCAGCGGCAGCAGGACGCCCACCCGGTCCTGGTCGAGCGCGCCCACCAGGGCGGGCAGCCGGGCGTCGCGGCAGGCGGCGGCGGTCGCCTCGGCCAGCTCGCCGAGCTCCGCCTGCCCGTCGAGGGCCTGCTCGACCGGGTCGGTGGGGCGGATGACGACGCTGACCAGCTTGCGGCCGGTGAGCGGCACGCCCACCGCCCTGGCGCGCGCGGCGGCCTCGTCGGGGTCGGCGTAGGCGTGGGTGAGGATGCCGGTGATGATCGTGCCGTGCGCCTGCCGCTCGAGTGACTCCTGATGGCGCTCCAGCAGGCGGCCCAGGGCGAGCGTGGTGGCGGCGCGCTCGGCCAGCACCAGGTCGCGGGGCGAGGGCTGGGCGTCGCAGAGGAGGATCAGCCTGCCCCAGTCCTGCCCGCGGGCGCCGACGGTGGTGACCAGCCAGCCGGACGCGGTGTCGTAGGCGGTGCGCTCCGCCGGCGCCACCGCCCGGGACCTGGTCTCCCAGCCGGCCAGCAGGGTGCCGGTGTCGCGTCCCGCCGACTCGCAGGCCAGCACCTGGTGGGCGAGGTTCTCCAGCAGCACCGGACGGGCCGACAGCCTGGCCACCTGGGCGAGCACCTCGGCGGGGGAGGCCCCCTCGACCGACAGCTCGGTGAACACCTCGTGCAGTTGCTCGGAGGCGCGCAGCTCCTCGAGCTGGATGTCGATGATCCGGGCGTGCACGGCCTCGGTGATCTGCACGAACGGGGTCTCGCGGGCCAGCACGATCAGCGGCAGGCCCTGCTCTTCGGCGCACTTCACCACCGCGCGGGGCAGCTCGCCGACGAACCGGCGGCCCAGCTCGACGATCAGCCCGGAGGCGCCGACGGAGGAGAGTCCGGCGATGTAGTCGGCGAGCTTGTCAGGGTCGTCGGGCAGGGCGACGCCGGTGGTGAGCACCAGCTCGCCGCCACGCAGCAACTGCGCGATGTCGGCGATCTCGCCGACGTGCACCCAGCGCACCTTGGTGTCCAGCCGGTCCGCGCCCGCGACCACACGCGGGCTGCCCCGGCGAACACTCTCCAGGGCGAGGATGTCGGCGATGGTGGGCAGCACGTGGCCGAGCCTATCCGATCAATCTGTAAGAACGGACCAGTGCTGCCTGACACAGTGCCAGAGATCACTTCAAGAGCTCGTCCTCGCGGTACTCGCGGCCGGCCGGCTGGTCGCGCAACTCCACGCGGCGGATCTTGCCGGAGATCGTCTTGGGCAGCTCGCCGAACTCCAGTCTGCGCAGCCGCTTGTACGGGGCGAGCTCGCGCCGCGAGTGCTCGAAGATGGACCGCGCCGTCGCCTCGTCCGGCTCGAACCCGGGCGCGAGCGTCACATAGGCCTTCGGTACGGCCAGCCGCACCGGATCGGGGGCGGGCACCACGGCCGCCTCGGCCACGGCCTCGTGCTCCAGCAGCGCGCTCTCCAGCTCGAACGGCGAGATGCGGTAGTCGGAGGCCTTGAAGACGTCGTCGGTCCTGCCCACGTAGGTGATGTAGCCGTCGGCGTCCCGGGTCGCGACGTCGCCCGTGTGGTAGTGCCCGTCTCTCATCGCTTCACCCGATCCCGCGATATATCCGGACATGAGGCCCATAGGGCGGTTGTCGAGCGGAAGGCAGATCTCCCCGTCGTCGCCGGGTTCGCCGGTCTCCACGTCCAGCAGCACGATGTCGTAGCCCGGCAGCGGCCGCCCCATCGAGCCCGGTCTGACCGGCTCGCCCGGCACGTTGCCGATCTGGGCGGTGGTCTCGGTCTGGCCGTAGCCGTCCCTGATCGTGAGGCCCCACGCCTTGGCCACCTGGTCGATGATCTCCGGGTTGAGCGGCTCTCCGGCGGCCACCGCGGTGCGCAGCGGCAGCTTCCACGCTGACAGGTCCTCCTGGATGAGCATCCGCCACACGGTCGGCGGCGCGCAGAAGGTCGTCACCCGCTCGTCGCGCAGCACCTCCAGCAGTCCCGTCGCCGAGAAGCGGGTGTAGTCGTGGATGAGCACGGTGGCGCCGGCGTTCCAGGGGGCGAACACGTTGCTCCAGGCGTGCTTGGCCCAGCCGGGGGAGGACACGTTGAGATGCACGTCGCCTGGCCGCAGGCCGATCCAGAACATGGTCGACAGGTGCCCGGCCGGATAGGAGGCGTGGGTGTGCTCCACCAGCTTGGGCTGCGAGGTCGTGCCCGAGGTGAAGTAGAGCAGCAACGTGTCGCCCGCCCGGGTGGGGCCGTCGGGGACGAACCGCTCGGGCGCCTGCGTGCTGTCGTGGTAGGACAGCCAGCCGTAGGCGTCGCCGATCGCGATGCGGGTGTAGGGCCCGCCCTCGAACCTGCTCGCGTCCGCGGCGTTGGCGATCACGTGTGAGACGTCGCCGCGCTCGATCCGCTCGGTGATGTCCTTGGCCGTCAGCAACGTCGTGGCCGGGATGACCACCGCGCCCAGCTTCATGGCGGCCAGCAGTGACTCCCACAGCTCGGCCTGGTTGCCCAGCATGAGCAGGATCCGGTCGCCGCGCCGCACTCCTTGCTCGTGCAGCCAGTTGGCCACCCGGTTGGAGCGTACGGACAGCTCGGAGAAGGTATAGGAGACCTTCCCGGTGATCTTGAGCGCGATCGCGTCGGGGGTCTCGGCGGCCAGCACCCCGTCGAACCAGTCGAGCGCCCAGTTGAACTCCGCCAGCTCCGGCCATCGGAAGTCCCTGCGGGCGCTGTCGTAGTCGGCGTCGAGCAGGAAGTCGCGGGCCGCACGGAAATCGCTCATGCTCCGGATCCTGCTACGTCACCAGCCGCGCCTCAAGGCCATCGAGCATCGAGGCGAGCCCGAAGCTGAACGCCATCTCGCGCACGGCCAGCGGATCGGCGTGCTCGGCCTCCTGGATGACCTTCGCCAGCTCGGGGTAGTCGGCGGCGGCCGTGGCGACCGCCTCGACCATGCTCGCCCGGTCGAACGAGTGCTCGGCCACCGCCTGGTTCCACGCCACCTCGGGGATGGTCATGCCGAAGACGTACGCGGTGAGCGCGGTGTTGGCGTAGTCGATCTCCAGGCCGGCGAAGCCGGCGAGCTTGAAGGCCCGGCGGAGAGAGTCGGTGATGCCCATGGCGTTGGGGCCGAGCGCGGGCGTGCGCCCGATGAGCCCGACCGACCAGGGGTGGCGCAGGATCAGCTGCCGCAGGCCGCGGGCGAAGGCCCCGACGGCGTGGCGCCAGCTCGCCTCGGCGGGATCCGGCATCGTCATCCCGCTCCAGAACTCGTCGTAGACCAGCTCCAGCAACTCGTCCTTGTTGGCCACGTACCAATACAGGCTCGTCGCGCCCGAGCCGAGCTTGGCGCCGAGCTTGCGCATGCTGAGACCGTCGAGGCCCTCGGCGTCGAGCAGCTCGACCGCCGCCCTGACGATCTCGTCGCGGCTGCGGCCAGGGGACCTGGCCGGGCGGGGCTCGCGCGTCCAGACGGAGGTGAACTGCTTGCCGGTCACACCCTCAGGATAAATGCACTCGCACACTGTACGAGCCTTGTCGTACGGTGTGCGAGTGAACTCGAACGCTGTGCGAGATCCCCGTCGCTGGTGGACACTCGCCGTACTCTGCCTCTCGCTGCTGGTCCTGTCCGTGGACGGCACCGTGCTGAACCTGGCGATCCCCTCGCTGATCAGCGACCTGGGGGCGACGCCGTCCGACATCCAGTGGATCCTGGATTCCTACGTGCTCGCCTTCGCCGGGCTGCTGCTGACGGCGGGCAGCCTGTCGGACCGCTACGGCCGCAGGCTCTTTCTCATCATCGGCCTGGCCCTGTTCGGCGGCGCGTCGCTGCTGGCCGTGTTCGTCACCGAGCCGTGGCAGCTCGTCGGCGCCCGCGCGCTGATGGGTGTCGGCGGGGCGATCATGATGCCCTCGACGCTGTCCATCCTGATGACCGTCTTCGACGAGGCCGAGCGCCGCAAGGCCATGGCCATCTGGGGCGGGGTGGCGATGGTCAGCGTGATCGTGGGCCCGACACTGGGCGGCTTCCTGCTGGAGCACTACTGGTGGGGCTCGGTCTTCCTGATGAACATCCCCATCGCGCTGGTCGCGATCGCGGCCGCGGTGGTGCTGATGCCGGAGACCCGCAGCGCCGGGCGCAAGCTCGACCCGGTGGGCGTGATCCTGTCTGTCATCGGACTGACCGCGGCCGTCTACGTGATCATCGAGCGCGAGTTCGACCCGGTCGTCATCGCGGTCGCGGTGATCGCGCTCGCCGCCTTCGTGCTCTGGGAGCGCAAGTCCGACCAGCCGATGCTGCCGCTCCAGCTCTTCAGGAACCGCAACTTCAGCGGGGCCTCGTTCGCCATCCTGCTGATGTCGTTCGGGGCCGGGGCCGTGATGCTCATGCTGACCCAGTATCTGCAGTTCGTCCTGGGGTACGGCGAGATGCGGGCCGGACTGGCTCTGCTGCCGTACGCGGTGGCGGCGGCCGTCTTCAACGGGGTCGGCGCCGGGCTGGGGCAGAAGGTCAGCAACCGGACGCTGATCAGCGCGGGACTGGTCGTCATGGCCGGCGGTTTCGCCGTCATGGCCACCACCACCGGCTACCTGCCGCTACTCGTCGCCCTGGTGGTCATGGGCGTGGGCGGCGGGCTCGCCGGCCCCTCGGCCTACGCCTCGCTGATGAACGCGATCCCCCTGGAGTACGCGGGCGTCGGCTCCGCCATGAACGACACCGTGCAGCAGGTCGGCCTGGCCATGAGCATCGCCATCCTGGGCAGCGTGCTGGCCGGGGTCTTCACCGCCTCCATGCCCGAAGGCGCTCCCGAGGCGGCCAGGGAGTCCATCGGCGTGGCGTTCCAGACGCCCGGCCTGGTGGAGCCCGCCAAGCAGGCGTTCACCAGCGCCATGCACCTGGGCTCGTGGGTGGGGGCCGGGTTCTGCGTGGCGGCGGCGCTGCTCGCGCTCGCCGTGCTCCGGCCCTCGGCTCCCGCCGCCCCCGAGCCCGCGAGCGTCTGATGCCGTGACCGGAGCGGCCGGCGGTTCCCGCGCGGTCCACGGAGGCGGCGCGGATGGCATGCTGATATGCCCCGATCAGGAGGAGACAAGGGCATGACTCACCCCCTCGGCACGCAGCCCGCACCCCGGCGCACCCCTCTCAGCGTGGACGAGAAGGTCCGGGCCGAGGCCGCCTTCTCTCCCTACGTGGCCGAGCAACTCGTGGCCAACGGGCGGTTCAGGGTGAGCGCCGACACCCCGGACATGGTGGAGCTGTTCCAGAGGGTCGCCCGCAACGTGGGGGACCTGTTCGGGCGGCCCGTGGTCAGCTACGCCAACGGCCGGTACATCGTGATCACCTTCGGCCAGGAGGAGGCGCCCGATCTGTCCGACCGGGACGCCCTCTCGGCGCCGGAGTGACCGCTGCCAGGCGGCGTCAGCGGACACGGGGCTCGCGCATGCTCTCCAGGCTGTCGAGCTTGTGCGTCCGCTCGTCGTGGCCGATCTGCCGCAGCAGGTCGGCCACCGAGCGGTAGCGCCCGTACTCGGCGGCGTAGGTCCCGGGGTCGGGCACGAAGTCCAGGTCCGGGTTCTCCGCCACGAACGTCATGTACTCGTGCTCGGCGTGGTCCTCGAACTCGGCGTTCAGCCGGTAGCTCCAGTCGGGCCTGACCAGGAAGAGCACCCAGGACACGTGGTAGTAGAAGAACGCGATGACCCAGGGCGCGGCCTTGTGCAGCAGCCAGCCCTGCTTGTGACCGGACCGCTGGACGAGGTCCTGCATGATCAGCAGGTGCCACTGCTCGTTGTCCTGGTCGGCGCGGGCCTCCACGATCCGGTCGAAGACCCTGCGAGCCAGCGCGGAGCGCCCGGCGTGGCGGTGCACGGCCCAGTAGCCCATCCGCTCCCACGCCTGGTAGGGCACCCGCGCGATGATCTCCAGCATGGCGAACTTGGTGTAGGAGCCCTGTTTGCCGTACAGGATGTCGACGGGCTTGAACATCATCTTCGCCAGCAGGCTGTAGTCCATCCGCGGGGTGTCCAGCGTGTCCTGCTGGGCTCGGCGGAGCTGGTCGCGGTCGAGCTTGGGCGGGCCGGTGGGCGCTTCGGGGCGGCGGTAGGCGGTGAAGTCGGTGGTGATCGTCATGGCCGGTCTCCTCAGGTCGTTTGTTCGATGACCTGATAGTGGTCGACCGGGCCCATGCGGGTCGTCGGCCGCTGGAGGGCTTCTCCAGTGCCCCGGGCGGCGTAGCCGGGCCGGATTCCGTACGTCCTCAGGGGGACGGGTGATCCCCTAGGGGGCGTGGCGGGTCCCCGCACCGGGGCTCGCCGGTGCGGGGACCCGGTTCATGCGCCTGACCTACGGGCGCTGCGGGCGGTTGGTCATGTGCTCGGCCGTGCCGACGTGGCTCTTCTGCTTGCGCATACCAGCCAGGCCCAGCAGGCCGAGCAGGCCGAGCAGGCCCCACAGACCGCCGTTGCCGCCGCCTTCGTCACGGTTCTGGTTCGGCTGCGGCGACGGGTTGACCTGGCTCTGGGCGACTGGTGCGGCCGGTGTGTCCGCCGTGGCGGCGGCGGCCGGGGCGAGCGTCAGAAAGAAGGCCAGTCCCAGGCCCGTGAGAGTCTTGCGCATTGGGTTCCCCCGATCCGGCGGCCTCACGACCGCGGAGACCGCCTGTCGCGTCTCCTGGACGGTTCTCCAGAAGGCTTCCCCTCAGCGGGGAGATATGCCATATCTGCTGCTAGACGTAGCCATACCATCGCGAATCTCCCTCAAACCTCCTCGCCGGGGGCCGGAACCCGCTCCGGATGACAGGACATATAGTCATTAGGGGAGGTGGGTGGACAGTGTGTAAGAGGATTTGGGCGCATGGCGACACCTTGCGGTTGGGGTCAAACGCCGATAGCCGGGATACTCAAGACATGTCCGAGCTTCTTGCGCGCCACAGGGCAGTGATCCCCAACTGGGTGAGCCTCAACTACAACGAGCCCATCGAGATCGTCAGCGGCAAGGGCAACCGTGTCGTCGACGCCGATGGCAAGAGCTACCTCGACTTCTTCGCCGGCATCCTGACCAACATGATCGGCTACGACGTCCCCGAGGTGCGCGAGGCGGTCGAACGCCAGCTCGCCACCGGCGTCGTGCACACCAGCACGGTCTACCTGCTGCGCGGCCAGGTCGAGCTCGCCGAGAAGATCGCCAGGCTCTCCGGCATCCCCGACGCCAAGGTCTTCTTCACCAACTCCGGCACGGAGGCCAACGAGACCGCGCTGCTGCTGGCCACCTACGCCCGCAAGAGCGACCAGGTGCTGGCCATGCGGCAGAGCTACCACGGTCGCAGCTTCGGCGCCATCAGCGTCACCTCCAACCGGTCCTGGAAGAACAACTCGCTCTCCCCGCTGAACGTGCACTTCCTGCACGGCGCGGACCGGCAGCTGACCCAGTTCAAGGGCCTGTCCGACGCCGACTACATCGAGGCCTGCGTCGACGACCTGCGCCACGTGCTCGCCACGTCCGTCGCGGGCGACGTCGCCGCGCTGATCGCCGAGCCCATCCAGGGCGTGGGCGGGTTCACGATGGCTCCCGACGGGCTGTTCGCCGCCTACAAGGAGGTGCTGGACGAGCAGGGCATCCTGTTCATCTCCGACGAGGTGCAGACCGGCTGGGGCCGCACCGGCAGCGCGTTCTTCGGCATCCAGAACCACGGCGTGACGCCCGACATGATGACCTTCGCCAAGGGGCTGGGCAACGGCTTCGCCGTCGGCGGCATCGTGGCCCGCGGCGACCTGATGGACGCCCTGCCGGCGGTCGGTCTGTCCACGTTCGGCGGCAACCCGATCTCCATGGCCGCCGCCAACGCGACCCTCGACTACGTGCTCGACCACGACCTGCAGGCCAACGCCGCCAGGACCGGGAAGATCATCCTCGACGGCCTGCGGGAGGCCGCCGGTCGGCTGCCGATCATCCGTGACGTGCGCGGCAAGGGCCTGATGTTCGCCGTGGAGCTCGAAAGCCCCGCGCAGGCCGCGCGGTTCATGGAGGAGTCCAGGAAGGCGGGCCTGCTCGCGGGCAAGGGCGGCCTGTACGGCACCGCCATCCGCATGGCCCCGCCGCTCACCCTGTCGGTCGACGAGGCCACGGAAGGGCTGGGCATCATCGTCAACGCACTCGAGACCATCAACGCAGAGGCAGCTCAGTGAAGTCAGTCAAACACTGGATCAACGGAGCACTCGTCGACGGCGACGCCCGCACGAGCGAGCTCTTCAACCCGGCGACCGGTGAGGTCAGCGGCACCGTCGCGATGGCCTCGGCCGCCGACGTCGACGCGGCGGTCGCCGCGGCGGCGGCCGCGTTCCCCGGCTGGCGGGCCGCCTCGCTGGTCAAGCGGGCGCAGGTGCTGTTCCGGTTCCGCGAGCTCATGTACGCCCACCGCGACGAGATGGCCGCGCTGATCTCCGCCGAGCACGGCAAGGTGCACTCCGACGCGCTCGGCGAGGTGGCCCGCGGCCTGGAGGTCGTGGAGTTCGCCTGCGGCATCCCGCACCTGCTCAAGGGCGGCTTCTCCGAAGGCGTCTCGACCCGGGTCGACTCCTACTCGATCCGCCAGCCGCTCGGGGTCGTGGCCGGCATCACGCCGTTCAACTTCCCGGCCATGGTGCCGATGTGGATGTACCCGATCGCGATCGCGTGCGGCAACGCGTTCATCCTCAAGCCCTCGGAGAAGGACCCGTCCGCGTCGCTGCTCATGGCGCGGCTCTGGCAGGAGGCCGGGCTCCCCGACGGCGTGTTCAACGTGGTGCAGGGCGACAAGGTCGCGGTCGACCGGCTGCTGGAGCACCCGGAGGTGCGCGGCGTCTCCTTCGTCGGCTCCACGCCCATCGCCAGATACGTCTACGAGACCGGCACCGCCCACGGCAAGCGGGTGCAGGCGCTCGGTGGCGCCAAGAACCACATGCTGGTGCTGCCCGACGCCGACCTCGACCTGGTCGCCGACTCGGCCGTGTCGGCGGGCTTCGGCTCGGCCGGTGAGCGCTGCATGGCGATCTCGGTCGTGCTGGCCGTCGAGCCGGTGGCCGACGAGCTGGTGCAGAAGATCGTCGAACGGGTCGAGCGGCTGAGCATCGGCCCCGGCGACGACCCGGCGTCGGAGATGGGCCCGCTCGTCACCGAGGTGCACCGTGACAAGGTCGCCTCCTACCTCGACCTGGCCGTCGAGGAGGGCGCCAAGGTGGTCGTCGACGGCCGAGAGACGGTCGTGCGCGGCGGCGCCAAGGCGTCGGAGACGGCCGGCTTCTGGCTCGGCCCCACGGTGCTCGACCAGGTGCCCGCGGGCTCCCGGGTGCACACCGAGGAGATCTTCGGCCCGGTCCTGTCGATCGTCCGCGTCGGCTCCTACGAGGAGGGCCTGGAGCTCATCAACGGCAGCGAGTTCGGCAACGGCACGGCGATCTTCACCAACGACGGCGGCGCCGCCCGGCGCTTCCAGAACGAGGTCGAGGTCGGCATGATCGGCATCAACGTGCCGATCCCGGTACCGATGGCGTTCTACAGCTTCGGCGGCTGGAAGAACTCGCTCTTCGGCGACACGCACGTGCACGGCACCGAGGGCGTCCACTTCTACACCCGGGGCAAGGTCGTCACCTCCCGCTGGCTCGACCCCTCCCACGGCGGTGTGAACCTCGGCTTCCCCACCAACAAGTGACCCGTCCGGCGCGGGGAGGGATCAGCTCCCCGCGCCGTCGCCGGTAGGCTCGGGGGCGTGGATCGCCGTCGCATACCCGCCGTGGCGCTCGCCGCCCTGGCCATGGCCGTCACGACGGGCGCGGCGGGTCCGTCACCCAGCCCCAGCCCCACGGGCACTCCCAGCGCCAGCCCGACGCAGAGCGACGGCACGCTGCAGATCCTCACCTACCGCGGCTACGCCGAGTACGGCGGCACCAGCCCGCGGGCCAACTGGGCCGGCCCCTTCGAGAGGGAGACCGGCTGCCGTGTCGCCCGGCTCGACACCGTGCAGACTCCCAAGGAGATGGAAGACAAGCTCGCCGAGCGGCCCTACGACGTCATCTCGGCCGGCCCCGCCCTCGCGGGTGCCATGATCGAGGCCAAGCAGGTGCAGCCCGTCGACACGGCCAAGATCGAGGGCTACGACGACCTCGCCGAGCGCCTGCGCGACCTGATGACCGACTCCGGCACCGTCTACGGGGTGCCGTTCCTGTGGGGCTCCCACGAGTTCCTGTACGACTCTCGCGAGCTCGACGGCGGCGACGTGGCGAAGGTGCTCGCGGCGGACCGCGTCATGCTCAAGGACAGCCCGCTGACCCTCGCCGACGCAGCGCTCGCCGACGACGCGGTGGACCGGCCGTTCGAGCTGACCGCCTCCCAGCTCGACGAGGCGGCGCGGCGGCTGGCCGGGCGCCAGGACCGCACCTACTGGACCAACCCCCTCGACCTGGTCAAGGGCTTCGCCACCGGATCGGTCGACTACGCCCAGGCCACCCCCTACTTCCGCATGCTGCTGCAGAAGGCGAAGATCCCGGTCAAGGCCGTCGCGGCACGCAAGACCACCGGCTGGGTGGACTCGTGGATGCTCGGCGCGAACGTCACCGACACCGACTGCGCCTACCGCTGGCTCAACCGGATGACCGAGGCCGACACCCAGCGCGACGCCGCCGCCTGGCTCGGGCTGGCTCCGGCCAATACCAAAGCGTGCAAAGGCAGGGCGACCAGCGTGTGCGAGGCGTACGGTGCGACCAAGTCATACCGATTGGACCGCATCGCCTTCGCCGTGCGGCCTCCCGGGGATTGCCGGCCTCCAGAGGGGGAATGCACTGATTACGCCGCCTGGACCGAAAGGTGGCGCGAGCTTACGAAGTGAAGTGGGGGGCTTCTGATCCCCACGTGACCGTGCCGCGGGCGCGCCCATCCCCCGCTGGGTGCGACCTGCTGAAACGCCTCGGGCCTTCCCCCCGTCCCGGGGCGTCTCGCTTTCCCGGCTCGCTCGTACGGACTCTCAGCGGGAGGGGAAGGCCACCACGGTGGCCAGGGGCGCCGGGACCAGGGCCTCGGCGCAGTCGGCGCAGGCAAGGGCCGCCATGTCGTTGGGAAAGCGCCCCACGCGGACGCGAGGCCGCGGCCACCTCTTCTGGCAGACGACGCAGGCGTCGCCCTCGCGCTGCGCGGCGCTCATGCCCTCAGGGTCGAACGTCAACATGTCCCTTGCCGTTCTGATCGGACCCCAGTTCATCACGCTCCCCGCAGCGGTCGTCCGTCCTCATACCGGATCCGTTATAACCCCGCTCGCATCCGTGATCGTCTAGTTGCGCGTCAAGCCCGAGTGATTTCTCTACCCGGACAGCGCGTCTTACACCAACAAATCGGGCATCCAGCGACAAGCTGGATGCCCGATTTGGCAGGATTTTCTACAGGCTGGAGATCGCCTTCTCCAGGATGCCGAGACCCTCCTCCAGAAGGTCCTCGCCGATCACCAGCGGCGGCAGGAAGCGCAGCACGTTGCCGTACGTGCCCGCCGTGAGCACCAGGAGTCCCTCCGCGTGGCAGCGCTTGACGATCTCCTGCACGGCCGTCGGGTTCGGCTCCTTGGTGCCGGGCACGACCAGCTCGATGGCGATCATCGCGCCGCGTCCCCGCACGTCGCCGATCACGTCGAAACGCTCCCGCATCGCGTGGAGCCTGGGCAGCATGATGTCGCCGATGCGGCGCGCCCTGGCGACCAGGTCGTCCTCGGCGATGGTCTCCAGCACGCCGAGCGCCGCCTCGCAGGCCAGGGGATTGCCGCCGTAGGTGCCGCCGAGGCCGCCCGCGTGCACCCGGTCCATCAGCTCCGCGCGCCCGGTCACCGCCGCCAGGGGCAGCCCGCCCGCGATGCCCTTGGCCGTGCAGATGATGTCGGGCACCACGCCCTCGTCCTCGCACGCGAACAGGTCACCGGTGCGGGCGAAGCCCGTCTGCACCTCGTCGGCCACGAACACGATCCCGTTCGACCGGCAGAACTCGGCGATCCGCGGCAGGAAGCCCTTGGCGGGCTCGATGAAGCCGCCCTCGCCGGAGATCGGCTCGATCACCACGGCGGCCACGTTCTCGGCGCCGATCTGCTTGGTGATCATGTCGATGGCCTGGGCGGTGGCCTCCTCGGCGCAGTTCTCGGGGCCCGTCGGCCACCGGAACGGGTAGGCCAGCGGCACGCGGTAGACCTCGGGCGCGAACGGGCCGAAGCCCTGCTTGTAGGGCATGTTCTTGGCCGTGAGCGTCATCGTGAGCAGGGTGCGGCCGTGATAGCCATGGTCGAACACGACCACCGCCTGGCGGCCCGTGGCATGCCTGGCGATCTTGACGGCGTTCTCCACGGCCTCGGCGCCGCTGTTGACCAGGAACGTGCGCTTGCCGTGGTCCCCGGGGGTCAGCTCGTTGAGCTTCTCGCACACCTCGACGTAGGACTCGTACGGGGTGACCATGAAACAGGTGTGGGTGAAGTCGGCGACCTGGCGCTGGACCCGCTCCACGACCTTCGGCGCGGCGTTGCCGACGTTCGTCACGGCGATGCCCGAGCCGAAGTCGATCAGCGAGTTCCCGTCGGCGTCCTCCACCACGCCGCCGCCGGCGCGGGTCACGAAGACCGGCAGCGTGACGCCGATGCCGGGTGGGACGGCCGCCTGCTTGCGGGCCAGCAGTTCCTGTGACTTCGGGCCGGGGATCGCGGTGACGAGGCGCCGCTCCTGGGGAATGCTCATATGTCCGACGGTACGCCGGGCTTCCTCCTGCTCCGATGTGTCGATATGTCACACTGAAGGTGCTCACCTTTGCCGGAATGGACAACTCGCGATGGCGCCTTCGCTGCGAACCGTGGTGCGCCGGACCGGGCTGCGGCCGCTGGCCGGCGCGCTGGACTCGGCCGTGCGCTGGGTGGCGGTCAGCGAGCTGGCGGATCCGACGCCGTTTTTGGAGGGTGGCGAGCTGCTGCTCACCACCGGAATGCGGCCGGAGCCTGATTTTTCGGTATATGTCGCTCGGCTGGTGGCCCGTGGGGTGGCCGGGCTCGGCTTCGGCGTCGGCCCGTCCCACGACGAGGTGCCGCCCGCACTCGTCGAGGCGGCGGCCGCCTCCGGGCTGCCACTGCTGGAAGTGCCGCGCGAGACGCCGTTCATCGCGATCAGCAAGGTGGTCAGCGAGCTGCTGGCAGCCGAGCAGTACGACGAGATCGTCCGCGCCTTCGCCGCCCAGGGCCATCTGACGCGCGCCGCACTGCGTCCCGACGGGACGCACGCCGTCATCGACCGGCTGGCCAGGGAGATCGGCGGCTGGGCCGTCCTGCTGGACGAGTCGGGCGAGGTACGGCACGCCACCCGCGGCGCCAGGACCGAAGCGGTCTCGGCCGAGATCGCCCGGCTGCGCGGCAGGGCCCCCGGTGAGGAGGGCGGCGAGTCCGCCGGCTCTCGCCGCGGGGCCGAGCTCTCGGAAGGCGGGACTCCCGGGGACACGGCGCTCTCCGGGGAGCCGGGCGGTGAGGGGGCGCCGGGTGGGGGAGGAGCCGCGGGCACGCACGGTGCGGGAACGCACAGATCTCGGGCCCGAGGTATCGAGGCGGGCGGTGGCGGGGCCGGGGACGGCGGCCGAGCCGGTCGGCTGGGCGGCGGGCGGCTGTCCGCAGGCCCGGTGGGCGGACGGTTGCCTGCCAGCCTGGCGCTGGCCGGGCCGGGGGAGCACATCGTGGTGCAACCTCTCGGCGGTGGGCCTCGGCCGCGCGGCTTCTTCGCCGTCGGGGCGCCGCGGGCGTTCACGCCTGTGACCCACACCGTGGTCAACACCGCCGGCTCGCTGCTCACGCTGGCTCTGGAGCAGGGTGGCGCCCAGATGGAGAGCGAGCGGCTCCTTCGCGACGCCGTACTGCGTCTGTTGCTGTCAGGCGCGCCCGGTGCGGAGGAGGAGGCGCGGGCGGTCCTCGGGCCGCTCGGCGCGCGGCTGCCGGCCGAGCCGCTGGTCGTGCTGGCCGCGGGCGAGGAGGCGCTGGACGCCGTGGAGGCGGTCGCCTTCACCGCCCGGTCCGGCCCGGGGGCGGAGGTGCTGGCGCTGGTGGCCGAGAACGCGGCCGAGGAGGTGGCGCGGCTGGCCGGCGGGCCTGTCGGCATGAGCGCGCCGGGCACCTACCGGGAGTTGCGCGCCGGACTCGACCAGGCCCGCCGGGCCCACCACGGGAGCCGGGGCGGGGTGGTGCGCTTCGCCGAGCTGGCGGGACAGGGGCTGGTCGCCCTGCTCGATCCGGGCGCGGCGCGGGCGTTCTCCGCCGCGGTGCTGGCGCCGCTCGTCGCCTACGGGTCCCGGGCCGATCTGATCACGTCGCTGCGGGCGTACCTGGAGAGCAACGGCCACTGGGACGCCGCCGCGCAGCGGCTCGGCGTCCACCGGCACACCCTGCGATACCGGATGCGGCGCGTGGCGGAGCTGCTCGGCCGCGACCTCGACGACCCGGGGGTGCGGGCCGAGCTGTGGTTCGCCCTGGAGGCGGCCGGAGGCTGACCGGCCGGGCCATGGGTGCCTCGGCGGTCAGTTCTTCTCGACGAGGTAGCAGCAGATCGTCGCCGTCGTGACCGCCTCGTAGGTGCGGCCGTCACGCAGGTGCCCGGCCCGCTCCAGGCTGATGGCGCCCTGGGCCGCCGCCCACAGCGCGTCCGCGATCTTGCGGGGCTGCGTGGGGATGAGGTGCCCGGCGGAGATGCAGTCGGCGATCACCCGGTCGAAGATGTTGAGCGCCGCCCGGGCCAGGGTCCTGGCCCGCTCGCTGGGTTCGAAACCGGGGATCGCCCGTTCGAACATCAGGCTGTAGTAGCCGGGCTCGGCCAGGCACGCCTGGCGATAGGCGGGGCCGAGCGCCCTGAGGTGGTCGAGGGGATCCCTGCGCTGCAGGACCGCTTCGAGGTAGCGGCGGAAGCGCTCGAATCCCTCCAGGTAGAGAGCCTCGGCGAGGCCTTCCCTGTTGCCGAACATCGTGTAGATGACGGTCGTGGTGCATCCGGCCTCGGTTGCGATCCTGCGCATGGTCAGGCTGTCGGGACCATCGGTGATCAGCAGGTTCACCGCGACGTCCAGCAGCCTGGAACGAAGCTCGTCATGGCCGGCCCGTTCGCCCAACAGGTAGGCGCCTTGAAGCCCAAGCGGCGCCGAGGAGGTCATGGGCCCACGCCTTTCTGCTCGGGGGCCCGCCGCGCTGAGGGACCCGCATCGGTGACTTAGCCATGCCGGAGATCGTTCAAACCGCTCCGCATCGTAAACATCCCGAATTAGGTCTACTTCTGTTACATAGTGGGTATACAACCGGGCTTGTACTTAACGGTGGGGCGCCAGGGGCGTCTTGTGCACCCTGGTGTAAGTCCCCCTCCTTCCGCTTGGCATAACGTCGTGGGTATGGACGTGCGTACCTTCTGGCTCGCAGGGAGCCCCGCCACCGGGGACGACGAGCTCACCGTGACCAATCCCCACGACGGTCGCGAGGTCGGCAGGCATTCGGTGCCGACCGGCGCGCAGGTGGAGGAGGCCATCGCCGCGGCCCAGGGAGTGGCGGCGCAGGCGGCCGCGCTCCCCGTGCACGTGCGGGCGGAGGCGCTGGCCCACGTCTCGCGCAGGCTGGCGGAGCGGGCCGACGAGATCGCCCACCTGATCACGGCCGAGAACGGCAAGCCGATCTTCTGGGCGCGCGGCGAGGTCGGCCGGGCCGTCGCCACCTTCCGCTTCGCCGCCGAGGAGGCCCGCCGCTGGTCGGGTGGCGTGCAGCGGCTCGACACCGAGCCCGCCGCCGCCGGCCGGCTGGCCTATGTCTCCCGCGTGCCCTACGGGCCGGTGCTGGCGATCACCCCGTTCAACTTCCCGCTCAACCTGGTGGCGCACAAGGTCGCCCCGGCCATCGCGGTCGGCGCTCCGGTCATCGTCAAGCCGGCCCCCGCCACGCCGCTGTCGTCGCTGGTGCTCGGCGAGATCCTCGCCGAGACGGATCTGCCCGCCGGGATGTTCTCGGTGCTGCCGGTCCCCAATGACCGGGCCGCGGCGCTGGTCGAGGACCCGCGGCTGCCCGTGGTGTCGTTCACCGGCTCTGCCCCGGTCGGCTACGCCATCGCCGACCAGGTCCCGCGCAAGCACGTCACGCTGGAACTGGGCGGCAACGCGGCGGCGGTCGTGCTCGCCGACGCCGACCTGGACTGGGCGGCCCAGCGCATCGCGCTGTTCTCCAACTACCAGGCCGGTCAGAGCTGCATCGCCGTGCAACGCGTGATCGTGGAGCAGCCGGTCTACGACGCGTTCGTGGAGCGCCTGCTCCCGGCCGTCGGCAGCCTGGTCACCGGCGATCCGGCCGACGAGAAGACCCAGGTCGGCCCGCTGGTCTCGGAGGCCGCCGCGGAGCGGGTGGAGCAGTGGGTGCGCGAGGCCGTGGACGCGGGCGCCCGCGTGCTGGCCGGCGGCACCCGCGACGGCGCCACGTTCGCGCCCACGGTCCTCGCCGGCGCCCCGGCCGACGCGAAGGTCTGCCGCGAGGAGGTCTTCGGGCCGGTCATGGTGCTGCAGAGCGCCGCCTCGATCGACGACGCCTACGCCAAGGTCAACGACTCCCGGTACGGCCTGCAGGCCGGCGTGTTCACGCGCTCGCTGGACGCGGCCTTCCGGGCCAACCGGGAGTTGGAGGTCGGCGGTGTGATCATCGGCGACGTCCCCTCCTACCGGGCCGACCAGATGCCCTATGGCGGGGTCAAGGACTCCGGCATCGGGCGCGAGGGGCTGCACTCGGCCATGGAGGATCTGACTTACGAGAAGGTGATGGTTCTGACGGGTATTTCCCTCTGAGCAAAAATGCGACGATGAACGTCTATGGGGGAGAAGTACCGATACGTCGATGCTGTGCGCTCCCTTGGAGGCGCCGACCTGGCCGGCAGGGTGCTTGACCCTCTGCTCAGCGCCGGGAGTGTCGCACTGCTGCCCATCGGCGGGGTGGTGGAGGCAAGGCGCGAGCTGGTCGAGCTCGGCATCGAGCTGCTCGACCGCTGGCGGGACTGGCGTCCGGGGACCACCTGGCGGGCCCGTACGGACCGGTTCGAGGCCGCGCACGCGGTCCTCGTGGTAACCGCCTACTTCGAGGCGCTCGGCACGCTGGACCTGCCCTTCGCGCAGAGCGCGTGGGAGGCGCAGAAGGGCGACGTCCAGCACACCTGGGAGCTGGCGGCGCCGCTCTGCCCGGCGCCGCACCGGCCGTTCGCGCAGGCCGTCGCCGCCATCCGCGGCTACTACATCGCGCTCGGCCGGCAGCTGCTGACCTTCTGCAGAGACCTGGACCTGTGGGAAGGGCTCGACGACCACTCGCCACAGTGGGACGAGCTGGTGGACCTGGCCGTGCGCCGCTACATCGACCGCTACCGCAACGTCGCCAGGGACGTGCCGGAGTTCGCCTTCTGGGCGGGGATCGCCGAGCACGAGCCGAGCCTGGCCGGCATGGCCGACCTCGAACGGCTCATCTCCCTCGTGGCCGCCGGCGAGAAGCTGCCCGAACGGCTGGCGACCCTGGACCGGCTCCACCAGGCGGCGCTGGTGCGGCCCATCGCCGAGACGGGGGACCTGCCGATCGGCATGCGGCTCCCGACGCTGGCGCAGGCGTACGTGACCCCGCAGTTCAGGGCGGCGGAGATCGCCCCCGGCGACGACCCGAGCGCCGAGGAGTGGTGGGAGCGCCAGGAACTCCGCTCCGACCTGCCCGTCTTCCTGTCAGGCTTCCTGACGGCGTCGGCTGCCAGCGAGGTGCCGCTCATCGTGCTCGGCCAGCCGGGGTCGGGCAAGTCGGTGCTGAGCAAGGTCCTCGCCGCCCGCCTGCGCGACGCCCCCTTCCTGCCGATACGGGTGCCGCTGCGCGAGGTGTCGGCGACCGCGGGCATCCAGGAGCAGATCGAGCAGGCCGTCTACCACCTGAGCGGCGAGCGCCAGGACTGGCCCGCGATCGCCAGGTCGGCCGGCGGCACGCTGCCCGTCATCATCCTCGACGGGTTCGACGAGCTGCTGCAGGCGACCGGGGTGCGCCAGTCGGACTATCTGATGAAGGTCGCCCGCTTCCAGCACCGGGAGGCCGACGCAGGCCGGGCGGTCGCCGTCATCGTCACCTCGCGCACCGCCGTCGCCAACAGGGCCGGGCTGCCCGAGGGCACCGTGGTCGCCCGGCTGGAGCCGTTCGGCACCACCGCCATGCGGATGTGGCTGGAGGTGTGGAACGCGGTGAACTCCGACTACTTCGCGGCGGCCGGGCTGGAGCCCTTCACGATCGACGTGGCGCTGGCCCAGCGGCACCTGGCCGGGCAGCCGCTGCTGCTGCTCATGCTCGCCTTCTACGACGCCGACGGCAACGCGCTGCGCCGCGAGGCGCGCACGCTCGGGCAGGCGGAGCTGTACGAGCGGCTGATGACCAGGTTCGCCGAGCGCGCGCTGGCGAGGAGACATCCGCAGGAGCAGGTCGCGCGGCTCGTGGAGCGCGAGCTGCTGCGACTGTCGTTCGTGGCCTCGTCGATGTTCAACCGGGGACGGCAGTGGGCCACCACCCAGGAGGTCGACGCCGACCTGGAGGTGCTGCTGCCCGAGCAGCGCCGGACGCCGGGGCTCGCCACGCCGCTCAGCGCCGGGCACGAGGCGCTGGGCGGGTCCTTCTTCGTGCACCGGGCGCAGGCGGTCCGGGACGACGAGGTGCTGCACACCTACGAGTTCCTGCACGCCACCTTCGGCGAGTTCCTGATCGCCAGGCTCCTCGCCTCGCTGATGCGCGAGCTGGTGGCGCAGGAGTCGAGCCTGGTGCTCACCGGCGTGCACGACGGGCTGCTGCGCACGCTGCTGTCCTGGGCCACGATCTCCTCGCGGCTGCCCGTGGTGTCGTTCCTGCAGGAGCTGGTGCAGGACTCCGACCGGTGGCGGGCGGTGGTGTTACGGCTCTTCAGGGAGCTGGACGCGCGCGAGGACTCCTCCATCGCCGCCTACAGGCCGTGGATCGCCGGGCCGCACCGCAGATACGCCTACTACTCGGCCAACCTCATGGTGCTCGCCCTGGCGTGCGCCCCCGAGCTGCGGGCCAGCGAGTTCATGCCCGGGCACGAGGACGTGGTCACGGAGTGGCGCAGCTACGCCCTGCTCTGGCGCTCGCAGTGCGCGCTGGCCGAGTGGCAGAGCCTGGTGGACCTGGTGGCGGTGCGCCCGGTGTGGTCCCAGGACGACGTGCGCGAGCTGCATCTGAAGCTGTCGCTGCACGAACTGTGGGAGCCTGGGCCGTTCAGCTGGTCGTGGGCCGGTGTGGACAAGCTGCTCTCGATCGCCCAGCTCCGCCGGCAGATCATGTTCTCCACCCTGGCGGACGAGGGCTCCCTGCTCGCCCTGTACATGGACGACCTGCGTACGCAGCGCCAGCCGCACCGCCCGCGCTGACGTCAGGCCCGCTCCGCCGTGAGGTAGAGCTTCTTGGCGGAGTCGCCGAGGTAGGGACCGTACATGGTGCGCTGGTCGTTGCTGTACTTGAAGCTGCTCAGCGAGGTGATCGTGCCCTTGCCGGTGGCGGCGTCGAAGGTCGACATCCACGGGCCGCCGCTCGAGCCGGCCGTCATGTCGCAGCCGAGGCCCTGGTCGCGGGTGTCCCCGTAGGGGTCGTCGCGCAGCCGGCCCGAGCAGTAGACCAGATGCTCGCCGTCGTAGGGCGGGTCGGCCGGATAGCCGAAGCCGAAGGCGTGACCGCCGCGCGTGCCGTTGAAGGCGATCTGCTGCGTGCCCACCACGTCGGCGACGTGCCTGCCGCCCGAGGTGGACAGCGCCACCATGCCCACGTCGTAGCTGTCATCGGCCGTGCGCGACCAGGGGCCGGCCACGAACATGCGGCGGGCGGTCCACTGTCCGTACGGCCTGGGGCTGCCTGTGCCGTAGCCGGGAACGAAGGTCCAGTTCTCGGCCCATCCGCCGGTGCCGTCCTTGACGCAGTGGCCGGCGGTGACGACCACGTCCCGGTTCGCGCTGCGCACCGTGCTCGCCGAGCAGACGAAGTCGACTCCGGACATGGTCAGGAAGACCCTGCCGGTGGTCCTGGACACCGCGCCGCCGATCGCCCAGCGGGAGCCTGACGTGGTGGTCAGCGGCCTGGCCGACTGGTGCCGCGGCTTGTCGGCCTGCTTCGCGCCGCCGGCCGTACGCTCCCTGGGACCGGCCGGGAGCGGGACGCTGGAGAGGGTGCCGCTGGACAGGTCCGGGGTGGCGACGAGCCTCCCGTTGGACAGGTCCGGGGCGGCGCCCAGCCCGGTCTCGCCGGTCAGCCCGCCCAGCAGGCCGTCGCCCTTGGTCACGACGTCCAGCAGGCCGATCGGCAGGGCGTCGGCCATCCGCTGGGTGGTCCAGTAGTCGAGCACGCGCCGCTGGTCGGCGGGGCCGCGCGCGGCCACGTGCTCGACGACGTCGCCGCCTGCCGCCGTGTGGCCGGCCGCGGGGCTCGCGGAGGCCACGGGCGCGCGGCCGAGGTGCTGCTCGGGGGTCGCACCGATCAGAGCGGGGCCCAGCAGACCCGCGACGAGCGGTGCGGCCGCGAGCAGGGGGGTGCTCAGGGTCATGAGCCCCGAGTGTGCACTACGAGATGTGTTCTTGTGACTACTTTCGGTAAAATGCTCAGAGTGCGTTGGCGCTCTGTGCGGCTTGATAGACCGCTTGGGCATCTGTCCCGAAATATGGGCCGAACATCCAATTCGGGGCGAAATTGTATTTGAAGCTGTTGACCGAGTTCTGCGTCCCCAGGCCGGTCGCCTCGTTGAAATTCAGCATCCACGGACCGCCGCTCGAACCCCCGGTCATGTTACAGGTCAGGCCGAGGCTCCGGGACAGCAGGAAGTCGTCGAACGCGCGGCCGCTGCAGTAGATGAGCCGCGACCCGTCGTACGGCGCGGCGGCCGGGTAGCCGAAGGCGTACATCTGCTGGCGCCGGGCCTGGTTGAAGGCCACCCCCTGGCCGCCCACCACGTCGGTCAGCGCCTGGCCCTCCAGGGGCGCCACCACGGCGGCGGCGACGTCGAAGTTGATGTCCTCGCGCGAGTTCCACTGCGGCGTGGTCAGCAGCCGGGTGGCCACCCAGGTGCCGAAGGGCCGGGCGCCGGCGTCGTAGCCGGGCACGAAGACCCAGTTGGTGTGGAAGGCGCCGCCGAGCTTCACGCAGTGCCCGGCGGTGAGCACGACGCTCTTGTTCGCGCTGGTCACGGCGCTGCCCGAGCAGGAGGCGTTGCGTCCCTGGGTGGTGAAGAACACCCGGCCGGTGGTCTTGACGACCGCGCCGCCGCCGGTCCACGGGGAGCCGCCGCTGTTGGGAGCCAGCCGCCGCTGCGCCGCGGTGGGTGCCGTGCTCCACGCGGTGCCCGCGCTCGGCCCGGCGGAGCTCGCCGTCAGCCTGACCCCGCTCTTGGACGTGGGCACGTCCAGCGGCTGCGCCGCCTCCATCTTCTGGGAGGTCCAGAACCTCAGGACGGCGTTGCGCTCGCCGGCGGAGTCGGCGGCCGCCCGCTGGGCGGGTTTGGGCTCCTGCTGCGCCAGGGCCGGCGAGGACGGGAGCAGCATGCCCCCGGCGGTGAGGGTGAGGATGGAGAGCAGGGCAACTCTGCGTCGCATTACGTACCTCCCGGGACCGGATCGGAGATTGGAAGGTAACTGCGCCAATATCCCGATTTCTCATAATCTGCGCATTCGGCTATGGCGATATTCCGGCATAAGTGCGCTGGATTACCTGGGGTCACAGAGGTTGCCCAAGCCGCCACCCGGTGCCCGGACACCCTCGCCAGCGGCGACAATGGACAGGTGCATGAACAGACCCTCCGCTCCGTCGCCGTGCTCGGCTCCACCGGCTCGGTCGGCACCCAGGCCCTCGACGTCATCGCCGCCGATCCCGCCAGGTTCAAGGTCGCGGGGCTCGCGGCCGGCGGCGGCAAGGTCGAGCTGCTCGCCAGGCAGGCGGCGGCCACCGGCGCCGAGGTGGTCGCGGTGGCCGACCCCGGCGCCGTGCCCGCCCTGAAGGAGGCGCTGGCCGCGCACGGCGCCGGGCCCACGGTGCTCGCGGGCCCCGAAGGGGTCGCTGAGGTGCCCGCCTGGCCGTGCGACACCGTGCTCAACGGCATCACCGGCGCGCTCGGCCTCACCTCCACGCTGGTCGCGCTGGAGGCGGGCCGCACGCTCGCGCTGGCCAACAAGGAGTCGCTGATCATCGGTGGCCCTCTGGTCAAGCGGCTGGCCAAGCCGGGCCAGATCCTGCCCGTCGACTCCGAGCACTCGGCGCTGCAGCAGTGCCTGTGGGCGTCGGGGCCGCAGGGCTACGACCCGGACGTCGTCAGGCAGCTCGTCGTCACCGCCAGCGGCGGGCCGTTCAGGGGCAGAAAGCGCGAGGAGCTGGCCGACGTCACCCCCGAGATGGCGCTGGCCCACCCCACCTGGTCGATGGGCCCGATGATCACCATCAACTCCGCGACCCTGGTCAACAAGGGACTGGAGGTGATCGAGGCGCACCTGCTCTTCGACATCGGCTTCGACCGGATCGAGGTCGTGGTCCACCCGCAGTCGATCATCCACTCCATGGTCGAGTACGTCGACGGCTCGACCATCGCCCAGGCCAGCCCGCCCGACATGCGGCTGCCCATCGCGCTGGCGCTCGGCCATCCGGACCGGGTCGCCGGAGCGGCCAGGCCCGTCGACTGGACCAGGGCCCACACCTGGACCTTCGAGCCGCTCGACGACACGGCCTTTCCGGCGGTCGCCCTGGCCAGGCACGTCGGCACCGAAGGCGGCACCGCCCCCGCCGTCTACAACGCGGCCAACGAGGCGTGCCTGGAGGCGTTCATCCGGGGCGGGCTGCCGTTCCTGTCGATCGTCGACACGGTGGCCAAGGTCGTCGAAGAGCATCAGGTCACCGCCGCCGGATCGGTGGAGGAGGTGCTCGCCGCCGACGCCTGGGCCCGAGCCCGTGCGTCCGAACTCACAGCGGGGCAGTCCCGCTAGCTCCCTAGACTGGACAACGTCGTCGAACTCAAGGGTTGAAATGTCTTCTGTAGCACTCGGCATCCCGACGGTCCGCACCAAGCCGCTCGCCGAACGCCGCCACTCCCGCCGGATCATGGTCGGCAACGTGCCCGTGGGAGGCGACGCGCCGGTCTCCGTGCAGTCGATGACCACCACGGTCACCGCCGACGTCAACGCCACCCTTCAGCAGATCGCCGAGCTGACCGCCTCCGGCTGCCAGATCGTGCGCGTGGCGGTGCCGTCCCAGGACGACGCCGAGGCGCTGCCGATCATCGCCAGGAAGTCGCAGATCCCGGTGATCGCCGACATCCACTTCCAGCCGAAGTATGTCTTCGCCGCCATCGAGGCGGGCTGCGCGGCCGTGCGCGTCAATCCCGGAAACATCAAGAAATTCGACGACAAGGTGGGCGAGATCGCCAGGGCGGCGGCCGACCACGGGGTGCCGATCAGGATCGGCGTCAACGCGGGCTCCCTCGACCCGCGGCTGCTGCAGAAGTACGGCAAGGCCACGCCCGAGGCGCTGGTCGAGTCCGCGCTGTGGGAGTGCTCGCTGTTCGAGGAGCACGGCTTCCGTGACATCAAGATCTCGGTCAAGCACAACGACCCGGTCGTGATGATCAACGCCTACCGGCTGCTGGCCGCCAGGTGCGACTACCCGCTCCACCTGGGCGTCACCGAGGCCGGCCCCGCCTTCCAGGGCACGATCAAGTCCGCGGTGGCGTTCGGCGCGCTGCTGGCCGAGGGCATCGGCGACACCATCCGGGTCTCGCTGTCGGCGCCTCCCGTCGAGGAGGTCAAGGTCGGCGCCGCGATCCTGGAGTCGCTCGGCCTGCGCGAGCGAGGCCTGGAGATCGTCTCCTGCCCGTCCTGCGGCCGTGCCCAGGTCGACGTCTACACCCTGGCGGAGCAGGTTCAGGCCGGCCTCGAAGGACTCAAGGTGCCGCTGCGGGTCGCGGTCATGGGTTGCGTCGTCAACGGTCCCGGCGAGGCCCGCGAGGCGGACCTGGGCGTGGCCTCGGGCAACGGCAAGGGGCAGATCTTCGTCAAGGGCGAGGTCATCAAGACCGTGCCGGAGTCGCAGATCGTGGAGACCCTGATCGAAGAGGCGCTGCGCCTGGCCGAGGAGATGGGCGTCGACGTCGATCTGGATGACGACGCGGCCCCGGGCGCCCAGGTGACCGTCAGCTGATCGACCATCCCGGCCGGCGGATCGCCGGCCGGGGCTCTTGCCGCGTCATGAGGCCAGCAGCTTGATGAGCAGGGCGCGTAGCTCCCGCTCGGCGTCGGCGCCGAGGATGTCGAGGACCTCGGCCCGCAGGCGCGCGGCGACTTCTCGGACGGCGACGAGGCGCTGCCTGCCGAGGTCCGTGAGCTCCAGCGCGTAACGGCGGCGGTCGCCGGGGTCCTGACCTCTGGCCACCAGCCCGAATCTGACCAGCTCGTCGACGATCTGGGCGGCGGCGGGCTCGGTGATGCCGAGACCGCGGGCGAACTGCTGCTGAGGGCATGGCCCCAGCTCGGCGATCACGCCCAGGGAGCCGAAGTGCCTGGTGCGCAGGCCCAGGTCGGCCAGGAGCGCGTCGCCCATGCGGCGCAGCCGGTAGTGGGCCTGGGCGACCAGGTAGGCGGTGGCCTTGAGCGGCTCGGGCTCCGGCAGCAGGAGGCTCAGCAGCTCGTTGAGCCGCTGCCGTTCGGCCGGCGTGAGGGCGGCGGTGACCCGGGCGTCGCGTTCGGCGACCGCCTGCCGCATGGCGTCCCTGGCCGCGCGGCCCTCCTCAGTGATCGACAGCACGTAGGAGCGCCGGTTGCCGGGGTTGCGGGTGCGGGTGAGGTAACCGGCCTCCTGGAGCCGGTCGACCAGGCGCACCATGATGGTCCTGTTGATGCCGAGCCGTTCGGCCAGCTCGTACTGGGAGTCGGCATCCTGGTCGGCGAGCGTGTCGAGCACCACGAAGTCGCGTGACTGCGGGTCGTCGGCCAGCGCCTCGCCGGTGAAGCGCGCGTACGCCCTGCGCAGCAGCCCTCCCACGGACTCCCGGAGCATCATCGGGAGCGTCTGATCCGCCACTGTCCCACCTCCGGCGCGCAGCTTACCCAAGACGGTGATGGTTACCTGCCCAATTAGTTGGCAGATTGACGGTTTTGCTCAGGGATGGTTATGGTCATTGACGTCTCTAGGAGAGGATCGACATGACCTACAAGCTCGACATGACGATGATGTTCGCGATGCACGACGCTCTCCGGCGTGAGCTGGAGCGCATCGCCCGCGTGGCGGCCAGACCGGGCGACGACCCCCGGCAGGCGCTGCGGACGGCCGTCGGCTGGGAGCTGTTCAAGACCTTCCTGCTGGTGCACCACACCGCCGAGGACCTCGCCATCTGGCCCGTCATGCGGCGTGAGTTGAGCGGGGACGACCTGCTCCTGCTGGACGCGATGGAGTCCGAGCACGCCGCCATCGACCCGCTGCTCGAAAGCATGGACGCCGCGCTGACCGACCGCGAGCACGGCCTGGAGAGACTCGGCGGCCTGGTCGACGCCCTCGTCACCAAACTGGGCGGCCACCTGCGCCACGAGGAGTCGGAAGGGCTCCCGCTGATCGACGCCACGCTGACCGAGGAGCAGTGGCGCCGGTTCGGCGAGGTCCACCGCGAGCGCGTCGGCGCCGACGGGCCGCGCTATCTGCCCTGGGTGCTCGACGGCAGGGACCCCGCGCCCATCCTCGGCCGCATGCCCGCCGCCATCCGCGAGGCCTACCGCGACGAGTGGCGCCCCGCCTACGACCGCCTGACCCTCTACCCCTGACAAGGAGGCCGCCATGCCCGAGATGGACGTGCTCGACCAGAACGTCTTCCTGGAGCAGGCCTTCGGCGCGCCCGTCCTCCGAGACCTGAGCGAGCGGGAACTGGAGCCGTACCGCAGGCCGTACCCGACGCGTGACAGCCGGCGCCCACTGCTGGAGTGGCCGCGCGCGATGCCGCTCGGCGGCGAGCCCGCGGACGTCGTCAGTCGGATCGAGAAGTACGGCGCGTGGCTCGCGGCCAGCGCCGACGTGCCCAAACTCCTGCTGACCTTCGACTCCTCGCCGACCCTGATGGTGGGCCGGGAGATGGCCGCCTGGTGCGCGGCCAACATCGCCGGCCTGGAGATCGAGCACTGCGGGCCATCACGCTCCGGAGGACCGGCCGGAGGCCATCGCGGCGGCTGTCGCCGGCTGGGCCGACCGGCACGGGCTCCGCACCCCCGCCACGGGGTGATCAGAGAAAGGCAAGATTTTCTCCATACACACCGTCATCGAGCCGCTACGTACGGCAGTATCTCCTCGCCTAGGGAGTTGGGGGAGGAGCCGGGTGAAACGGGTCGTTGGGCTGGTGGCCGGGGTCGCTGTGCTGGTCGTCGGGGTGGTGCCGATCGCGGTGGCCGCCGAGACGGGGCGGGTTCCCGCCGTGGAGCGGAGCCTCGGCGAGAGGGTGATGTGGCAGGCATGCCCGGCAACGGACAGCAAGACGGCGGTGGCCGCGAGCATGGAGTGCGCCACGGTCCGGGTGCCGCTCGACCACCGCGAGCCGTGGGGCCACTCGATCAAGGTGGCGATCAACCGGATCAAGGCCAAGGTGTCGCGTGACGGCAACCACCTCGGCACGCTGCTGGTCAATCCGGGAGGTCCGGGCGCCTCCGGGCGCACGCTGGCGCAGTACGTCGCCGCCGCGCTGCCGGGCAAGCTCGCCGAGCGCTACGACGTGGTGGGATTCGACCCGCGCGGCGTCGGCGCCAGCCAGCCGGCGCTGCGGTGCGTGGACCCCGAGGTCTACTACCGGGCGCCGCGACCGGACGCGGTCCCGCGCACCCGCAGCGACGAGAACGTGCTGCTCAGCAGGGCGGCCCAGTACGCCAACCAGTGCGGAAACCTCTGGTCGTGGCTGCTGCCGTACATGACCACCGAGAACGTCGCCAGGGACCTGGACACCATCCGCGCCGCACTCGGCGAGGAGAAGATCAGCTACCTGGGCTACTCCTACGGCACCTACATCGGGTCGGTGTACGCCACGCTCTTCCCCGAGCGGGTCAAGCGTCTCGTCCTGGACAGCGCCGTCGACCCCGACAACGTCTGGTACGAGGCCAACCTGACCCAGGACCGCGCCTTCGAGCGCAGGCACCGCGCCTTCCTCGCCTGGACGGCCAGGCACAACAGCGTCTACGGCCTCGGCCAGACGACGAAACAGGCCAGGTTCGCCTGGTATGCGATGCGTGCCAGGCTGCATGACCGCCCGGCGGGCGGGCTGGTGGGCGCCAGCGAACTCGACGACGTCTTCACCGTGGCCGGCTACAGCGACAAGGTCTGGCCGGAGTTCGCCGCCGCCTGGTCCGCCTACGTCCGGCGGGGCGACCCGAAGCTCCTGATCGCCTCCTACGACAGGCACGGCACGAGCGACGCGGAGGACGAGAACGGCTACGCCGTCTATCTCGCCACCCAGTGCCGCGACGCCGCCTGGCCGCGCGACTGGGCGAGATGGCGGACGGACATGACCAGGATGCACCGCCGGGCGCCGTTCCTGACCTGGCCCAACGCCTGGTACAACGCGCCGTGCGCGTTCTGGCCGGTGGCCGGCGGCACCCCGGTGAAGGTCCAGGGAACCTGGCGGCTCCCGCCGATCCTCGTCATCCAGTCGCGCGGTGACGCCGCCACCCCCTACGCCGGTGCGGTGAACCTGCTCAGGCACTTCCCGACCGCCCGCATGGTCGAGGAGACGGGTGGCAACCACGGCGTGGCGCTCGGCGGCAACCGGTGCGTGGACCGTCACCTGCTCACGTACCTCACCGACGGCACGGTTCCGCCGCAGGGAACGCGCTGCCAGGCGCAGCCGGAGCCCCGCCCGGCGGCGCACATGGGGTCAGGAGGGGTGCTAGGTCACGAAAGGCTCACCGAGGTGCTCGCCAGATGAGCTAATCGATGGCCCTTCGCGTAGTCTGACCATGTGATGCTGCGTACATCGGCGTCGCGTGTCCTCGACGACAGCGACCGGGACGAGGTGCTCGGGCTGCTCGACACCGACCCGGTCGCGAACGTCTTCGTCTCCTCTCGGGTGCGGAGCGTCGGGCTCAATCCGGCACGGCTCGGCGGGCAGATGTGGGGCTTCGGGCCGCGCGGTGCTCTCGCCGGGCTCTGCTATGCCGGAGCCAACCTGGTGCCGGTCAACGCCGGCCCCGAGGCGGTGCACGCGTTCGCCGACCGCGCGCGCAAGCAGGGCCGTCGATGCTCGTCCATCGTGGGCCCCGTCGACGCGGTCTCGCTGCTGTGGGAGCGGCTGGAGCCTCACTGGGGCGCCGCCCGGGCGATCCGCTGGGCGCAGCCGGTCATGGCCACCGCCCGCCAGGCTCCCGTGCCCGCCGACCCTCTGGTGCGGCGGGTGCGGCCGGACCAGTTCGACACCCTGCTGCCGGCCTGCGTGGCGATGTTCACCGAAGAGGTCGGCGTTTCACCCAACCTCGGCGACGGCGGCGCCCTCTACCGCACCCGGGTGGCCGAGCTCATCCGCATCGGCAGGTCCTACGCTCGCGTCGAGGGCGGCCAGGTGGTGTTCAAGGCGGAGATCGGCGCGGTCACCCCGCACGCCTGTCAGGTCCAGGGCGTCTGGGTGCATCCCGAGCTGCGCGGGCGCGGCTACGCGGTCTCGGGCATGGCCGCGGTCGTGGAGGCCGCCCTGGCCTGCTTCGCTCCCGTGGTCACGCTGTACGTCAACGACTTCAACCATTCGGCGCGGGCCGTCTACCGCAAGGTCGGCTTCCGCGAGGTCGACACGTTCATGTCCGTGCTCTTCTAGGCGTCAGCGCCTCAACGCCTTCGCCTGCGTACCAGGACATGACATCCAGGAATGATCCTTGTGACCGGGGCACCGGCGAGGCGCTCGGCCGGCCACTGCGGTTCGAGGGGCTGTCCGAGGCCGAGGCCACGGCCGAGCTGAACGCCGCCATGCCACCGGCGTACGCCGAGGCCTTCCTCGGCTTCTTCGCCGAAGGCAAGCTGGACGAGTCACAGGTGCTGCCCACCGTGGAGCAGGTCGCCGGCCGCCCGCCGCGCACCTTCGCGCAGTGGGCGCGGGCCAACGCCGGCGCGTTCCGCTGATGACCGAGGCCGTCGTCGGCCGCGCCGGGACGGCTCAGAGGCGCACGAGCTTGCCGAACAGGCGCGACAGCTCGGCCTCGGGGTTGGTGGTGAGACCGGCGTGCACAGGGCCGGTCTGGACGATCGTGCTGCGTGGCGCGGTCAGCCAGCGGAACCTGCCGCCCAGCGACTCTCCGGCCAGCGGGCCCGCCTCCGGGCCGCACGCCAGCTCGTAGGCGCCGAGCGCCTCCTTGACGCAGTCGACGTCGGCGGTGGGGTCGAGGGCGCGCAGCCGGCCCGGGTCGAGCTCGACCCGGGCGCAGAGGTAGGCGCGCGGCTGGCAGTAGAGCAGCACGCCCGCGTTGATCAGCTCGCCGCGCTCCACCCGGGGAACCACGCGGATGGTCGCGTACTCGTAGACGTCCCTGCTCACGTGCGGCCTCCGCGCCAGAATTCGCCGACCGATCCCGGGCCCGCACCGTGCGCCTTCGGCGCCGTACGGGTGAGCCACTCTCCCTGGCCGTGCGCGCGCTGGAGCAGGTGCTCGACGTAGGCGCGCCGTACGGCTGCCGCCGTGTCGAAGCCGGGCTCGCCGTCCAGCCACTCGTCCGGCACCAGGGCGGTCACGGTCTCGAGCAGCTCGCGGGTGATCCGCGGGCGCAGCTCACCGGCGGCCGTCCGCAGGTCGCCGGCGAACGGCGCCAGCACGTGGTCGCTCGCGTCGAACGGCCGCTGGGGGTCGGCCGTCCTCCAGTTGTGGTGGAACCAGAGCGCGGCCCCGTGGTCGATCAGCCAGATGTCACGATGCCAGAGCAGCAGGTTGGGGTTGCGCCAGCTCCGATCGATGTTGTGGATCAGGCCGTCGAACCAGACGAGCCGCGCGGCGAACGCCGGATCGGGCGCCCAGGCGAGCGGCTCGAAGCCGAGTGCGCCGGGCAGGAAGTCGACGGCCAGGTTGCGGCCGGTGCTGGCCTTGAGCAGGTCCTGCACCTCCTCGTCCGGCTCGCGGATGCCGAGCTGGGGATCGAGGTCGATGATCTTGAGCTCGGGTGTCCTGAAGCCGAGGCGCCGGGCCAGTTCCCCGGAGATGATCTCGGCGACGAGGACGCGCCTGCCCTGGCCCGCTTCCCGGAACTTCACCACGTAGGTGCCGAGATCCTCCGCCTCGACCACGCCGGGCAGCGACCCGCCCTCCCGTAGCGGCGTCACGTAACGTGTCGCCGCGATCTCTTCCAGCACGCCACGAGGCTACCGCGCCGCGGCGGACGCTCTGCCGGGGCGTCGGAGGGCCGGCGAACCGGCCGAACGGCTGATGGCGGGATGCCCCGGCCGCGGCGAAGGCACCCGGAACGGTAGATCGGGTCAGCGCAGCTTCGCGATGACCTCCTCGGCGAAGCGCTCCATGGTGGCGATCTTGAGGGCCAGGGTGCCCTCGCCGTACTGGGCCTTCTCCTGCGGGGTGGCCAGCCACCAGGGGGCGGCCAGGGTGCCGGTGACGCCCTTGCCTGCGAAGTAGCGGTAGGTGTCGGCGTCGGGCATGACCGCCAGCGGCGCGATGATCTCGAACGGTCCGGTCCTGCCGTGCTCGTCCAGGTGCCGCCTGAGCGACGCGAGGACCTCGTCGAGCTGCTCCTCGGTGTAGATGCGGTTGCCGATCCAGCCGTCACCCGCCCGTGCCGCCCTCTTCAGCGCCGCCTCGCTGTCCCCGCCGACCAGGACGGGGATCCGTGCCTCCGGTGTGGGCGAGATGGACAGGGCCGGCAGGCCGTCGAGGGTGACCGTCTGCCCGGCCCACAGCTCGCGCAGCACCGGGAGCATCGCGTCCAGCCTGCGTCCCCGCGTGTGGAAGTCCTGCCCGGTGGCGACGAACTCCTCCTCGCACCACCCGACCCCCACGCCGAACGACACCCGGCCGGCCGACAGGACCGCGGCCGTGGACACCTGCTTGGCCACGGTGAACAGGTCGCGGGCCGGGGCGATGTAGACGTTCGGCGAGAACCGCAGCGTGCTGGTCACCGCCGCCATCGCGCCGATCGTGACCCACACGTCCGGCCAGTGCGTCTCGGCGTTCCAGCGCGGCCTGCCGGTCTTGGAGTAGGGGTACGGCGAGCCGAAGTCGGCGTAGAACAGGTGGTCCGACAGCGTGAGCGTGTCGAACCCGCACCGTTCGGCGACCCGGGCGAGCTCGACGAACTGCCCGGTCGGCACGAAGGAGGCACCTAGCCAGAATTTCACTGGAACTCCGGGATGACCTTGGTGGCGAACAGTTCGAGGTTGCGCTTGACCGTGTCGAGCGGGAGCACGCCCTGCTGGCCCTGCATGTAGAGGCCGAACCACTCCAGGTCGGGCATCCGGTCGAGCATGCGCTGGATGCCGCGCTTGACGTCGTCCGGCGTGCCGAACAGCGCCATCTCGACCTCCCTCATCCGCTTGGCGTCGCCCTTCTCCGGCGAGATCGGCCGATGCTTCTCATCCTCCTTCTTGCGCAGCACCTCCAGATAGCCGAAGGGGCCGAAGAAGGCGGCGAAGTCCTTGGGGATGTTGCGGCCGTAGGTGTTGATCGCCTCTTCGGTGGTCTCCGCGATGCCGACGATCTTGAGGATGCCGGTGTGCTCGCCCAGCTTGTAGTCGCGGCCCTGCTTGGCCGACTCCTCCTGGTAGAGCTTGGCCTTGGCGGCGTGGTCGTCCGGGTCGGGGGTGAACAGCCACGGCAGGATGTTCTCCTGCGCGGCCCTGATGACCGACCGGTCGGAGATCGTGAAGGGCTGCCACAGCTCGGGGTGGGGGTTCTGGTACGGCCTGGGGCAGACGGAGACCGCCTGCACCTTGCCGTCGTCGGAGATCTCGTCCGGCGCGCCGAACGTCCTGGTCCACTCGACGGCCGGCCAGCCCTCGATGCCGTCGTAGGGATAGGGCACCTCGTAGTCCAGCACGTCGGACTTGTAGCGGAGGGTCTCCTGGGTCCACGCCATCTTCATGATCTTCAGGACTTCGCCGAACACGTCGAAGTTGCGCGTGTCCGACGCCGAGCCGTCGGACCTGGCCGCCGCCGCGTGCCAGCGCTGGCCCAGGACGTTCATCCAGCGGTTCTGGTAGCCGCGGGCCACGCCGAGCCGCAGCCGCCCCTTGCAGAACTGGTCGAGCAGCGCCACGTCCTCCGCCGCCCTGATCGGATCCCAGGCCGGGAGCACCATGCCCAGCGGCGCGAGCAGGATCCGCTCGGTCCTGGCCGCCAGATCGGTGAGGAACATCAACGGGTTGACCGAGAACTCCATGCCCTCGGAATGGAAATGGTGCTCGGTCATCATGAGGGCGTCGAACCCGATCTGGTCCGCGTGCACGGCGATCTCCCGCACCTCGTGCAGCAGCTTCTGATACGACTCCGTGTCTCGCCCGATAGGCCGCTTGGCCTTGGCGTTCTCCTCGGCCGCATAACCGGAGCCGGGAATCTGCGGATTCAGGAAGATGGAAAACTTCACCGGGAGACCTCTTTCCGCGGGGCGTATCTCTGTCGGCAAGCTACTCTAGAAATCTTTGCCGAGCAATCGCTTGGTTGACTTAGGAGGGCTCCATGCGGCTTGGTCTCACGATGTTCGCCACCGATCAGTCCATGCCGGTCCACGAGCTTGCCAGGGCGGCGGAGGAGCGCGGCTTCTCCTCGCTCTTCCTGCCCGAGCACACCCACATCCCCGTCTCCCGTCGTACGCCCCCGGCCAACGGGGACGCCGAACTGGCCGAGGAGTACAAGCGCACCCACGACCCGCTGGTCGCCCTGTCCTTCGCCGCGGCCGTGACCGAGAGACTGCGGCTCGGCACCGGCATCCTGCTCGCCGCGCAGCGAGAGCCGATCGTCACCGCCAAGGCCATCGCCACCCTGGACCACCTGTCGGGCGGGCGGGTGGTGGCCGGCGTCGGGTTCGGCTGGAACGTGGAGGAGATCGAGAACCACGGCGTGCCGTACCGGCAGCGCCGCGAGGTGGCGCGGCGGAACGTGCTGGCGATGCGGGCCCTGTGGCGGGACGAGGTGGCCGCCTTCGACGGTTTCGAACCGTCCTGGTCGTGGCCCAAGCCGATCTCCGGTCCGCCCGTCTACGTGGGTGGCGCGGCGGGTCCCAAGCTGTTCGCGCATGTCGCCGAGTACGCCGAGGGCTGGATGCCGATCGGCGGCAGGGGGATCAAGGAGGCACTGCCGGCCCTGCGCGAGGCGTGCGAGAAGGCCGGGCGGCCGATGGCCCGCGTCATGCCGTTCGGCACGCTGCCGACCCACGCGAAGCTCGGCTACTACGCCGAACTCGGCATCGAGGAGACGGTGCTCGGCGTGACCAGCGGCCCGGCGGGCTCGGTGCTGCGGCAGCTCGACGAGTACGCCCGATTCATGTAAGGGCTGCCATAATGGAGGCCTATGTCCGAGCTCCGTGCCGCTGACCCGCGTCGCCTTGGCGCGTACCGGCTCTCAGGACGGCTCGGCCAGGGCGGCCAGGGTGTCGTCTACCTCGGCCACACCGGCAACGGCGCCCAGGTCGCGATCAAGCTGCTGCACGCCAGCCTGTCGGCCGACCCGGCGGTGCGCCGCAGATTCCTGGCCGAGGTCGAGGCGGTGCGCAGGGTCGCGCCCTTCTGCACCGCCCAGCTCCTCGACGCCGACCTCGAAGGCGACCGGCCCTACCTGGTCAGCGAGTACGTGGACGGCATCTCGCTTCGGGAGCACGTCATCGCCAAGGGGCCGCGCACCGGCGGCTCGCTGCACCGCCTGGCCATCGGCACCGCCACCGCCCTCGGCGCCATCCACCGCGCCGCCGTCGTGCACCGCGACTTCAAGCCGGGCAACGTGCTGCTCAGCCTGGACGGCCCACGAGTGATCGACTTCGGTGTCTCCCGGCTGATGGACAGCGCCGCCACCACCGGCAGCATCCCCCTCGGCACCCCCGCGTACCTGTCGCCGGAGCGCATCAAGGGCGAACCCGCCGGTCCCGCCGCCGACCTGTACGCCTGGGCCCTGACCGTCGCCTACACCGCCACGGGCAGGCACGCCTACACCGCCGACACCCACCAGGAGGTCCTCGCCAGGATCCTGTACGGCAAGCCGGACCTGGGCACGCTGACCGGGAGACTGCGTGAGCTCGTCGACGCCTGCCTGGCGCCCGAGCCGGGTGACCGGCCGGACGCCGAGGAGGTGCTCCGGCGGCTGCTGAACCAGGACATGACCGGCGACGTCCTCTCCACCGGCGCGATGGCGGCTGTGGACATCACCGGCCCACCTCCCGGCCGCTCACCTGGTCGGCCTGCTACGACTGTCGGCGACGCCGATCCCGATCATCCGTCGGAGACCGACGACACCACCGCTCCCACGGCTCCTCCGGCCGGCGTCGCCACCGTCGCGTGGCGAGTGCGAGGGCCGGGCTCAAGTGGCGGCTCCACCGGGAGCCGCAGCGCGCTGGCGGCGCTCGTGGACACGTCCGCGTCCACGTACTCGCCCGCTCCCACCCCGTCGGGGCCCGCGCGGGGGCCGGTCTCCACTCCGTCCCCGTCTCCGGATGCCCGGTCCTCGCCTGCGCGGGCGCAGACTCGGGAGCTGCCCGCGCTCGGACCGGCGCGACCGCCCGCCACGGGCACTCCCGGCAACACGGGCAGCACGGGCAGCACGGCGGGCAGGGTCAGGCGTCGGCCGAAGACGTGGCAGCTGGCGGTGCTGGCCGCCGGGCTGGCCATCGGGATCGCCGCATGGGTGTTCTGGTCGCAGGGCGCGGGCGGGCCCGGGCTGGAGGGCACCTGGACCGGGTCGGCCGAGCATCCGGGCGCCGAGCGCGTGTTCCCGGTCGAGATCCGGCTGGCGGGCGAGCGCGACTCCAGCATGCGGTGGGGGGCCGACCTGCACTGCTCCGGGAGGCTCAGCGGGACCGCGCGGGAGATGGTGTTCGAGCTCGGCGACGTCAAGGGCGAGGAGTGCCATCCGGGAACGCTCCGCATCCAGCCGACCGCCGACGCCGACCAGATGGCCATCTCGGTGATCCGCCAGGGTGAGCAGGAAGTCGCCTATTCGGGCACGATCTCCCGCACCTCGTGACCGCGAGTGTCACGGTCAGGCGGCGATGACCCGGTCACCGTTGACTCTCCGGCACCGGTTGCCTTCAGTGGAAGGGTAAAGGGGTGGCGGCGAGGGGAGGCGCCCCGTGCCAACGGCGCAGCCGCTGAGAACGGGGGACCCGCGGCGGCTCGGCGGCTACGAGCTCGGCGGGCGCCTGGGCGAGGGCGGCCAGGGCGTGGTGTACCTCGGGACGAGGGACGAGGACACGTACGCGGTCAAGCTGCTGCATGGGCCGGTCGGGGACGAGCGGGCGGCGTTCCTGCGCGAGGTGGAGCTGGCCAAGCACGTGGCCAGGTTCTGCACGGCCCAGGTGGTCGACGCCGGGTTCGACGACGGCAGGGCGTACATCGTGAGCGAGTACGTCGACGGGCCGTCGCTGGCCCGCGAGGTCATGCTCACCGGGCCACGCCGCGGCGGCGCGCTCGAACGGCTGGCCGTCGGCACCGCCACCGCGATCACCGCCATCCACCGCGCGGGCATCGTGCACCGCGACTTCAAGCCCCAGAACGTGCTCCTCGGCTCCGACGGCCCCCGCGTGATCGACTTCGGCCTGGCCAGGGCGCTGGACGCGGCGGCGACGCTGACCGGCAGGGGTGTCGGGACCCCCGCCTACATGGCGCCGGAGCAGATCACCGCGTCCGCGGTCACCGGGGCGGCGGATGTGTTCTCCTGGGGCGCCACGATGTGCTTCGCCGCCAACGGCACCGCCCCCTTCGGGCAGGACTCGGTGGCGCCGGTGCTGCACCGCATCCTCACGGCCCAGCCCGAGCTCGGCCGCCTCGACGGGGAGCTCAGGGAGCTGGTCGAGGCGTGCCTGGACAAGGACTCGCGCAACCGGCCCAGCAGCAGGGATCTGCTGCTCGCGCTGCTGGGGGGCTCGGGCGGGCTGCCGGCCGAGGTGCTGCGCTCCCCGCCGCCGCACATCCTCCGCGCGACGCCCGTCCCCGGCTTCGCCGTACCTCCGCCCAGGACCGAAGCCTCCTCCGCCACGCATCCGCCTGGGGAGGTCCGGGTGCCCGGTGCGGATGCGGACACCTCTTCTCCCGGCACGGGTCTGGACGCTTCGCCTCCTGTTACGGCGGGCTCGTCCAGCTCTGATCAGGACGCGACGGGTCCGCACACCTCTTCCCCTGGCGCGACGGGCGGCGGCGGCTCCGGGGCGGCCGACGCCTCGTCCGGTTCGCCTTTCGCCCCCATGGCCGAGCCCGAGGCGACGGGCGCGGCACACGGATTCCGGTTACCCGAGGACCGCCGGCGACCGGAGCAGCGCGCGGCCTTCGGGGACGCCGAACCGCACGGCTCCGAAGCCGCTCCGGAGCGCCCGGCGGACGAAACCTCGCGACAGGTCGCGTTATCCGAGACGGTGCCGAAGCGCCGGAGCCAGGCGCTGGGCCGGGCGGGGCTCGCCGCCACCGGAGCCCTGCTGGTGAGCGCCGCCGTGGTGGTCACGCTGCTGGCGCCGCCGCTGGGTGAGAGGGGCCGGCCCTCGCAGGGCGGCGCGCAACCCTCCGCCGCCGACGTCGGCCCGGTGGCGACCGTGTCCCCGGTGGACAAGTCCACGCCGATCAAGGAGAAGCAGAGCGCCAAACCGCGCAAACCTCCCGCTGACGACCCGCCCGTGGTCAGACCGGTGAGCATCCCGGTGCCTCCCCTGGCGGGTCTCAGCCGGGCGGCGGCCGTCAAGGCGATCCAGCGAGCCGGGCTGGTGGCGGGCGAGGTCACCCAGGTGGACTCCGCGAAGAAGATCGGCGAGGTGCTGAGCAGCCGCCCCGCGGCCGGCACCGCCGTCCCCGAAGGCGCAAGGGTGTCGCTTCAGGTGTCGGCGGGCCTGCGGGTCCCCACCGTCGCCGGCATGCGACGCAAGTCCGCCGAAGCCGCCCTGACCGGTGCCGGCCTTGCGGTCGGCTCGATCACGAGAACCTGCGCGCCCGACCCGAACGGCCAGGTCCTGTCCAGCACGCCGAAGGCGGGCAGCCGCGTCTCGGGCGGCACCCCGGTGTCACTCGCGGTCGCCCGCCACGGCGCCGTCGTGCCGTCGGTGATCGGCCAGTCCCGCGAGAACGCCCGCGCCGCCCTGCGCGCGGCCGGCTTCACCGTGACCATGCGCGGCCAGGTCGTGGAGGACGAGTCGCAGCTCAACCTCGCCGTCGCACAGTCGGTGAAGCCCGGCATCTGTGCCAAGCCGGGAGCGTCCGTGCTGGTCAGCGTGGGCATCTCCCCCCAATCGGGCCCGGACCCCACTGAGCCAACCCAAACACCAACAGAAACCCCCGAGCCACCCGCCAGCCCCTGACGCGGGCCCTGAGTCAGACCCGAACCACCGCCGGGCTCTCCGCGGCGGGCGTCAGCCGCGGCGGAAGAAGTCCAGCACGGCAGGACCCGCGACCTCCCGGAACTCCTCGAAGTAGGCGTGCCGGGCGCCGGGGATCATCAGCATCGACGCGCCGGGGATGCGGCCGGTCAGGAGGGGGGCGTTGGCCGCCGGGTTGAACACGTCGTCGCTCCCGTGCACCACCAGCGTCGGGGCGGTGATGGCAGGCAGCACGTCCCAGGTGTCGTGGCCGGCGCTGGCTCGCAGGTGACGGCGTCGCGCGTGGGCGGGCATGGCCGGGTCCCCGACGGTCTGGTGGGGCCCGGGGTGGCGGGAGAGCCAGTTGGGGGTGTACATCAGCTCCAGCAGCGCCCGCTCCGCCGCCTCGCGGTCGGGCTGGGCCAGCGACCTGCGCACCTCGGCGTCACGTTCGACGCCGTGCGTGCCGCCGGGCGAGGTGCAGCCCAGCACCAGGGCCGTCACGCGGCCGGGATGGTCGGCCGCGAGCCACTGGGCCACCCGCCCGCCCATCGACGTGCCGTACACTCGCGCCCGATCCACGCCCAGGTCGTCCAGGACGGCGATCGCGTCGGTGGCGAACCCCCTGGTGGTGTACGGCGCGTCCGGCTTGCCGCTGTCGCCGGTGCCCCGGTAGTCGAGGGTGATCGTCAGGTGGTCGGCCTCGAAGTCCTCCCTGACGCCGTCCCACCAGTGGTGGTTGTTGGCCTGGCCCGCCAGGAGGAGGAGCGGTTCGCCGCTGCCGCGGACCTGGTAGGACAGCGCGGTGCCGTCCTGGGCTGTCGCTACTGGCAAGGTGGAGACCTCTTGTGCGTTCGAACGGATGGGGCCTCCGGCATCGTAGGCGAACGCGGAATCGCTACTTCAGGGCCCCCGCCGTGAGCCCGGCGGCGATGCGGCGCTGGAAGAGCAGCACGAGCAGCGCCACCGCGGCTGTGATGTGTCCGGCCTTCATCGGGGGGTGCCTCCCAGCGTGACGGTCCAGCCTTCGAGCCGGACCTGTCGGCCGCCCAGGCGAGGAGGTGGCCAGGCCCTAGAGCTCCTCGATCGCCAGTGTCGCGCGCAGGAGGGACTCGTGTACGCGCTCCGGCGGCAGGTCCATGGTGTGCACGACGCCCCACTGCAGCGCGCCCAGCACGGCCCAGCCCCGAATCCTGGCCTCGTCGTCCGGATCCGGGCCGATGAGCTTGGCGAGCACCTCGTCGCGGAAGGTCCTGATCGCCTCGCCCGTCGATCCCGGCGGGGCGTCGTCGGCGCGGCCGATGTCCTCCATGAGCAGGCGGAGCACGGCGCGGTGCCGCACCACGAAGCCGACCAGCGCCTCCACCGTCGCCCGCCTGTCGCCGCCGAAGTCGGCGCCGAGCAGCGTGAGCATGTCGTCGGCTGCGGGCGCGAGCAGCTCGGCGGCGAGCCGGTCCTTCGGGTGGAAGTGGTAGGCGACGGCCGTCTTCGTCAGTCCCACGGCGGCGGCGATGTCGGCAAGTGAGGTGAGGGCGTAGCCGCGCTCGGCGAACAGCTCCTGAGCCGCTGCCAGGATGCGGGTGCGGGTGTCGTCGGCTGTGGTCATCATCTCATTTCCACGGGTGCTACAGCCTTCCCGATATGTCCGGCCTTATCGTATGGCCTGAACGACCGTACAGGACGGGCGTCGAAGAGGGGGCAGGCGATGTCGCGCTTTCTGGGTCGGCTGGGCGGCTGGTGCGCGAGGCACGGACGGATCGTCCTGGCATTATGGGTCATCGCCGCGGCAGTCCTGATGGGCGGCAGCCTCGTGCTCGGCAGCCCGGTGAGCAACGACGCCACCATCCCCGGCACCGACGCGCAGCGCGCCCATGACCTGATGCGCGACGGGTTCGGCCCGGGATTCGAGCCGGGCGGCACCGTACAGCTGGTGGTCTACGCCCCGCAGGGCAAGCTCATCGACGAGGAGCGCAAGCAGGCCGTCGAGCGGGCCGTCGACAGCATCCGCACCCGGCCGCACGTGGTGGAGGTCGACTCGCCGTACCGGACGGGAGGCATCGCCGCCAACCTGCAGATCGGCCTGATCACCGTACGCATGGAGGGGCACGACAGCTCCAAGGTCGCCGAGAACACGGCGGTCCTGTCGAAGGCGGCCGAGCCGGCCAGGGAAGCAGGGCTCGAAGTCGTCCCCGCGGACAGCTCCACCCCCGCCGACAAGGAGATCACGACCGGACCGAGCGAGATCATCGGTGTGGTGTGCGCGCTGCTGGTGCTGATCTTCGCCTTCGGCACGCTCACCGCCGCGCTGGTGCCCATCTTCACCGCGCTCGTCAGCGTCGCCTCGGGGCTGGGGGTGATCGGCCTGCTCGGCCACGTCATGGACGTGCCCAAGCAGGCGGGCATCATGGCCACGATGATCGGCCTCGGCGTCGGCATCGACTACGCGCTGTTCCTGATGTCCAGGCACCGCAAGTTGCTCGCCTCCGGCCTGCCGGTCCAGGAGGCGGTGCGCCGGGCCGTGGCGAGCTCCGGCGGGGCCGTGGTGTTCGCCGGCGGTACCGTGATCATCGCGCTGAGCGCGCTCATGCTGGGCGGGTTCCCGCTGCTGCGCACTCTGGGGTGGATCACCGGGATCTCCGTGGTCACGGCCGTCCTCACCGCGATCACGCTGGTGCCCGCCCTGCTCGGGCTGCTCGGGCACCGGGTCAACGCGCTCAAGGTGCCCTTCCTCGGCCGCCGTCCCGAGTCGTCCGGCTGGGGCGGGCTCGGCGCGTGGGTGGCGCGCCGGCCGTGGGGGGTGCTGCTGGGCAGCGTGCTCGTGCTGGCCACGCTCGCCGCACCCGCCCTCGCGATCAAGCTGGGGCCGCTCGACGAGGGGTACGGCGCGCAGGGCGAGCCGTCCCGGCGGGCCTACGAGCTGATGGCCACCGGGTTCGGCCCCGGCAGCAACGGCCCGATGACCGTGGTCGCGGCCGTGCCCACCGAGGTGAGCGCCTCCGACGCCGTCGTCGAGGAGTTGAGCCGCGAGATCGAGGGCGTCGACGGGGTCGCGCACGTGTCACCGGCCAAGGTCAGCGAGTCCGGCCGGACCGTCATGATCCAGGCCGTCCCCGACTACGCTCCCAGCGATCCCCGGGCCGCCGACGTCGTCAGGGAGATCCGGCGGTTGGACGTGGACGGCGTGGACCTGCACGTGGGCGGGGAGGTCGCCGGGCTCGCCGACGCGGCAGACCGGATGGCCGAGCGCACGCCGCTCGTCATCGGGGTGGTCGTGCTGCTCAGCGCCCTGCTGCTGCTCTTCGCCTTCAGGGCGCCGGTCGTCGCGATCAAGGCCGCGCTGATGAACCTCGTCTCCCTCGGAGCCGCCTTCGGCGCGCTGGCGCTGGTGTTCTCCATCGGGCTGGGCACCGGCCTGATCGGCATGGACGCGCCGGCGAACAGCTCGTACCTGCAGACGATCTTCTTCTCCGTGCCGATCGAGACCTACGTGCCGCTGATGCTGTTCGCGGTGCTGTTCGGGCTGTCGATGGACTACGAGGTCTTCCTGCTGACCGCGGTGCGGCAGGCGTACGTGAAGCACGGTGACAACGCGCGCTCGGTCGCGGAGGGGCTGGGATCGACCGGCCGGGTGATCACCTCCGCCGCGCTGATCATGGTGGCCGTCTTCACGGCGTTCATCGCCTATCCGGACCCGATGGTCAAGACCTTCGGGGTGGGGCTGGCGGTGGCCATCGCGGTGGACGCGACCGTCATCCGGGGGTTCCTGGTGCCGGCGACCATGGTGCTGCTCGGCCGGTGGAACTGGTGGTGCCCGCGGTGGCTCGACCGGCTGCTGCCCAACCTGTCGGTGGAAGGGCACGAGGAGGAGGAGCCTCGGCCGGTCCCGGTGCGTCAGCCCGTCGCCCGGCTGTGAGCTCCGACCCGGTCGAGGCGCTCGGCGCGCAGGGGCACGGCTACGCCGACGGCGGCAGGGCCTGCCCCGCTCCGAGGAACCTGAGCACCCGCTCGGTCAGCAGTTTCGCGGCAGGCCCGTCGTAGTCGGGCAGGCTGCTGTCGGCGAACATGTGCCGGTCGCCGGGGTAGAGGAACAGCTCCGCGTCGGCGGTCGTCTCGACCAGGGCGCGGGCCGCTTCGAGGTCGCCCTCGTCCACGAAGGACTCGTCCCGGTCCATCCCGTGGATCTGGACCGGGACCCCCTCGGGCCAGACGCCGCCGAACTCGGACAGCGGGACGCAGGAGTGGAACAGCAGCGCGCCCTTCGCGCCGGCTCGCGTCTGGGCCAGCATCTGCGCGGGCAGCACGCCGAGGGAGAATCCGGCGTAGACGAGCGCGCTCGGCAGCCCTTCGGCGGCGGCTCGTCCGCGCTCGACGATCGAGTCGAACCCGGCCTCCCTGACGTAGTCGAGGCCCTCCTTGAGCGTGTCGAAGACGCGGCCTCCGTACAGGTCCGGGACGTGGACGGTGTGACCCGCCTGCCTGAGCCTGTCGGCGAACGCGTGCACACCCGACGTCAGCCCATGCACGTGATGGAACAGCAGCACCTCGGCCATTTCGCTCCCTTCGCTCCGCGGCGCCCGTTCGGCGCCGCCAGGACGAGCATCTCCTGAGCCTCCGACATTTCCGTCGCGCGCGGGTCGCGGTCAGGTCTGGACAGAGATGACCACTCTGCGGTTCTTCGCCCGCCCCGCCGGGTCGTCGGCGGCGGCGGGCTTGACGGTGGCACTGTCGAAGTCGAAGAGCACGTCGGCCTTGAGCGCGTAGGCGATCGAGCCGTCGCCTTCGAACACCTCGCTCTTGCCGACCTCGTACGACTTCAGCTCCGCGCCGGGGATCTCCACGCCGGGCACTTCCACCCCGGGCACGTTCAGGCCGGGCACCTCGGCGGCCGGGATGCACTCGTGGGGACTGGGCCGGTGTGGTGCCGGCGGCTTGAGCGGTGGGTGTCTGGCGCTCCGGGCCCCCGCCTCCGACAGGACGATTCTGGATCAATCCGCACGAGGCGAGCACGGCAGTCAACGCCACGGCGCCGACGGCTACTGCGATGCGCATGTCGAACTTCCGGGGGATGTGGCAGGAGGCCCGATCCTAGAAGGGACACCTTCAGGATCCGTATAGCGAGCTGTCGGGCGACCACACCGCGGCTACCCGCCTCCCGGATCCGGCTCACACCCGGCCGCACCCTAAAGTGAAGAGATACGGTCGTGAGCTGGGAGAATCTGTGTTGCACGAGAAAGTGTCGTCCATCTACGACAACGTCCTCCGCCGCAATCCTGGAGAGATCGAGTTTCACCAGGCGGTGCGCGAGGTCCTCGAAAGCGTGGGCCCGGCTCTCGGCAAGCATCCCGAATACACCGAGTCGAAGATCATCGAGCGCATCTGCGAGCCGGAGCGGCAGATCATCTTCCGGGTGCCGTGGGAGGACGACCGCGGCGAGGTGCAGATCAACCGCGGCTTCCGGGTCGAGTTCAACAGCGCGCTGGGCCCGTACAAGGGCGGGCTGCGTTTCCATCCGTCGGTCTACCTGGGGATCGTCAAGTTCCTCGGGTTCGAGCAGATCTTCAAGAACAGCCTGACCGGCCTGCCCATCGGCGGTGGCAAGGGCGGCTCGGACTTCGACCCCAAGGGGCGCTCCGAGCGGGAGGTCATGCGCTTCTGCCAGAGCTTCATGACCGAGCTCTACCGCCACATCGGCGAGCACACCGACGTTCCCGCCGGTGACATCGGCGTCGGCGGGCGTGAGGTGGGCTTCCTGTTCGGCCAGTACAAGCGCATCACCAACCGCTACGAGTCCGGGGTGATCACCGGCAAGGGGCTGACGTACGGCGGCGCCCAGGTGCGCACCGAGGCGACCGGCTACGGGTGCGCGTTCTTCGTGGAGGAGATGCTGAAGGCGCGCGGCACCTCCTTCGACGGCAAGCGGGTGGTGGTGTCCGGCTCCGGCAACGTCGCCGTCTACACCATCGAGAAGGTCCAGCAGCTCGGCGGCGCGGTGGTCGCCTGCTCCGACTCCTCCGGCTATGTGCTCGACGACAAGGGCATCGACCTGGAGCTGCTCAAGCAGGTCAAGCAGGTGGAACGCGGCCGGCTGGACGCCTACGCGGCACGCCGCGGCGAGCACGTCACGTTCGTGCCGGGCCACAGCGTGTGGGAGGTGCCCTGCGAGGTGGCGATGCCGTCCGCCACGCAGAACGAGATCACCGGCCGCGACGCCGCCGCGATGGTCGAGGCCGGCTGCCTGGCGGTCGGCGAGGGTGCGAACATGCCCACGACGCCCGAAGGGATCAAGGTGTTCCTGGACGCGGGGGTCGCGTTCGGTCCCGGCAAGGCCGCCAACGCCGGCGGCGTCGCCACCAGCGCGCTGGAGATGCAGCAGAACGCGAGCCGGGACTCGTGGACCTTCGAGTTCTCCGAGCGCCGCCTGCAGGAGATCATGCGTGACATCCACGGCCGCTGCCTGCAGACCGCCGACGAGTACGGCATGCCGGGCAACTACGTGGCGGGGGCCAACATCGACGGCTTCCGCCGGGTCGCCGACGCGATGCTGGCCCTCGGCCTGATCTAGGGTCCCTGCACGCCGTGCCCCGAGCGGCGCCAGCCGATGAGGCCGCCGTCGAGGGGGCGCGCCCGGTAGCCGTGTGAGCGCAGCAGCTCCACGGCCCGGGGGGAGACCACGCAGTAGGGGCCGCCGCAGTAGGCGATGATCTCCGCGTCCCCGGGGATCTCGCCGAGCCGGTCCCGCAGCTCCTTGAGCGGCACCGACACCGCGCCGGGCACGTGGCCCTCGGCGTAGTCCTCGGCCGAGCGCACGTCCACGACCACCGTGTCCGGATCGGCGAGCCGCTCGGCCAGCTCGCCGGCCGACACCGCCTCGAACGAGCCGAGCCGCTCCTCGATCGCGTCCCGCAGGTCGGCGAGCCGTTCGTGGGCGAACCGCTGGAAGTGGCCGAGGAAGCTCGACACCGGCTCGTCGGCCAGCCGGTAGTAGACCCGGGTGCCTTCCTTCCGGCTGGTCACCAGGTGGGCGGCGCGGAGTTGCTGGAGCTGGGCCGAGGTGTTCTTCAACGCGACCCCGGCCTCCTCCGCGAGCTCCTCGACCGTACGCTCGCGCTGGTCGAGCACGTCGAGCAGGCGCAGCCGCACCGGGCTGGACAGCGCCTTGCCGATGCGGGCGAGGTGCCGGTAGATCGGCTCTTCCGGGAAGTCGGGCATCAGACCATGTACTGGTCGTGGCGCAGGTAGAGCTCGGTCCACTCCTCGTCGCTGAGCTGCCGTCCGGACACGTTGATGTCGGCCAACTCCTCGAAGTAGCCCTCGCGCGGTGCTCCCGGGGTGAAGAGGATCAGCATCGTCGCCGGCTCGCCGGACTCGTTGCAGAAGGCGTGGATGCCGCCCTCAGGCAGGAACAGGAAGTCGCCCGGTGCCCCGTCCGCCCACTTGACGCCGTTGTAGAGCCGGATGCTGCCGGACAGGACGTAGAAGGACTCGGTGATCGTCCGGTGGAAGTGGGGGCTCGGCCCGCCCGGCCGGGGCCCCATCTCCCACCGGTAGAGCCCGAACGCCCCGTTGGTGGAGGCCCCGGTGCCCAGGTAGTGCACCTGGGTGCCGTCGGGGGTCGCGCTCATCCGCAGGTCCGGCTCCTGTCCGCCCGGCCGGAAGATGCCGCTGGTCTCGCCGCTCTCGCCCAGGTAGCGGGCTGGGGGGTACGACATGCCGCCTCCTCTAATCTTCTAATGTTCTTTAGATTAGCGGAAGCTGTACGGGACGGGAAGGCCTCGGGCTCAGAAGACGATGACGGTGCGGGCGACGGCGCCCTGGCGGGTGTGCGCGACCGCGTCGTCGATCTGCTCCAGCGGCAGCCGTTCGCTGATCAGGCCGTTGAGGTCGAGGCGGCCGCGTAGATACTGCTCGGCGAGCATCGGCAGGTCGCGCTGGGGGGCCGCGTCGCCGCCCTGGGTGCCCATGAGGCGGCGGGAGGCGAACAGCACGCCGGGGTCGAGCTCGATCGCGTGGCCGGCCGGGGGGCTGCCGACCATGACGGTGGTGCCGCCGGGCTGGGTGGCGGCGAAGGCCCTGGCGAGGACGCCGGGGACGCCTGTGACGTCGAAGACGTAGTCGACGCCGCCTCTGACCAGGTCGCCCACCTGGGACGGGAGGTCGCCGGGCACGAGGGTGTGGGTGGCGCCGAAGCGTTCGGCCAGCTTGAGCTTCTGGTCGGCCACGTCGGCGGCGATGATCGTGGTGGCGCCCGCGAGGACCGCGCCCTGGACGACGTTCAGGCCGACGCCGCCGCAGCCGACCACCAGGACCGTGGAGCCGGGGGTGACCTTGGCGACGTTGAGCACCGCGCCGACGCCCGTGACGACGGCGCACGCCAGCAGGCACATGGCGTCGAACGGGGCGTCCGGCGCGATCTTCACGCACATGGCCTCGCTGACCACGGTGTACTCGGCGAACGAGCCGATGCCGATGAACCGCCGGGTCTCCTCGCCCGCCAGCGTGACGCGGGGCGGGCCGCCCATGATGGCGGTGGTCCTGGCCCGGCCGGAGCACAGGTGGAAGCGGCCGGCGCCGCAGCCGCGGCACTTCCCGCAGGGGCCGTTCATGGCGATGATGACGTGGTCGCCGGCCTTGACGCCGGTCACCCCCGGGCCGGTGCTCTCCACGACGCCGGCGCTCTCGTGGCCGAGGATGAACGGCAGGCGGGCGACGACCGGGCTCTTGCCGTCGATGGCCTTGAGGTCGGAGCCGCACACGCCGGAGGCCTTGATCTGGACGCGGACCTCGCCGGGACCGGGGTCGGCTATCTCTACGTCGCGGATCTCCATCGGGGCGTGGAAGCCGGTCAGCACGGCCGCGCGCATCAGCATGCGCCCACGCTAGCCCGGCGGCCGATCACGAACAAGCGGTTGCTCGGTCGTGTGTCGTTGACACCTTTTCCGGGCGAACTTACGCTGACGCAAAACCAAGCGAGCGCTAGGCCAAAGCAGCTGGGTGCCCGCCGTACGCAGGGAGGTCATGGTGCGGCGACAGCACACGGTACGGCGGGGCGTGGCGGCGCTGGCGGCGGCTGGACTGCTGGCCGGGTGCGCGGCCGAGCAGCGCGCCGGCGGCACACAGGGCGGGGCCGCGCCGGGCGTCACGGCCACCACCGTCCGGATCGGCGGCGTGCTGACCAAGACCAGCGCCAGCGGCTACTCCACCAAGGACGCGGAGATCGGCGCCAAGGCCAGATTCGAGCGGGCCAACGCCGAAGGCGGCGTCCACGGGCGCACGATCGAGTTCCTCGGCGCGGAGGACGACGGCCAGGACGCGGCCAAGGGCGACGCCGCCGCCAAGAAGCTCGTGCAGAAGGACCAGGTGTTCGCGCTGGTGCCGGTGCACGCGCCGAACTTCGGCGGCGCCGCCTTCCTGGAGCAGCAGGGCGTGCCGTGGTTCGGCTGGGCGACCGGGCCGCAGTGGTGCGGCACCAAGACCGGGTTCGGCTACAACGGCTGCCTGGCCCCCAAGCAGGGCGCGGGCTCCCAGACGTGGTGGGGCAGGCAGATGGCCGACCTGCTCGGCGGCGCCGAAGGCAAGAGCGTGTACGTGCAGACCTCCGACTCCAGCGGCAGCAAGTACGGCGGGACGACCATCTCCCAGTCGTTCACCGCGGCCGGGTTCGAGCTCGCCGGGGTGAACTCTGGGCTGCCCGCCGCCGCACCACCGCCCGACTGGCTCCCGTACGTCAACAAGATCATGAGCTCGGACGGCGGGGAGCCGCCCGACGTCGTGGTCTCGGTGATCGCGGGCACCAAGTTCAACGTGGGCCTGTACTCGGCGCTGAAGCGGGCCGGCTACCAGGGCGTCCTCACCGACGCCACCAGCTACGACGCCGCCATCCTGAAGGACCAGGCCAGCGCGCAGGCGCTGGAGGGCGTGATCGCCGCGCCCATGTTCGAGCCGTTCGAGTCGGACGCCCCGCAGATCGCCCGGCTCAAGGCCGACGTCGAGAAGGTGGCGCCGGGCACCACGCTGACCCAGCACCTGGCCATCGGCTACTGGGCGGCCGACATCTTCCTCGACATGCTGACCAAGGCGGGCAAGGACCTGACCAGGGAGAAGTTCCTGGCCACCGGCAACGGCTCCTACGCCTACGACAATCCGGGCTTCGGCCGGATCCGCTACCCGAAGGACCACAGCGAGCCGAACGGCTGCGGCGCCCTGGTCAAGCTGGACGGCGGCGCCTTCCAGGTGGCCAGAAGCATGAAGTGCTTCGACAACGTGCCACTGCGATGATCGTCGGCTACGTCCTCAGCGGGCTCGTCACCGGTGCGATCTTCGCGATCATGGGGTCCGGCCTGACCCTGTCGTACGCGGCGACCGGGGTGTTCAACTTCGCCCACGGCGCCGTCGGATTCCTGACGGCGCTGGTGTTCTACCAGTGCAACGTGGCCCTCGGGCTGCCCGCCTGGCTGTCCGCGCTGATCGCCGTCGCCCTGTTCGCGCCGTCACTGGGATACCTGCTGCACAGGGCCATGTTCGCCGGACTCGCGCAGGCGGGGGAGACCGCGCAGATCGTCGGCACGATCGGGCTGACGATCGCACTGCCCGCCCTCGGCCTGCTCGTGGTGGACCTGCTGGGGCTGCCGAGCGCGGACGCCACCGCGCTGCCGCGCGGCATCGGCCCGCACCCGGCGCAGGGCATCGAACTGCTCGGCGCGCGTCTGGACACCGACCAGCTCATCACGTTCGCCTTCTCGGCGGTCACCGCCGTAGGGCTCTGGGCGTTCATGCGGCACACTCCCTACGGCCTGCGCATGCGGGCTTCGGTGGACCGGAGGCGCCTGGCCACGCTGCGCGGCGTGGACGTGGACGCCACCTCGGCCCTGGCCTGGACGCTCGGCTCCGGCCTGGCCGGGCTGGCCGGGGTGCTGGCCGTCTCGGTGGTCGGGCTCGACGCCACGGCCTACACGGTGCTGCTGTTCGCCTCGGCGACCGCGGCGGTGTTCGGGCGGCTGCGGTCGATCCCGTGGACGTTCGCCGCCGGGCTCGGGCTGGGCGTGGTGCAGAACCTGGTCGCCGGATACACCGACTTCCTGGAGGAGGTCACCGGGCTGCGGACGGCGGTGCCGGTCATCCTGCTGTTCGCCGGGCTCGTGCTGCTCAACAGGTCGCGGGAGCGGGTGGCGGGCAGCACGGCCGAGGACGCGCCACCGCCGGACCACCTGGCCGGGGTGCCGCTCTGGCGGCGGCGGCTGCCGTGGGTGGTGGGGCTGGTCGCGCTGCTGGTCTTCACCTTCGCCGGGTCGGAGTACTACGTGGGCGTCGCCGCGCAGGGGCTGGTGCTGGCGCTGATCTTCTGCTCGTTCGTGGTGGTCACCGGGATCGGCGGGATGGTGAACCTGGCGCAGGCGTCCTTCGCCGCGATGGCGGCGCTGACCTGCGGGTGGGCGTTCGCCTCCGGGCTGCCGTTCCTCCCGGCGATCCTGCTGGGGGTGCTGGCGGCCGGTGCGGTGGGGTTGCTGGTGGCGCTGCCCGCGCTCCGGCTGGGCGGGCGGGTGCTCACGCTGGCCACGCTCGCGCTGGCGCTCCTCGCCGACCAGGTGCTGTTCCAGGTGGACGCGTTCAGCAACGGCACGATCGGGTGGCCGCTGCCGGCACTCGGCTTCGGGTTCGCGGACACGTCCGATCCGCGGGTGCGGGTGGTGCTGCTGCTCGTGCTCATCGGGCTCGTCGGTCTTCTGGTGAAGAACCTCGAAAGATCGGCTTCTGGTAGGGCGATCCTGGCGGTCCGGTCCGCGCCTGCGGCAGCCGTCACCTCGGGGCTGTCCGCCCCGCGCACCAAGATCCTGCTCTTCGTGCTCGCCTCCGCGATCGCCGGGCTGGGCGGCGTGCTGTACGCGATCTCCAAGGGGTCGATCACGGCCACGGATCTGCCTGCCTTCTCCGGGTTCGTCTGGCTGGCCGTGGTGGTGCTGCAGGGCGTGCGGCGGATCGGCGGCGCGGTGCTCGGCGGGCTGATCGCCGTCATCTTTCCCGAGCTGCTCGGCACCTGGGACGTGTCGGCGCACGTGGGCGCCATCCTGTTCGGAGCGGGCGGGATGGTTCTCGCCAAGCACCCGGACGGTGTCCTGGCGCAGCTGGCCGAGGCCCGCCACCGCCGCCGCACGCGCGGGCTGGAACGCGAGCAGGCCGTGGCACTCCAGCGCGAGTCGGCGGATCTGGCAGCCGGCAGATCGCCCCGGGTGGAGGTCGGCGGGCAACCCGCGCCTGCGCCCGCCGACGTGGCGCTGTTCCGGCTGGAGAACGTCGTGGCCGGTTACGCCGACTGCACCGTGCTGCGCGGGGTGGACCTGGCCGTCCGGCCGGGCGAGGTGGTCGCGCTGCTCGGAGCCAACGGCGCGGGCAAGTCCACCACCTGCGCCGTCGCCGCCGGAGACCTTCCCGTCACCGCCGGGCGGGTGCTGCTCGACGGTGCCGACATCACGGCCTGGCCCGCCCACCGCAGGGCGCGGGCCGGCGTGCTGCTGGCCCCCGAGGGCCGCGGCGTGTTCCCCGGCCTGACCGTGGAGGAGAACCTGCGCACCTGGCTGACCGACCCGGGCCAGGTGTACGAGCGCCTGCCGCTGCTCGCCGAGCGCCGCGCCGTATCTGCGGGGGCGCTGTCTGGCGGCGAGCAGCAACTGCTCACCCTCGCTCCCGCGCTGGTCCGCCCGCCGCGGGTGCTCATCGCCGACGAGCCCTCACTCGGCCTCGCGCCACTGGTCGTCCGGCAGGTCTTCGAGATCTTCGCCGAGCTCCGGGAGCGCGGGGTGGCCCTGCTCCTGGTGGAGGAGAAGGCCACGGAAGCGCTGCGGATCGCCGACCGGGTGGCGTTCATGCGGCTCGGCCGGGTCACCTGGACCGGCCCGCGCGCCGAGGTGGACGGCGACCGCCTGACCGCCGCCTATCTGGGGGTGTCCTGATGCTGGCCGTACAGGACGTGTCCGTGACCTTCGGCGGGGTGAGCGCGCTGTCGGAGGTGTCGTTCGAGGTGCCCGGCGGCCAGGTCTGCGGGGTGATCGGGCCGAACGGCGCGGGCAAGACGACGCTGTTCGACGTGGTGACCGGGCTGCGCAGGCCGGACGCGGGCCGGGTGCGCGTGGGGGGCGAGGACGTGACGGGGGACTCCCCGGTGCGCCGGGCCAGACAGGGGGTGCGCCGTACGTTCCAGCGGCCGCAGGTGTTCGGCCGCCTGACCGTGGCCGACAACGTGCTGGCGGCGCTGGACTGGCATGGCGGCGGCGGTGGCCTGCTCGCCGACCTGGCCGGATGGCCTGCCCGGCGGCGCCTCGAACGCGAGCGCCGGGCCCGCGCGGCCGAGGTGCTGGAGCTCTGCGGGCTGGGCGGGCTGCGCGACGCCTACGCGGCCGCGCTGCCGATCGGCCAGCGCAGGCTGGTCGAGCTGGCCCGCGCCCTCGCCGACCGGCCGCGCCTGCTGCTGCTCGACGAGCCCACCTCCGGCCTGGACGCGGGCCAGACGTCCCGGCTGGCCGAGGTCGTCGCCGCGCTGGACACCACCGTGCTGCTGGTGGAGCACGACATGGGCTTCGTCATGGGCGTCTGCGACCGGCTCGTGGTCCTCGACCTCGGCAGGGTGATCGCCACGGGGCCACCGGAGCTGATCCGCGACGACCCCGCCGTCCGCGCCGCCTACCTGGGCTGACCGCCCAGCACCTCGAAGAGGCGGGCGCGGACCCTGGCCGCCTGCGCCGGCGCCGAGGAGACGGAGGTGGTCTCGGAGTCGCCCCGATAGCCGTGCCGTGCTCTGACGAGCGGTGCGTGAGCCCGGTCTCTGGACACCGAAGCCTGCCGGGCGGGACCGAGCCCGGGCTCACGTCATCCGGTCAGTCGGCGCAGATGGCGAAGACGCTGATGCCGACGTCGTTGTAGCCGATCTGGCGGCCGATCCCGATCCAGCCGCGCCCGTCATCGGTGGGGAAGGAGCCGACGAGGATCGCGCCGTTGCCGCGCGCCTCCGCGCCGCCGCCGAGCACCCTCTTGGTGCCCGGGCAGTAGAGGGTGCGGCGCTGGAAGTTGGGGACGTTGGCGTTGGGCAGGCTGACCAGCTGATAGCCGGATGGGAGAGCGGAGACGGCGGCCATCCGGGAGGTGGAGGTCACGTTGGCCGTCGCCGGTCCCGCCGCTGTCAAGCACGTGGTGGCTGTGAGGCCCGCGAGAGCGGCGAGGGTGATGCGGTTCAGCTTCATGGTGCTCCTTTGCTCGTCGCACCGGGCATGCGGCGGCCGGCCCTGAAAGGGGAAGGCTGTGATGCTGAGGGAACGCATGCCCGGGGCGACATGAGTGGTACACGTGCAGTATCCGGTCAACTACGGAGAGTGTCGATGGGAAATCCTGTTCGACTGACTTGAGGCGCCGGCCTCCGTGGGATGCTGGCCTGCTAACCAAGCGTGCGCTAGCTTGGGGAGGTGAACGTCGTTGGAGTCGACGGACCCGGCCGGGAGCGGTGGCCATGAGGTTCGGCGTCCCGCTCGGACTCATCCATCCGGCCGCGTGGAGGGACGTCGCGGTGGCCGCCGACGAGCTCGGCTACGAGTCCGTGTGGCTGCCCGAGCACCTCGTCTTCACCGCCGACCTGTCCCTCGCCACCTACCCCGGCTCTTCCGAGCCCGCCATCAAGCCGACCACGCCGCTCTTCGACGCGCCCGCCTACCTGTGCTACCTGGCCGCGCTCACCACCCGGATCAGGCTCGGCACCGCCGTGCACCTGCTGGCGCTGCGGCACCCGTTCGTGTCGGCTCGTGCCTTCGCCACACTCGACGCGGTCTCCTCCGGCAGGGCCGTCTGCGGCGTGGGCGCGGGATGGTATCGGGGAGAGTGGGACGCGGCCGGGGTGCCCTTCGACTCGCGCGGAGCGCGGCTCGACGAGACCATCGAGGTGGTCAGGCGACTGTGGAGCGAGCCTCTGGTCGAGCACTCGGGCACCTTCTACGCCTTCCCCGAGGTGGCGTTCGAGCCCAAGCCGGTCCAGCGCCGCCTGCCCATCCTGGCGGGCGGCGAATCGGGCGCCGCCCTGCGCAGGGCGGCCCGGCTGTGCGACGGGTGGATCAGCATGCCGCACACGCTGGAGTCGATCCGGCCCCAGCTGCGCCGGCTGGCGGCCTACGGCGGGGCCGGGTCCGTCACGGTGCACGCCTACGAGTCGGCCTCACCGGACGAGGTGGCGTCGTGGGCCGCGCTGGGGGTGGACCGGCTGATCGTCCGGCCCTGGACCCGCACCCGAGACGCGGTCGCCGCCCTCACCGCCTTCGCCGCCGACCACGACCTCACCGGTGCCGGCTAGGGCTGTTCCAGAAGTGGATCACATGGGTGATCCACTTCTGGGATGATCTATGGGTGGGTCGTGGTGATTTGACCGCCGCCGCGCAGTGGGCGGCCTGGGCCTGAGGTCACTTCGTGTAGCCCTGTCCCGCGCCCCTGCCCGGTACAGGCTTGCCAACCAGAGCGACGGGGATGAAGTAGAAGATCTGGCTGATCGCCAGGGTGAGCGTCCAGAGCGCTGTGTCGTCGTAGTGCGCGGCTGCCCTGGCGTGCAGTTCGTCAGGGACACGCTCCCCGAACGTGTTCGGGGACAGGACGGCCTCGGCGAGCTCCAGCGCGACCCGTTCAGTATCGGTGAAGTAGGGGGCGTCGCGCCAGGTGGCCACGGCGGTGATGCGTTCCTCGCTTTCCCCGTCCTTACGGAGGCTGTCGGTCTGCATGACGGTGAAGTATGTGCTGCCGACGAGCTGACCGATGCGCAGCTGCACCAGATCGATGGTGCTCTGCGGGATCGAGCCGTTCCCGATGGCCTTGACGGTGGCGCCGGGAACCGCTGCCAGCTCGGGGATGAGCTTGATGGGGTCGGGCATGCGTGACTGCAAGCGGTTCGGTTCGGTCGTCGTGGACATAGTCGTTTTCCCTTCTGGTTCTCCAGTGGTGTTCCACCAGTTCGACGACACAGCCGCCGAAAGTGTGAAGTGACGCGCCGACATCACATTCGGGCGCGCCGAATCGTCGGACTGGTGAGAGCAGACACGACCGAGGGAGCCGTCGGCACATGACCATGCATTCCGCGCCAGGACCCGACGAATTGAGTGCGATCGTGAGCGAGCGGCCTCAGCTGATCAATCTCGCGTACCGGCTGCTGGCTTCTGTGGCCGACGCCGAAGACGTCGTTCAAGAGACCTTTGCCCGCTGGTACGCCATGTCCCCGCGGCAGCGGGAGGCCATCGCCTCGCCCGGCGCCTGGATGACGACGGTCGCCAGCCGCATCTGCCTGGACCTGCTCGGTTCGGCGCGGGCCCGGCGGGAGCACTACGTGGGTGAATGGATCCCCGAGCCGCTGCCCGATCGGGCCGACGGCACCGCGGTGGACCCCGCCGATCGCATCACCCTCGACGAATCGGTCAGCATGGCCTTTCTCGTGGTGCTGGAGTCGATGACCCCGGCCGAACGCGTCACGCTCATCCTGCACGACGTCTTCCGCTTCACCTTCGTCGAAGTGGCCGGCATCGTCGGCCGGACGCCGCAGTCGTGTCGGAAGCTGGCCTCCTCCGCCCGCCGCCGCATCCAGGTTTCGCAGGCTCCCCTCACTTCGGCGGTGCGGCAGGCCGGCATCGTCGGGGAGTTCAAACGGGCATGGCAGGCCAAGGACATCGACGCCCTCATCGCCCTTCTCGACCCCGACATCACCGCGATCACCGACGGCGGCGGTCTGGCCAGCGCCGAACTGCTTCCCATGCACGGCGGCGAAAAGGTCGCCCGCGCCTGCCTCGACATCGCCGACCGGCTGGCGGGCCTCACGCTCCTGGAGCGAACGGTCAACGGCCAGCCCGGCCTGGTAGCCGAGCAGGACGGCGTCATCGTGACGGTGTACGCGTTCGAGATCACGGACGACCGGATCAAACACATCTGGGCGGTACGCAATCCCGACAAACTCCGCTCCTGGACGGGAGGGCCACAGACCTAGCCCAAGGTCCCAGGCCGCGTGCACCACATGGTCGGCGCATAGCGGGTAGCTAGGGGCTCGGGTGGACCGCCTGCCCCGGCGACGGACCGGCCGGATCAGTTCGCGGCGGGGGGCGCGGGTCGAACGCCCCGTCCGCCCGGTGGGGACTCATCTGGCGCACCGCCGCCGAGACCGACCTCATCCGCGCGTTCGCCCGGACCGCGGCCGACCTCGACGCCGCTGACCGCGGGACATCCGGGGAGGACGAGGGCGGCAGGCGGCTCTAGCACTTTCGGCCCCACAGGCGATGGGAAGGGCGGGATGTGCGTTCGAGGTCCTCGACGGCCCTGTGGGTCCTGCCGACAGGGCCGTTCGTGGTCGTTCAGGCGCGGTGGCGGCCTCTGCGCGAGCTCGGCGTGCGGGAGCCGCCGTGGCCGGGCGGCGCGGTGCGCTGGTGCGGCGGTGACGCGGTGGCGGGGGTGGCCCCGAACGCCGGAGGCCGGCCTTCGGGCTGCGGCGAGCCGGCCATGGCCATGGCCTGCGGGTCGGGGTGGGCGGATCTGGTCTGGGAGGACCGGTGGCGGCGGCCACGTAGCGGGGTGTCCTGCGCGAACGGCTCGACGAACTGCCTGTCGACAGCGGACGGGCGGTGGCGGCGGCCGCGCGGGGACTGCGTGACGAAGCCGGTCGGATCCTCCAGCGGGTGCTCGTGGCGGCGCCGCCGGCCGCAGTAGGCGCCGTAGGAGTGCTCGCGGCGGGTGGTGGAGGCCGTGGCGCCGCCGCGCGAGGACGCCGAGATCGGCGCGAACGCGTCGAACTCGCTCGCCGCTCCCGGGGTGCGGGAGAAGGGCTCGAACCCGCTGGTCGCCTGCCCCGCGTGGGTGAACGGCGTCGCCCGCGGATCGAGGGGGAACGGCTCGAACCCGGTCGTCGTCTGCCCGGGACGGGGGAGCGGCCGGGGGGCGCTCGACGGCAGCGGGGTGCGGGTGAAGGCGTCGAACTCGCTCGTCGCCTCCGGGATGACGATCGGCTCGAACGCCGGGAACGCGGCTGTGGCGGCGCGCTGCAGTGACTTGAGCGCGGTGACGGGCTCGGCGGCGTCCAGCAGCGGGCGGCGCGTGCCGGCCAGCTCGACGGTGCTCCGGCGCGGGGTGCGCTCGGCGGCTCGGCTGGGCGGGGCCTGCTTGCGACGGCGACGACGGTGAGAGGGGACGGCGGCGGGGGCCGGTGCTCCGGCGAGGGCCGGGCGCAGCCGCAGGCGCTTGGTCTTGGCGATCGCCAGCACCGCCAGGGTGGCCACCAGGGCGGAGGTGAGGATGGCGGGGGAGCCGAGGGCGGCGGAGGGCGGCGTGGCGGCGACGGCGTCCGTGATCACGGGGATGGGTCCGGTCGTCACCGCGCTGGTGTCGGCGGTGGAGTGCTTGGCGTGCTTGCCGGACTTCTTGGGAACCGCCGGGGACGTGGTCGTGCCGGACGTCGTGGCGGGGGCCTCGGCCTTGGACGAGGCGCTGGGAGCGGGAGCCTCGGCCTGCCGGGACTCCTTCTTGGGCGTGGTCTTCGGCGCCGTCAGCGGCACCTGCGCCTGCTCTTCCCGCTGGACGTACGGGATCTCCGCGCTGAGCTGCTCGGGCAGCTGGAGCGTGCCAACGTTGGGGCCGGTGACGGCGGGCTTCTCCTCGGCCTGGTGCCCCTCGCGACGGTTCGCCTTCTCGTCGAGCCGCTCCTTGATCTTCCACGGATAGCCGTAGCCGACGACCTTGCTGGTGTCGCGTTCCTTGCGCTTGGCGACGCCGCCGTCGATGTTCCCCTCGATGGTGAAGATCCTGCCGCCTTCGACCCTGGTCACGATGCCCACGTGGTCGATCCGGCCGATGCTGTTGGAGCCGCTCCAGTCGTAGAAGACGAAGGCGCCGGGCTGGGGCTCGGTCCCCCAGGCGTCCTGGCTCCTGAACCACTTCGCGTGCGCCACGGTCCAGGCGAACTGGCCCATCCACTCCTCGTAGCCGAGCTTGTGCGCGGCCCAGGAGAGGAGCATGTCGCACCAGGGAGCCGAGGTGTAGTCGGCGTCGAACTCCACGTTCTTGCCGTACCAGCTGCCGAACTTGGTGTAAGCGCCGGCCTTCTCGGCGTAGCCGAGCTCACTTTCGAGCAGCTCGATGAACTTCTTCATCTCAGGGGTCATGGAAGTGTGGGGGCAACCCTTCGGGCGAGTCCGGTTTCGTCCGAGCAGCCCGGGGTACCGGGGATAACCCGGGACACTTGGGACGAAACCGGAGACCTGTAGTCATCCGTGATGCAGGAGGCTACCGGTACGGGTCGGCAGGTCAAGCACGCGCCAAGGGAGCTTCACGCCGTCCCCATGTCGGAAGCCGCAGGTCAGAAGTATTACGGAAATATCACGACAAAGGTGATTCAACGCAGAAAAGATCTACGAAATCTCCGCCAATTTCTCTCTCCGCCGCCACGTTGAAGCGGAGAGTGACCGTGTCCGCGTCCGAATGGAATTCGGTAGAACGTGTTCTAAGATGCGGTCATGACCATCGAGACCGCCACCGGTGAGGCCCGGGTCGAGGCCCTGTGCGCCCTGGCCGAGCAGACCAGGGAACTGATGGAGGCCGTGGCGATGACCGGCGTCGCCGCAGAGGAGCTGGCCGCCGTCACCGCCGAGTTGCGGGCGCTGACCGACCGGCTCGACGCGGCCGGCCGTACCGCGCCGCATCCCTTCGAGATCGCCCCCGACGGCAGCGTGCGGACCCTGGGCAACGCCGTCATCGGCGCCGGGAACCCGTTCGCGTTCCCCCTCGTGGTCGAGCGGCTCGCCGAGGGAGGGGTGCGGGCGGCGGTGACGTTCCGGCCGTTGCACGAGGGGCCGCCCGGCGCGGTGCACGGCGGGATCAGCGCCATGGTGCTCGACCATCTCCTGGGCCAGGCCGCGGCCGCCGCGGGGTTCGCGGGCATGACGGCCACGCTGTCCATGTCCTACCGCGCGCCCGTGCCGTACGGCACCCCGGTGGTGGCGACGGCCCGGCACACCCGCGCGGAGGGCCGTAAGAGCTGGTCGGACGGCCGCCTCTCGCTGCCCGACGGCACCCTGCTGGTGGAGGCCACGGGGCTGTTCGTCACGCCGGCGGCGTGGGTGCGCGACAGCTCCGGCCGGGTCAGTAGCCCGCGCCCGTGAGCAGGCCGCCGTCGACCGTGAACTCGCTGCCCGTGCAGTAACTCGACCGGTCCGAGGCCAGGAACGCCACCACGTGCGAGACCTCGACCGGCTTGGCGAACCGTTTGATGACCATCGACTTCACGAAGGTCTCCGCGTCCACCTCGGCCATCAGGTCCGGGTCCATCACCATCGAGGTGTTGATCGCGCCCGGATGCACCGAGTTGACGCGGATCTTGAACCTGGCGAGCTCGCGGGCGGCCGACTTGGTGACGCCGCGGACGCCGAACTTGGAGGCGGCGTAGGCGGACAGGCCTTCGGCGCCGATGAAGCCCTCGATGGAGGAGATGTTCACGATCGAGCCGCCGCCGGCCGCCTTCATGGGCTCGATCACCGACTTGACGCCGAGCCAGGTGCCTCTGAGGTTGACGCCGACGATCCGGTCGAACTCCTCTAGCGACATATCGCTGATGCGCCGAAATTTCAGGATCCCGGCGTTGTTCACCAGGATGTTGAGCGCGCCGTACTGGCCGGTGGCCGTCGCGACCGCACGCTCCCACTCCTCAGGGCTGGTGACATCGTGGTGCACGTACGTCGCCCCGGTCTCCTCCGCAAGCGCCTTGCCCTCCTCGTCGAGCACGTCGCCGAACACCACCCGCGCCCCCTCCTGGAGGAACAGCCGCACGTGCGCCTCGCCCATGCCGCGCGCCCCACCGGTGACCAGCGCCACCTTCCCGTCAAGCAGTCCCACAACGCCCTCCCGCCGCCACGGCGACCGCCGCCGCCTCCATCGATCGGTACACGGGAATCCCCGCGGCCGCCATGATCGCCCCGATCTCGTCCTCGACTCCCGCGGGGGCGCACTCGCCGTTCCTGGTCACCAGCGTGACCCTGGTGGCGAGCTCACGCTGCGCCCGCGCGAGCTCGCGCGCGTACGCCAGCAGCGGCTCGGGCGCCGTCCCGTAGGTGAAGAAGCTCTGCACGTTCACGTGCGCGACCACATCACGGTACGGCCGGCCGCGCACGGCGACCCCGATCGCCTCGCGCACCAGGCCGGGCTTGCCGCGAGGTCCCACGGGGACCTCCAGCGGGTTGCCGGAGGTGTGGATGCCGAGCCCGGCCAGCTCGCCGGGCACCGCGTCCGGCAGGGGGTCCAGCGCCACCCCCGCCCGGGCGAACGCGTCGGCGGCGAGCACGCCCGCCCCGCCGCTCGGCCCGATCACCAGCGTCCCGTCGCCCGCCGCCGCCCGTGAGCCGTGCGCCTGGAAGTACGCCAGCACCCCGATCAGCTCGTCCTGGCTGCTCACCAGCGCGACGCCGGCCTGGTCGGCCACCGCCTCCCAGATCCGCGACTCGCCCACCAGCCCGCCGGTGTGCGAGGCCGCGGCCCGTTGCCCCTGCTCGGTCCGGCCGCCGACCAGCAGCGCCACGGGCACGCGGGCAGCGGCCAGCGCCTCGTACAGCGCCCGGCCGTCCCGCGGGTCCTCCAGGTAGAGCCCCACGGCGCTCGTCTGCCGGTCCTGCGACAACCACCGGAGCAGCTCGGCCGGGGTGACGTCGATGGCGTTCCCCACGGTCGCCACCCGGCTGAAGGCGAGCCCGCGCCGCTCCCCGACCTTGATCACCTCTCCGGCCAGCCCGCCGCTCTGCGAGATCAGCGCGACCGTCCCGGCCGGCCCCAGCCCGCCGCCGACGAAGGTCTGCCGCCCGCGCGGGCAGTAGACGCCCATGCAGTTCGGCCCGAGCAGCCGCGTCCCCGCCGCCCGCGCGGCGGCGAGCAGCGCGCCTTCCAGCTCCGGCCGCCCCATCTCGCCGAAGCCGCCGCTCATCACCTGCACGTACGCCACCCCGGCGGCCTGCCGCACCACCTCGGCGCACCGTTCGGCGGGCACGGCCACGAGCGCGTAGTCGACGTTCGCCTCGGCCAGCGACGGCACGGCGGGCACCCCGGCGATCTCGCTCGCCTCCGGATGCACCGCCACCAGCGGGATGCCGGCGGCCTTGTAGAACTCCAGGAACATGTTGCCGAAGTTCGGCCTGGTCGTGGACGCGCCGACGACGGCCACCGCCGCCGGCTCGAAGAGTGCCCCGAATCCGACGCCCTCCCGGGACGGGGCGGCGTCCGCGGTGTGGGCCGGGAGGTAGCGGGCGTCCACCGCTGTGACGCCCGACGCGGTGGCGATGACCGGGTTCAGCTCGAACTCGCCCAGCTCCAGGCGCTCCCACAGCCCGCCGGGCCCGCCGATCGCCATCAGCAGCGCGACGACCGCCTCCAGATCCACGGGCTGCGCGCCCCGGTGGCCGTTCAGCAGCGCGGCGCCGCGCAGGGACGCCAGCATGCGTCTCGCGTCAGGCTCCGACACCGGGCACAGGCGCAGCGCCGTGTCGCGCAGCACCTCCGCCAGCACCCCGCCCAGTCCGGCGAGCAGCACCGGCCCGAACCCCGGATCGCGCACCAGCCCGACGATCAGCTCGACGCCCGGGCTCGCCTGCTCCTCGACCAGGAAGCCGTCGGCGGCGAGCCCCTGCGCTTCCAGCCGGGTGGCCATCTCGGCGGCGGCGTCGGGCACCTGCTCCCTGCCGAGGCCGAGCACCACCGCCCCCACGTCCGACTTGTGCACCAGCCCCGGCCCGAACGCCTTGAGCACCAGCGGCTCCGCCAACTCCGCCACAGGTCCGAAGGCAGGGGCGCCGCACGACACCACGACTCCGCGCGGCACCCGTATGCCGGCCTCCCGCAGCAGTGCCTTGACCTCGTGCTCGGCCACCACCGGCCGGAGCTCCGCGAGTCCGCTCATCCGAGCAGGTGGCCGTGCTGCTCGCGGATCTCCCGGCGCAGCAGCTTGCCGGGGCCGCCGGAGGCGTCCTCGAAGTGCGGCAGCGCGTCCACGACCACGATCCGGTCGGGCTGCCGGTGCGATGGGAGGGTGTCGGCCAGGGCGAGCGCCAGCTTGGCGGCGTCCAGGGTGTGCCCGGCGCGCGCCACCACCGCCAGCAGGATGCGCTGCTCGGCCGCCTCCTGGCCCTCGACGTGCGCGGGGACCCCGACGGCGCCGGCCTCGGCGACCCCGTCCAGGGAGCTGACCGCGTCCTCGATCTCCGCCGGCTGCGTCCAGGCGCCGCCCTTGAGTATGGCGTCCTCGCGCCGCCCGAGCACCCGCAGTACGCCGTCCGCGGAGACCGTGCCGAGGTCGCCGCCGACGTACCACTCGCCGCGCAGCACCTGCGCGGTCCTGTCCGGCAGCCCGTCGTAGCCGGCCATCCGGTGCGGCCCCGCCAGGTTGATCTCGCCTGCCTCGCCGGTGACCCGGGCGCCCGCCGGGTCCGTCACCCGGACCGCGTTGCCGGTGCGGGCGCGGCCGGACGAGCCGAGCGGGGTGGAGCCGTCGTCCACCCGCCCCATGCAGGTGTAGGGGGCCTCGGTCTGGCCGTAGTAGGCGTAGACGGCCGCGTCCGGCAGGCGCTGCCTGATCCGTTCCAGCATGGTCGGCGTGAGCGGCTCGCCGCCCAGCATGATGACCCTGATGGAGGACAGGTCCACGCCGGTGTGGTCGGCGGAGCCGAGCAGTGCCGCGTAGAACGACGGGATCTGCGACACGTGCGTGACCCGCTCCCTGGGCACGACCTTGAGGAAGTTGGCCGGGCCCCAGTCCTGCTCCAGGACGAGCCGCATCCCGGCGTACAGGGCGGGGCCGACGATGGCGGGGAACCCGATGCCCCAGATGATGGCGCCGGTGCCGAACACCGACTCGGCCGAGCGGGGCACGTCGAGCCAGATCTGGGCCGTCGCCAGGCAGGAGGCGTGCGTGTGGACGACCGCCTTGGGCAGGCCGGTGGTGCCCGAGGTGTAGTAGAGGGCGAGCGGGTCGTCGTGGAAGCCGCCCAGGGGCGGCTCTTCCTCCGAGGCCGTCGCGGCCAGGGCGTCGAGGTCGATCGCGTCCGCGCCGGGGCCGCCCACCTTGATCCAGGTGGTCACGTCCGGCAACGACGGCCTGATCTCGGCCACCGCCTGCTCGACCGTGGAGTCGTACACGAAGGCGGTGCACCGCGAGTGCTCGACGACGGCGCGCAGCGTGTCCGCGGGCCAGTAGGGGTTCAGCGCCGCGGTGATCGCGCCCAGCTTGGCCTGCGCCAGGTAGACCTCGGCCACGCGCAGGGTCTCGTTCAGCAGCGCGGCGACCCGCCGGCCGGGGGTGACGCCCGCGGCGAGCAGCGCGTGCGCGCGCCGGTTGACGATCCGGTCGAGCTCGCCGTAGCTGAAGCTCCGCTCGCCGCAGTAGGTGAGGGCCACCTGGTCGGGCGTGCGCATCGCGCCGGCGGTCAGGATCGCGTGCCCGTAGTTGCCGTAAGGTGATCGCGCCATGGGGGTGCCTCCAGGTCAGAGGGGCGAATAGAGCACGAAGACGTTTCCTGAGGGGTCGCGCAGCACGGCGCGCGTCTCATGCGGCCCGCTCTCGGGCGCGCGCACCACTTCGGCGCCCCGCGCCGCCATGTCCCGTACGGCCAGCGCCACGTCGTCCACCTTGTACGAGGGCGCGGCCGAGGTGGTGACGTGCTCGGCGGGCCCGGCCAGCGCCACCGTCACCCCGCCCGCGTCCAGCGCGGCGAACCTGTCGCCGTCGCGGAACTTCACCGGCAGCCCGTAGAAGGCGATGGCCTGGTCCAGGTCGGTGACGGGGATCAGCACGTTGCCGAGCCTCACAGGGGCCTCCAGTGCGGTAGGTCGTCGACGAACGTCACCCGCACCGGCATTCCGATGCGGACCTGCTCCGGCGGGCACCCCACGACGTGCCCGAACGCGCGCACGCCCTCGGGCAGGTCCACCCAGGCGGGCACGTACGGCTCGCGCCCCCGGTAGGCGGGCGCGAAGGAGCGGTGCACCACGGTGAACGTGTGCACCACGCCCCGGCCGGACACCGGCTCGAAGACCAGCTCGCCACCGCCGCACCACGGGCAGCTCGCCTCCGGGAGGTGGACCCGGCGCGCGCAGGAGGTGCAGCGCTGGACGAGCAGCTCGCCGCGCCTGCAGGCGGCCCAGTAGGCCGAGGTGTCACCGCTCATCGATTGCCAAGCTAGCGCACGCTTGGTTGCCCGACAAGCGCCTTGCCGACAGGGCGGACGGCGGCGCTCCGAAGATCAGGGAGATGGGTCGGGCGCCGCCGGGGAGGTCCTCGCCGAAGTGGCCCCCGGGGCCACCGCGGAGGTCCTCGCCGTACTCGCGTCAGGCGTGGGGTCGGGAGGCGGTTGCCGAGTGGGGGCGGTGAAGGGGGCCTGCGACGGGGGCGGGGTTTCGGTGGGGCTCTGGGCGGGGGTGGCCTGGCGGGTGGCGCAGGCCGGACCGTCCACGACCACCTCGCTGATCTGGGGTCCGTTGGCCGCGGCCGGATCCGTCATCGCCACGATGGCGAAGTAGGCCCGCGTCCCGCACGCCACCGCGCCCAGGTCGCGCCGCACCCCGCTGGTGTAGTCGGTCCTGCCGGTGAGGGTGCGCGTCTCACGCGCCACCTCGCGGGCCGGTCCGTCGCCGTCACGCCGCATGTACGTGATGCTCAGCCGGACCCGTCCTGGACCGTCGGCCGTGACGCGCACCGAGCCGTCGGAGCCGTTCCAGGACAGGATGCCCGCCGCGCGTACAGCGGGGGGCGGCGCCCCGGCGGTTCGCCGTCCGGTCGGCAGGGCGGCGGTCGGCGCGGTGGTGGGGGCGGTGGTGGGCGCGGTGCTCGGCGCGGTGGTCGGCGCGGTGGTCGGCGCGGTGGTCGGCGCGGTGGTCGGCCTTGTGGCCGTCGCCGGAGGTGTGGCCGTGGGGCGGCGGCCGGTGGGAGCGGTGGCGGGTCCGGTCGAGTCGGAGCCGGTGGGATCGGGTCCGGCGGAATCCGGCGCGGTGGAGTCGGGAGGGCCGGAGTCGGGGTCCAGTGCGCTGGGCGTCTCCGGCGGCGGCAGCAGCACCGTCGCAGGCCCCGGCGGCGGCCGTCCGCCCGACATCAGCAGGCTGGCGGCCAGGGCGGCGACCGTGGCCCCCGCGACCCACAGGTACGGCGGCCACCTGGGCACCCTCAGCAACAGGTGGCGTACGCGGGTCGCCGCCGGGCCCGGCCCGGCCGCTCGCGCGGGGTCCGGCCTGGCCAGCGGGAAGCGCAGGGCGAGCAGCGTGGCGAGCTCGGCCAGCTGCCGCCGGCCGCGCTGCTCCCACCCGGCCCCGTACCCGGCCTCGGCATCCCGCTCCAGCTCGGCGGCGAACTGCCGGGCCGAGGCGTACCTGAGCGCCGGATCCTTGGCCAGCCCGCGCCTGAGCAGGCCGCGCAGCGGGTCCGGGACGATCTCCAGCGGCACCGGTTCCACCAGGTGCCTGTCGCGCAGCGCCGGGACGTCCTCGGCCCGATAGGGAGGGCGCCCGCGGACGGACTCGAACAGCAGGCAGGCCGCCGCGTACAGGTCCGCGGGCGGCCCCGCCGCGCCCAGCGTCCACAGCTCCGGCGACATGTACGGCGGGCTGCCCGCGGGCACGCCGGGCTCCTCGGCGTGCACCACGATCCCGAAGTCCGACAGCTTGCTCGCGCCGTCCGCCTGGACGAGCACGTTCTCCGGTTTGATGTCGCGGTGGGCCACGGCCCTGTCGTGCGCGGCGGCCAGGGCGGTCAGGGTCGTCTTGAGTACCGCGAGCCCGGCCTCGGGGGCGACCTGGCCGTGCTCGGCCAGGATGGTGCGCAGCGACACCCCGTCGACCAGCTCCATGACCACGGCCGCGCGGGAGGCGGTCTCGACGTACTCGTAGAGCCTGACCGCGTTCGGGTCGTCGATCTCGACCAGGGCGGCGGCGTCCTCGCGGTAGCGGCGCATGAACTCGGCGTCCCTGCGCAGGGTGGCGTTGAGGTACTTGACTGCCACGTAGGCGCCGGTGGCCTGGTAGGTGGCGAGGAACACGCGGCCGGTGCGGCCCTCGCCGAGCTGGCGTACATCGCGGTAACCAGGGACCAACTCCAACCCCCCGTTGCAGGCGCGTCTTGGGTTCGACGGTCTCACTCGGGGTTCCGGTTGTCACGACTGCGGATATTTCGTCCGAAGTTAAGTAGATATAGCCGGATGGTCGCTCTCGCGCGTACGCTTACCAAGCAAGCGCTCGGCTAAGAATCGCGGGAGGTCCGGTGGGCACGGCCGTGCTGGTCATGGAGATGCAGAGGGGCGTCGTCGGCGATCTCACGAGATTTCCGGACCTGGTGGATGCGTGCCGCCGCCACGACGTGATCGCCAACACCGCCACCCTGCTCCAGGCGGCCAGGGCGGCCGGGATGCCGGTGATCCACTGCACCGCCGCCTTCCGCCCCGACCGGGCCGGCTCCCACACGGGCAACTGCCCGTTCATCGTCGCCCTGCTCAAGGACCCCGCCCACATGCTCGACGGCACCCCGCCCGTGGACGTGCTGCCCGAGCTGCGCGAGGAGGGGGACCTGGAGAGCCGGCGGCATCACGGCTTCTCCCCGTTCACCGGCACCGCGCTCGACACCCTGCTCCGCTCGCTCGGCGTCTCGGCCGTGGTGGCGGCCGGCGTCTCGCTCAACCTCGGCATCCCCGGGCTGGCACTGGAGGCCGTCAACCTCGGCTACCGGGTCACGGTGGTCACCGACGCGGTCGCGGGCATCCCGGAGGACTACGCGCAGGCCGTGCTGAAGCACACGGTCAGCCTGCTCGCCACCCGCGCCACCACCGCGAACCTCGTCGAGGAGTGGAAGGCCGGAGGCGGCCGGTGATGGACGGGATGCGGCTCGACGGGCGGACGGCCGTGGTGACCGGGGGAGCGGGCGGGATCGGCTCGGCCATCGCCGCCGACCTGGCCTCGCTCGGCGCACGGGTGATCGTCGCCGATGTGGACCTGCAGGGCGCGGAGAAGGTGGCGGCCGGCCTCGCGGGCGCGTCGGCGCTGGCCGTCGACCTCGCCTCGCCCCCGTCGATCGAGGGCTTCACCGCCGTCGCCGGGCAGGTCGACATCCTCGTGCACAACGCCGGCGTCTCCATCGTGGAGCAGTTCACCGAAGGCGACCCGGCCGGCTGGGACCTCATGTGGCAGGTGAACCTGCGCGGGCCGATGCTGCTCACCAAGCTGCTGCTGCCCGGCATGCTGGCCGGGGAGTGGGGGCGGCTGGTGTTCGTCTCCTCCGACGGCGCCAGGGCAGGCTCCGGCGGTGAGGCCGCCTACGCGGCCACCAAGTCGGGGCTGTTCGGCCTGGCGAAGACGCTCGCCCGGGAGGTCGCCAGGGCGAACGTCACCGCCAACGTGGTCTGCCCGGGCCCCACCGACACGCCGATGCTGCGCCGCGTCGGCGCCGACCGGCCAGGCCTGGTCGAGAAGATCGCCCGCGGCATCCCGCTGCGCCGCCTCGGCACCCCCGCCGACGTGGCCGGACTCGTCGCCTACCTGTGCACGGATCGCGCCGCCTATCTCACCGGGCAGACCCTGTCGGTGAGCGGCGGCGTGACCATGCACTGAGATGCGCTGACACCCATGCGATCACAGCGACTCGTAGACCGCCTGCGTCAGGTGATAGGCACGCATGCTGCCGGAGACGGCGTCGGCCATCTTGTTCATCACGTAGCCGACGGCCAGGCCGTGCTCGGGGTCGCCCAGGCCGAGGAACCCGCCCATCCCGCTGTGGCCGAACGCGCTCGGGGACGGCGACAGGAACGTCATCGCGGGGCGCATGTAGCCCAGGCCGAACGAGCTGTCCACGTACAGCACCCGGTCGGGGCCCGTCACCCGGGGGCGGACGGCCTCGCGCAGCGTCTCCGGGCGCAGCAGCTCGCCGGCGACCAGCGAGCGGTAGAAGCCGGCGAGGCCGGCGGCCGAGGTGACGACGCCGGCGGCCGGCCAGCCCGCGCGCAGGACGACCGGGTTGTTGGCGCCGCCTTCCAGGAGCTGCATGCTCGGGTTGCCCAGAGCGCGGTTCATCAGGCTCCGGGGGTCGCGCGCGGCGGCGGCCATCCGGGTGAACACGTCGGCGTCGTCCGGCGGGCCGGCGGTCGCCGCGGGCTCCGGGACGGCGGTGACCGGGCCGGAGCGGCGGTCGGGGCCCTTGAGCCGGGCGGCGCGGTCGATCACGAAGTCCGGAGCGCCCACCCACAGGTCCAGCCCCAGCGGGCCGGCGATCTCCGCCGCCACCAGGTCGCCGACGGACTTGCCGGTCACCCGTCGGACCACCTCACCCACGAGGAATCCGTACGTCAGCGCGTGATAGCCGTGCGCCGACCCCGGCTCCCAGCTCGGCGCCTGGGCCGCGAGCCGGGCCGCGATGGCCGGCTGGTCCTCGAACTCCGCCACCGGCACCGGCTCGTCGATCGTCGGCAGCCCGGCCTGGTGGGTGAGCAGGTGCTCGACCGTGATCGACGCCTTGCCCTCGGCCGCGAACTCCGGCCAGACGTCCGCCACCGGCGCCGACACGTCCACCAGCCCCCGCTCGGCGAGCTGGAGCAGGACGGTCGCGGTGATCGCCTTGGTGCAGGAGTAGGCGAACGCCGGGGTGTCGTGCTCCCAGCGGCGCCCGGTGTGCCGGTCGGCGACCCCGTCCCACAGGTCCACGACGAGCTCGCCGCCGTAGTAGACCGCGAACGCGGCGCCCAGCTCCAGGTCTTCGGTGAAGTGCCGCTGGAAAACCTCGCGCACGCGGGAGAAGCGGGGATCGCAGTGCATCGGACCTCCGGGAGGGGAAGGGAGTGCTTACGTGGTCTCCGAGCCTAACAATTGGGGTCGTTTCGGCCCAGAAGACCAGCGGGGGACGCTGAACCTGCTCACCCCGCCGGTCGTGCTGCAGGCGCTCGCGAGCGCCATCGAGGGGCGGGTGCTCAGCCTCGCCATGCCGATCAGGGGCGCCACCTCGTCCCCGGCCCCCACGACCGTGCCGCATCTGAAGGGCCGCCCGCTGCCGCAGCACTTCATGTCCGTCGACGGCGGGGACTACGCGGCCGGGGCCAGGCCGGTGGGCGCGGGCCTGCGGGTGGCCGACGACGCGCTGATCGTCACCCACCACGGCACGACCACGCACATGGACGCGCTGTGCCACATGTGGTCGGGCGACGAGCTCTACAACGCCCACCCGGCCACCCGGGTGCGCTCCTACGGCGCGGGCCGCTGCGGCATCGAGCAGGTGGGCGGGGTGGTGGCCCGTGGCGTGCTCTTCGACGTGCCCCGCCATCTCGGTCTGGAGCACCTGCCCGCCGAGTTCCGCATCCCGGCGGAGCTGTTGGCGGAGATGGGGCCGGAGCCCGCGCCGGGGGACGTGGCCATCGTGCGCACCGGCTGGCCCGCGGTCTGGCGGCGTTCGCCGGAGGAGTACTGGTCCGGGCAGCCGGGCCTGTCGGCGGGCGCGGGACGCTGGCTGGCAGCGCGTGACGTGGCGGTGGTGGCCGCCGACAACGCCGCGATCGGCGGGCTCGACGACCGGCAGCTCGCCACGGAGTCGCTGGAGGACGACCTGCACCTCGTCCTGCTGCACCGGCACGGCATCCACCTGATCGAGATGCTCTGGCTCGACGAGCTGAGCGCCTCCGGCCGCACGGACTTCCTGTTCGTCGTCGCGCCTCTCAGGATCGAGGGCGGCACCGGGAGTCCGGTGAACCCGCTGGTCATCCTCTGACCCCCCTATCGATTGTCACGATTTGTGTTGATAGCATCACATACTGTGACTACTTCGAGACGCGTAGAAATCGGCTGGCCCAGCCTGGGCATGGCCGTCACCGCTGAGCTGGACGAGCGCAACGCCGCTCTGGCACAGAGCCTGTGGGACGCGCTGCCGTACCGCAGTCTCCAGGGCCACGCCCTCGTGGCGGGCCACCACCTCTACCACGTCGCTCCCGTTCACGACCTGCTCCACCGTCCGGCCACCTACGCGGTGGACCGCCGCACCGTGCCCGACGGCACGATCTTCGCCTCCCGCCTTCAACACCTCGGCATCAAGTACGGCGAGCTGACCGAGCCCATGCCCGCCACCCCGATCGGCCAGGTGGTCCCGGACGACCTCGACACGCTGGGGGAGGTGGGCCGCGAAGTCTGGGAGGCGGTCTACCGGACCAAGAAGCCCGTCGTCGCCGAGGTCAAACGCGCGGGAGAGGTCAGCGGTCACCGCATGTCGCGCCTGACCGTCGCGAACCCGGAAGTCGACGCCCTGATCGCCGACCTGCACGAGGAGACGGAGCGGATCTGGCTGGAGCCGCCAGAGGAGCTGGTCGACCTGCACGAAGGCCGCATCCCGTCCTGCGCGGGCAGCTACGAGACCGTCCTGACGACGCTGCTGTTCGTCAACGGCGAGACCCGCCCGCTCGGCTACGCCTGCTACGGCGGCCTGATCCGGGCCGCCCACGAGGACATGCCGCTGGACTCGCTGCGCCAGATGGCCCGCGTCCTGGCCAGGACGCCCGCCGAGTTCCTCGGCTACTGCGGCCTGCAGAAGCTGTGGGCCTACACCGAACGGCTGCTCGACAGCCTCGACCGCATCGAGGACCGCGACGACTTCGTCGCCCTCATGGCGCACATGGCGCTCTACGTCAACTGCCTCGGCGGCTGGAACCTGCACCTGTTCCCCTGGCAGGTGGGCGACCACCTCCGGCGCGTGCGAGCGTTCTCGTGAGGGGACAGGCACGGGTCGTGGTCATCGGCGGCGGGGTGATCGGCCTGTCGATCGCCTTCCACCTGGCCGAGGCCGGCGTCGACACCGTGCTGCTCGAACGCGCCACGCTCGGCTCCGGGGCGTCGCGGGCCACGGCCGACGTGGTCCGCGCCTACTTCGCCGGCAACCCGGTGAGCTCGGCCATGGCCGTCCGGAGCCTGAAGGCCTACCACGCCTTCCCCGAACGGCCAGGCGCCGAGCTGCCGCTGCACCGGGTCGGCTACCTCGTGCTGTTCACCGAGCAGGAACAGGTGGCGGCGTTCGAGGCCGACCTGCCCGCGCAGCTCGCCGCCGGGGTGCGGGTCGAGCTGATCGACGCGCGGGAGGCCAGGCGGCTCAACCCGCTCGTCGGCGGCGACCTGCCGCTGCTGGCCGCCGCCTGGTCACCGCAGGCGTACGTCTCCGACACCGCCGCGATCGTCGGCGGCTACGCGGAGGCGGCCAGGAGGGCCGGTGTGCGACTGCGCACCGGCTGCCCGGTCACCGCCGTCGACGCGGGCGGCGGCCGGGTGGAGACCGCCGACGGCGTGATCACGGCCGACGCCGTGGTCTGCGCCGCCGGCGCCTGGTCCGCGCCCCTGGCCCGCTCGGCGGGGGTGGACCTGCCACTCACCGAGCCGGTCGTCCAGGAGCTGCTCGTCACCGACCCGCTGCCGCCCATGCCCGGCATCCCGGTCACCCTGCACGCGGCCAGCGGCCTGCTGGTGCGGATGCGCGGCGACCGGCTGCTGATCGGCATGGGCTATCCGGGTCCCGACAGGGACGCCTGGCGCGCCGAGGTGGCCGCCCAGCTCGCGGTCACGTACCCGAGCCTGGCGGGGGCCGGGCTGCACACGGCGTGCACCGGCACCCGCGACGCCAGCCCCGACCGCACCGCGTTCATCGGGCACCGGCCGGGGCCGCCCGCCTTCCTGTACGCGGCCGGGTTCTCCGGGCACGGCCTGTGCAACGCGCCGGCGGCCGGCGAGCTGGTCCGTGACCTCTACCTGGGCCAGGATCCGTGGCTCGACGTCGCCACGCTGGCCGCGACACCGGAACGGGTGGGATGAGCCATGAAATGCCGGCACGCGGAATTCACGCTCGATCCTGCCACCAGCGACGTGCACGCCGACAACAACCGGCTGCGGGAGCTGGGGCCGCTGGTCCCGGTGGAGATCGAGGGGGTGCGCGCGTGGGCGGCGACCCGCTACGCCACGCTCGCCGCCGTCCTCGCCCACCCGGACCTGTCCAGGGACGTGCGTCACTGGGATCCGGACGGACGGGCCGCCGTCTCGGCGGCCACCGCCGTCGGCAAGATCACCTCGGACACGTCCATGCTGAACTCCGAAGGCGAGGCGCACCGGCGGCTGCGCACCCCGCTGACCAAGGCGTTCACCGCCCGCCGCGTGCGGGAGCTGCGCCCGCGGGTCGCGCGGATGGCCGCCGACGTCGTCGACCGGCTCGCGGAACTGCCGCCGGGACCGGTCGACCTCAGGCAGCATTTCGCCTACCCGCTGCCGCGCGACGTCATCTCCGAGCTCATGGGCATCCCGGAGGCCATGCGCGAGCAGCTGCACGACCTCACCGACGTGGCCGCCAGGGTAGGCGACGGCCCCGACGACGTCAGCGCCTCCCGGACCGCCCTGTACGAGCTGCTCGACAAGGTCATCGAGGTACGGCGCGGCACCCCGGGAGACGACCTGATCAGCGACCTGATCGCGGTCCGCGAGCAGGACGGCGAGCGGCTCAGCAGGTCCGAGCTCCTCGACACGATCGAGCTGCTGTTCATCGCCGGGCACGTGACGACGGTCAACCTCCTCACCAACGCCGCCCGTGCCATGCTGACGCGGCCCGACCAGCTCGCGCTCGTGCTGCGCGGGGAGCGGCCGTGGAGCGCGGTGGTCGAGGAGACGCTCCGCTGGGACTCGCCCGTCGCGCACTTCCCGATGCGCTATGCCGTACGGGACCTGGAGATCGACGGGGTCCGGCTGCGCAAGGGCGAGGCGGTCGTGGCCTGCTTCGCCTCGGCCGGGCGTGACCCTGACCAGTACGGCGAGCGGGCCGGCCGCTTCGACGTGGCCGCCCCGCAGCCCGGGCACCTGTCGTTCGGCCACGGCACGCACTTCTGCCTGGGCGCGCCGCTGGCCAGACTGGAAGGAGAGGTGGCCCTGGCCGCGCTGTTCGAGGCCTATCCGGGGATGACGCTCGCCGGCCCGGACAGCGGGACGCGCCCACTCGGCACGGTCCTGGGCAACAGCACCAGGAGCCTGCCGGTGCTGCTCGGTGAGAGGTCGGGATGAGCTTCGGCCAGGCCATCGTCGACGGACTGCGCGCCGCGGGCCCGCGCGAGGTGCTCGCGCGCGGCCCGCGGCGGCTCACCGGCGACGAGCTGCTCGCCATGGTGTCGGGCGCCGCGGGCGAGCTGGAGGCCCGCGGCGTGCGGCCCGGCGACGCCATCGCCTGCCTGAACGGCCGGGGGCTGGAGTCCGTCGCCGGCCGGCTCGTGGCGTTCGCCCTGGGCTGCCCCGCCATCCAGGTGCTGCCCGGACTTCCGGTGGAGGTCGCGGCCGGGGCCATGCGCGCGCTCGGCGCCACGGCCCTGCTGTACGAGCCGGACCGCCAGGAGGAGGCCGAGCTGCTGCTCGCCGCCTGCCCGGTGCCCGTCCACGGCCCGTTCGGCCGCATGCTCGCCACGCCGGGCGCGCGGCCGGTGACCCTGCCGGTGACGCGGCCTGACGAGCTGTCGTCGGTGACCTTCACCGGCGGCACCACGGGAGAGCGCAAGGCCGTCGCCTACAGCCACCGGACGGAGACGGCACACTTCGCGGCGGCGCTCGCGATGCTGGGATCCGGGCCGTGGCGCCTCATGGTGTGGCCGGGCCACCACCTGCCCGGCCTGATGGCGCAGTGGACGCTCGCCACCGCGGGCACCGCGGTGCTGGCCGACGACGGCGAGGACGGGTGGGAGGTGATCGCCAGGGAGCGGGTGACACACGTGCTCGCCGGTCCGCCGTTCGGCTTCTACACCCTGACCCGGCGGCTGCCGGCCGAGCCCGCCCGCGTGCCCCTCCTGCTGTACGGCGGCGCGGCGGCGGTCCCGGCCCGCACCTGGGAGGCGGCTCAGCGGCTCGGGCCGGCCCTCATGCAGTCCTACGGGCTGACCGAGGCCGGGTTCGTCACCGCCCTCCCGCCAGCCGACCACGCCTACCCCGGCCTGCTCGCCTCCGTCGGGCGTGCCGTGCCCGGCGTCGAGCTGGAGGTCCGCGACGAGGATGGCGCCGCGGTGCCGGTCGGCGAGGTCGGTGAGGTGTGGGTACGCTCGCCGCAGGTCATGACCGGGTACGTGAACGATCCGCGGCGCACCGCCGAGGCCCTGCGGGGCGGCTGGGTGCGCACCGGAGACCTGGGCCGGCTCGACGGCGGCTACCTGTTCCTCGTCGACCGCGTGGAGAACCGGCTGCCGCCCGGCGTCCACGCCTACCCGATCGAGCACGTGCTCACCAGCCATCCGGCCGTGGCCGACGCGGCGGTCATCGCGCTGCGCGGCCCGGACGGGCATGCGGTGACGGGTGCGGTGGTTCAGATGAACGAGCTCGACACGGACACCGACACGGACACCGACACGGACGCCGACACGGACACGGTCACCGGCACCGGCCGGGACGCGCTCGGCCCGGACGCGTCGCGGTCCCGGAGCGTGGTGGAGGCCGCGCTGCGTGAGCTGGTCCGGCGCTCGCTCGGCCCGTCCTGCGAGCCCGGGCACCTGTGGCTGGTCGACGAGCTGCCACGCACCACCGCCGGCAAGCCGGACAAGGCCGCGCTGCTCGCGCGCTTCCAGCCCCTCGCGGAGGAGCGGGCGGCCAGCGCCCCGAACAGCGCAGGCGCGGCCGGCCGCGCCCCGAACGGCGGGGACGCGGCCGGCCGCGTGTGAGGGAGGGCGGCTCGCGAGCCGCCCTCCCTCGTGCCCGCCGGCCAGCGGGGTTCCGCGCCTCCCGGAACCCTCGCCGGTCGCCCGGTGCGGGCTAGCTTCCCGGCTTCTCGGCCTGCTCCTCCTTGGCCCTGCTGACCGTCTCCCGGACCGCCGAGACGACCGAGCCCAGCACGGCCCGCTGCTCCAGCGTGTCCGCCAGGGTGTCGGCCAGCCTGCCGCCGAGCCGCTCGTCGCCGCGCCTGGTGAGGGTCCTGGCCACGCGGGTCACCTCCTCGGTGAGGCGGATGTGCCCGAAGGTCTCGGCGGCGGCGTTCATGTCGTCGTACGCCATGGTCAGCATCCGCTCGGCGACGTCCGGCTGCGGGTTCGTCACGGCGAACCTGCGGTCCTCTCCCTGGCCTTCCAGCACCCTGCCGGGCACCGCCGTCACCCGGGCCACGCAGGCCGCCGCGTGCCTGGCGACCGCCAGGTCGGGCTGCCGTTCGGTGACCTCGCGCAGGGCGTCCATCGCGCCGTCCATGACGCGGCTGCCGCCGAAGGCCAGCACCCGGCCGACCTCGTCGGTGAACATGTCGTCGGCCGCCCGCTCGTGCTCCCGCGAGAGCGGACGGGTGACGCGCAGGCCCAGCGGCGCCGAAAGCACGTCACCGCTGTCGGTGCGCACGGCGGCGTAGGCCAGGTAGGAGCCGGGCTCGTCGATCAGCCAGCCGGTCCGGCCCGCCGACAGGAACAGCGGCGCGTACAGCGACTCGCCGGGCTGCAGCACGTGCGGATCCGGAGCGGTGCACGTCTGCGCGTACGGAATCCACTGGTGCGCCTCGTGACCCTCACGCCGGACCACGACGCCGAGCCTGTCGCTGCGCAGGATGTTGCGGTCCACGACGAGCGGGACGGCGGACACGTTCTTGAGCTTGAGCTCGGCGGTGACCGGCTCCAGCATCTCGTAGCGGGCGCTGGTGCGGTTGAGCCGCAGCGTCAGCTGCAGCAGCCCGCCGGTGCTCGCCCGTGCCTGCTCGAAGCCGTGGTGGTCGAACCAGGGCGCGTTGCCGTGCTGCACGAACCGGGCGGGCGCGTGCCGCAGGAAGACCAGCTCGCTCTCGCTGAAGAGGTAGTAGAAGTCGGAGAAGAACGCCTGGGGGCCGCCCGCCACCACGAACGGGTAGTTCATCGGGCTGCGCGCCTCCGGCTCGTCGGCCTGCGACGGGAGCCACGGTGTGCCGAACGGCGCACCGAGCGACTTCTGCCAGGAGTGCGCGAGGTTGAAGGTGTGCCCGATCTCGTGCAGGGCCGTCCAGAACCTCATCCGCTGCACGGCCGCCAGCGCGTCCGGGTCGCCGGGAGGCGGATCGGAGATGAAGGAGTTCAGGAAGATCGCGCATCCCTGGCGCTGGGCGGTGCCGATGTCGTCGAACATGATGCCGCCGAGGCCGTGACCCGACTCGTGCCGGCCGGCGAAGAGCGTCCAGATCTGCCACTGCGGGACGTCGGCCCACTTGGTCCAGTGCCTCTGCATGGCGTCGTGCATCTCGAGGTCGGACCAGAGCGCGTCGTTCATGGCCTCGCTGATGTCGATCTGGTCGCCGCCGCCGGTGTTGGCCATCCGGATGCCCTGGCGGGAGTAGGCGCTCTCCACGGTCAGCGTGAGAGCGGGCAGGTCAACCGGCCGGTTGGGGTGCGAGTGCAGGGGATACGAGGTGACGAGCGAGGCGTCGCTGGCGCAGTCGAACTCGATGCCCACGGTGCGGAAGTGCGAGTCGCGGTAGCCGTACAGGCGCGTCGAGGGCGGTGCCCCGCCGCCCGTGAAGCGCACTCGGGCGACGCGGCCGCCGGGCAGCGCGCCGAGCAGCCGCGCGGAGATGTGGGTGTGCGACAGCAGCGACGGCGGGCCGTCCCGGTAGGTGATCATGCCGTTGTAGGTGTGGGCGGCCGCGTCGTAGGTCACCCTGGCGATCCAGGTCAGCCGCCCGACGAACAGCTTGAAGATCGTCCCGCTGATCGTCATGGTGGGCGCCAGCCCGTCCACGTCGACGCGCAGCTCCTCGATCGTGATCGCGGCGGGCGCCGCCTGCTCCGCCTCCACCTGCACGTCCGGAGCGTCCTGCCCGTCCGACATGTGCGGCACCGGCACCGGCCTGCGCAGGTAGACGCCGCTGCGCCGGATGCGCGGGAGCAGGTCGGCGCCCGCCTCCTCGGCGACCTCGTCCAGGCGCCTTACCATCTCCTCCCGCTCTTCCTGCTTGGTCATCGCGCTCTGTGTTGCACGCTTGTCCGTGGCAGCCACTGTGGCCTCCTCAGCCTGAGTCCGGCTCCCTCCAGGCGGTGCTCAAAGGTGACGCAGCGGGGTGTCGTCCGCGCCGATGCGCAGCCCGGCAGCCGCTCGGGAGACCCGCACGACCGGCGCCGTCGAGGAGTCGGCCACCACCGACACCGGTCCGCCCGCTTCCGGGGCGCGTACCTGGATCCGGTGCGCGCCGGGCGCGACCTCCACCGTGAACGTGTGCGCCGATCCGATCTGTGTCCGCGTCCGCACGCCGGCCTGGTCGAAGACGACCTCCCCGTCCAGCAGGACCGTCACCCGTTCGCCGGAGAACCCCTCCTGCAGCGCGATCGTCAGGCTCGGCATGGGCCCACCTCCTGGAGCTTTCGCCTCACGCTAGAACGGGGAGAGCTCCCAGGGCCCCAGGGGAGGAATCAGGGATAACCCTGGGTGGCGCTGCCGGCCCGGAGCCGGGCGCAGGGGTGGTCACCGCCCGCCCCGGTCAGCCGCCGGGGTAGCCGCCGCCGCCGTGGGCGGCGTCCAGGGCGTCGTAGTCGGGGCTGAAGCCGCGCTTGGGGATCGCGTCCACGAAGGTCACGTGCTTCGGCTTCTTGTACGACGCGAGCCTGGCCTTGACGTGGTCGACGAGGTCGTCGGCGGTGGCTTCGGCGCCGGGGGCGAGCGCCACCAGGGCCTTGACCGCCTGGCGCCACGTGGGGTCGGGGACGCCGATCACGGCGGCGTCGGCGACGGCCGGGTGGGTCTTGAGCGCGCGTTCGACCTCCGCCGGGTAGATGTTCTCGGCCCCGGACTTGATCATGCGGAGGCCGGGGCCGACGAAGGTGATGGTGCCGTCGGGTTCGCGGCGGCCGAGGTCGCCGGTGTGGTGCCAGCCGTAAGCCGACTTAACAGCATTTAAGTCAGGTCGGGCGAAATATCCGGAGAAGAGGGTTTTGCCGCGGGCGCAGATCTCGCCCACCTCGCCGGGCGGCACCTCGGTCCCCTCCGGGGCGAGGATGCGCACCTGGACCAGCGGGGAAGGACGCCCGGCGAAACCCGCCGCGCCCGGAGCCAGCCCCAGGAAGGTCAGCATGCCGCCCACCTCGGTCTGGCCGTACCCGCCCATCTTGGAACGGCACCACGGAGAGTCGTCCACCGTGATCATCTCGTCCCACTCCTTGGAGTGGGAGACGAACCTCAGCGACGACAGGTCGTACTTGCCCCCGGCGTTCGCCGCCGCCACCGCGTCGATCATCTGGCCGAACAGGAACGCCTGCGTGACCCGCTCGGCGTCGATCAGGCGGCACACCTCCTCGGCGTCGAAGGCCGGGGTGAAGACGTTCGTGCCGCCGATCTGGAAGGTCGCCAGGCAGAACATCATCGTGCCGACGTGGAACAGGGGGCCGTTGTCGAGGAAGGTGAAGCCGGGCTCCATCTGGCGCACGACCAGCAGCGACGTGCTGTGGGCCAGCAGCGCGGCGCTGCTGAGCAGGGCGGCGTTGGGGCGGCCGTCGAACGCGGCCGTGTAGAGCGCCAGGGTGGGCTCGGCGTCGTCCACCTGCGGGAAGTCCCTCACCGTCCCGCCGGCGACGAGCGCCTCGTAGCCGGCTCCCGCCTGAACCCACAGCGCCGTACCGGCACCTGACGTGGCGGGGGGAGTCGTCAGGCCGGCGTGCAGTGCGGAGGTGGTGTCCGAGGGCTCCCAGACGACGACGGCCGGGGTGAGATCGTCGAGGACGAAGCGGAGTTCGTCCTCGGACTGGCGCCAGTTGGCCGGGCACAGGACGGCGCCCAGGCGGGAGCAGGCCAGCAGGAGTTCGAGGACGGCGTGGGAGTTCTGGCCGAGCCAGAGGACGCGGGCGCCCGGTGTGACGCCGCGGGTGGACAGGGCGTCCGCCAGGCGGGTGACCCGGGTGTCGAGGTCGGGGTAGGTGAGCCGTACGTCGCCGTCCACGACGGCCGTGACCTGGGGGCGGCTGCGGGCGTGTTCGGCGAGGACGTCTGAGAGGGACAGGCTGTGGAGCATCTCGCCTCCAAGGGCCGTACAGCGGGAATGTCAGGCAAAAGCGGGCATGACCTCGGCGGCGAAGAAGCGCATGACCTTCTTCATCTCCTCCAGCGGCATCGGCCTGGTGCTGCCGAAGTCGCACAGCAGGTTGGCGAACCCGGCGTCGCGCAGCAGCGTGATCTGGTCGATGACCCGCGCCGGATCCCCGATGACCTCGAGCTGCTCCCAGCGGAAGTCCGCCGAGACGGTGCCGCCCTTGAGGTAGCGGTCCTGGTAGTACTCGAAGCCCTGGGCGGCCCGGCCGGTCTTGGGGTCGATGGGCGCGCTGCGCTCGTTGAAGATGCGCGACCGGTCGAACGCCGCCTCGAACCTGGCCTGGTCCGCACGGGCCTCCGCCACGGTGGGCGCCACGTAGACGCTGCGCGCCACCACGAGCTCCGCGCCCGGCGGGTGCCCGGCGGCCGCCGCCGTCTCCTGCCAGGTCCGCGCCGCCTGGACGACCTTGCGGAAGGTCGCCGCCGGGTCGGCGAGGATGGGCAGCCCGCGCTCGGCGTACAGCGTGACGGTCTCGGGGGAGACGGCCGCCACGTGGATGGGCGGGTGCGGGGCCTGCACGGGCCGGGGCGCGAGCGACACCTCCGCGCCGGTCCGGTAGAACTTCCCCTCGTGCTGGTACGTCTCCCGCGTCCACAGCCCGAGGATGACCTCCAGGGCCTCGTTGCACCGGTCGCGCGCCTCGGCCAGGTCGATGCCGAACCCCTCGAACTCGAAGCTCTGATAACCGCGCCCGATCCCCAGGTCGAGCCGCCCGCCGGAGAGCACGTCGACCAGCGCGGCCTCCTCGGCGACGTGGATCGGATCGTGCAGGGGGAGCACCACGATGCCGGTGCCGAGGCGGATCCGCGAGGTGCGGGCGGCGGCGTGGGCCAGCATGGTGAAGAGGTTGGGCACCACGCCGTAGTCGCGGAAGTGGTGCTCGGCCAGCCGCACGCCGTCGAAGCCCAGCTCCTCCGCCAGCTCGATGAGCTCCAGGTGATAGTCGTAGACGTCCTTGAAGCTCTGACCGTCGAACCGGTGGAACAGGTGGAAGGTGGAGAACTTCATGCGGCGGCCTCTCAGCGGAAGAACCAAGCGCTCGCTTGGGACATTACCACGCGCCTCGAGACCTAGGCGAGCACCCCGCCGACCGGCCCGCTAGGCGAGCGCCGAGACCAGCCCGATGGTGAGCGCCGTGCGCTCGGGGATGTGCTCGACCAGCACGTGCTCGTGCCGCGCGTGCGCGCCGTTCCCCACCGCGCCCATGCCGTCGAGCACCGGTCGCCCCAGCGCCGAGACGAAGTTGCCGTCGCTGGCGCCGCCCACCGAGGTCTCCTCCAGATCCCAGCCGAGCCCGGCAGCGGTCGCCTGCGCCTCCTTGAACAGCCGCTCCGACGGCGGGTTGGGCGTCATGGGCGGCCGGTTCCAGTTGCCGGTGACGGCGACCGTCACCCGCGGGTCGCGGGCCCGCAGGCTCGCGAACACCTCGTCGATGCGGGCCATCTCCGCGAAGTCCGTGACCCGCACGTCGACGCCGCAGGTGGCGATGCCGGCGGCCACGTTGCGTCCGGTGCCGCCGCTGATCAGGCCGACGTTGACGGTGGTGCCCAGCTCGGGCGCGCCGGAGGCGGCGATCTCGGTGACGAGCTCGGCCAGGGCGTGGACGGCGCTGGCGCCCGCCGTCGGGTCGAGCCCGGCGTGCGCCTCGACGCCGGTGACCGTCACGTCGAACAGCCCCACGCCCTTGCGCGCGGTCTTCAGCGCGCCGTGCTGCGACGCCTCGAACACCAGGCAGGCCAGCGCGTCCGCGCCGGCGGCCTCGATGTGCCGCCGGGAGAACAGGCTGCCGATCTCCTCGTCGCCGTTGAACAGGAACCGCACACCGGGATGCGGCAGGCCGAGCTCGCGCAGCCCGCGCAGTGCCCAGATGGACTGCACCAGGCCGGACTTCATGTCGAACACGCCGGGGCCGGACACCTTGCCGTCCGCCACGGTGAACGGCCACCCGGCGAGCGTCCCGATGGGCCAGACCGTGTCGTAGTGGCTCATCATGAGCACGGTGCCCGGAGCGGTCCCGTGGTAGGCGAGTTCCAGCACGTCACCGTACTGGCCGCCGTCGCGCAGGACCTCCTCGTCCGGCGCGCCGAGCCGCTCGACGGCCAGCGCGCGCACCCCGCGCAGTCCCTGGACGAGCGCGGCCTTGTCGTAGCTGTGCGTCTCCAGATCGACCAGGGCCTTGAGGTCGTCCAGCATGGCGGGCAGCGCCTGCCGGGTCCAGTCGGTGATTGACACGAGAATCCTTCCTAGGCGACGGGTGCGCCGGGGCCGAGCGGGATGCCGAGCCACCAGAACACGAAGAACAGCAGCGTCCACACGATGAGCAGGGTAAGCGCCAGCGGGATGGTCATCGAGGCGAGGGTGCCGATCCCGGCCGAGCGCCGGTAGCGCTGCAGGAAACCCAGCGCCATCACGAAGTAGGGGCTCATCGGGGTGATGGCGTTGGTGCAGGAGTCGGCGATGCGGTAGAGGGCCTGGGTGTATTCGGGCGGGATGTTCAGCAGCATCAGCATGGGCACGAAGACCGGCCCGACCAGCGCCCACTGGGCCGACCCGCTGGTGACCACCAGGTTGATCACGGTGACCACGAGCAGGATGCCGAGGAACACCACCGGCCCCGACACCCCGGCCGACTTGAGCAGGTCGGCGCCGTTGATCGCGATGATCTCGCCGATGCCGGTCCACTTGAAGTAGGCCAGGAACTGGGAGATGGCGAAGAACAGCACCAGGATCGGCGCCATCTCGCGCAGCCCATGGGCCATGAACGCCGGGATGTCGCGGCTGCTCGTGATGCTGCCGGCCGCTCTGCCGTACGCCCAGCCGACGGCCAGGAACGCCAGCGCGAGGAAGAGCGCGATGGAGCCGAGCAGCGGCGACTGCACGATGCTGCCGCCCTCGCCCCGCAGCGGCGAGCCGGTGGGCAGGACCGCCAGCACGACCGCGGCGACGAACACCACGAGGGTGACGAGCGCGGCCTTGAGCCCGCGCCGTTCGGCGGCGCCGAGCTCCAGGGAGCCGAGGTCGTCCTCGTCGGCGTCCTCGTCGACGGGCAGCGACTCGACCCGGCGGGCCAGCACCTTCTCGGTCACCAGGGTGATCACTCCGGCGAGGACCAAGGAGGAGGCGATGGAGAAGTAGTAGTTGGCCAGCGGGGTGACGACGTAGGCGGGGTCGATCGTGCTCGCCGCGGCCGTGGTCAGCCCCGACAGGATGGCGTCCACGGGCGTGACCAGGGGGCTGGCGTCGTAGCCCGCGGAGATGGAGACGAACGCCACCACGATGCCGAGGATCGGGCTGCGGCCGACCGCGCGGAAGGCCAGCGCGCCGAGCGGGATCAGCACGACGTAGGCGGCGTCGGAGGCGACGTGCGAGACCATGCCGGTGAGGGCCAGCGCGAACGTCACCCACCTGGGCGACACCTTCGCGACGCCGGAACGCAGCACGGCCGCGAGCAGCCCGGACCGCTCGGCGACCGCGACGCCGAGCATCACCACCAGGATCGTGCCCAGCGGCGGGAACGAGGTGTAGTTCTCGATCGCACCGCTGATCATCGTCTGCACGCCGTCGGCGGACAGCAGGTTCTTGGCCGCCACGGTCTTGCCCGTCGCCGGGTTCACGGCCGACACGCCGGCGGCGGCCAGGCCCCAGCTCACCAGGCCCAGTACCGCGCTCAGGATGACGAACAGCCAGAACGGGTGAGGCAGCTTGTTGCCGAGGCGTTCGATGCCGCTCAGGACGCGCAGCACCCCGTTCAGCGAACGTGATCCCGTCGTTGCCTCGGATGTGGTCACCGGTCTGGCCCCTTTCCCTATTTATGGTCATCCATTAGAAGAGCTATGACGGATTTTGGCAAGTAAAATGTTCTCGGCGCCTGAATCTGTCGAAATATCACTCGAAGATGGGAGATACAGTCAGGACATGCTGGACGATGCCGACCTGGACCTGGTGGCGGCGCTGCAGGTCGCGCCCCGCGCCTCCGCCGCCGCGCTGGCCGCCGTGCTGGGCATGTCCGCCAGCACCGTTGGGCGGCGGCTGGCCAGGATGGAGGAGCAGCGGATCCTGCGGGTGATCGGGCAGCTCGACTGGCCGGCCCGCGCCGAGGGCAACCCGCGCCATGTCTGGGTCACCACCGCCCCTGGCGCCTCGGAGCGGGTGGCGCGCGCCCTGGCGGACCTGCCGGAGGCCCAGCTCGTGGCGGAGACCTCCGGCAAGTCCGACGTCTACTGCGCCGTGCACCCCGTGGACCGCGCGCAGGCCCGCGAGCTGCTCGCCTCCCGCATCCCCTCGGTGCCCGGCATCGTCGCGACCCGTTCGGAGCTCGTGCTTCGCGCCCTCACCAAGGCCGACTCCTGGCGCCTGCACCGGCTGGCGGACTCCCAGGTCAAGGCGCTGACCGAGCCGGCCGAGCCGCCAGCCGCCGTGCCGCACGCCGGGCCGCCCGACGTGCGCGCCGCCGACGAGCGCGGGGTGCTCGACCTGCTACGGGCTGACGGCCGGCTCACCGCGGCGCAGGCCGCCCGGGCGCTCGGACTCAGCCAGTCCACCGCCTACCGGCTCATCCAGTCGCTGCTGCGCCGCGGTGTCGTGCGCCCCCGGGTGGAGATCGAACCGGCGCTGCTCGGCTACTCGCTGGAGGTCGTCATCGCGCTCACCACCTCGCCGGGCGCCATCCGGCCGGTGGCCGACGAGCTGGCCCGACACCCTTCGGCCCGCTACGTCTCCATCGTGGCGGGCACCACCTCGGTCATCCACCAGGGCGTCTTCAAGCACGAAGAGGACCTGGGCGACTTCCTGACCAGGGACCTCGCGCACCTGCCCGGCATCACCGCCCTACAGGTGTCGGTGGTGCTGCGGATGCTGCGCCGCTACTGGATCTACCGCGAGGACGGCCGCCTGCTCGACCGGCGCGACGCCGGCGCGCCCGTATGACGAGTCGGCGCCATCACGTGGCGCCGCGGCTCATTCGGACGGGACCGCTGCGGACTCCCGCAGCGGCAGCCGCACCTCGAACCAGGTGTCACCGGGCACCGAACGCACCTTCAGCTCACCGCCGTGCCGCCCGGCCACGATCCGGTAGGAGATGTCCAGCCCGAGCCCGGTGCCCTGGCCGACGGTCTTCGTGGTGAAGAACGGCTCGAAGATCCGATCCCTGATCGCCTCCGGCACGCCGTGGCCGGTGTCGCCGATCTCGATGATCGCCTCGTCCTCGTCGTGGGCGGTGCGGATGGTCAGCGTGCCCTCCTCGCCCATGGCGTCGAGCGCGTTGTGGATCAGGTTCGTCCACACCTGGTTGAGCTCGCCGCCGTAGGCGGGGATCGGCGGCAGCGTCCGGTCGTAGTCGGTCACCACGCTGATGCCGGGCGGGATCTTGCCACGGAAGATCGCGACGGTGCTGTCGAGCAGCTCGTGCACGTCGAGCACCTGGAACGGCGCGCGGTCCATCTGGGAGTACTGCTTGGCGGAGCGGATCAGCGAGGTGATCCGCTCGGTCGCATCGGTGACCTCGCCCAGCATCTGCGAGATCTCGACCGCCTCCGACAGCCAGCGCAGCGCGGCGGGCGTGTGCTCCTCGCCCACCTTCGTGCACACCTTCGCCAGATGCTCCTTGCCGAACCCGGCGTTGACCAGCGGTGAGGCCAGGTCCCAGGCATCCTCCACGCCCAGCTCGTCCAGCGCCTCGCCCAGCTCGTCCTCGGCGTCGGAGATCTCCATCGGGCTACGGGCGGGCAGCTTGCCGACCGCCTCCGTGCACGCCTCCTGCATCTCGATCAGCGCGCGCAGCCGCTCCGGCGGGATCCCGTTCTCGGCGAGCTGGGCGAGCTCCATGCGGGAGACCCTGATCAGCGAGCGCAGCTCGCTCACGGCCCGCACGGCCGCCGCGGCGGGGTTGTTGAGCTCGTGGGTGAGCCCCGCGGTGATCGTGCCGAGCGCGGTCAGCCGCTGCCGCCTGTCGATGATCTCGCGCTGCATCCGCCCGCCGGACTGCAGGCCGTCGAGCAGGTGCATGGCCATCGGGAACCACTCGGTCACGATGTAGGCGAACTTCCTGGCCGGCAGGATGAACACCCGCGACGGCGCGGTGGCGCGCAGCGTGTGCTGGTAGGTCAGGGGCGCCCGGTCGCCGAGGTAGGCGGAGGTGGCCCCGCCGTACACGCCCGGCTGGGAGGTGCGCGGCATGGCGACGGTCCCGGCGCTGACGGTCTCCGAGACCATCTGCAGCTCGCCCTCCACCAGCACCGCGAAGCACTCGGCCGGCTCACCCTGCCGGAGGATCTCCTCGTCCTGCTCGAACGAGCGGATCTGGCCGCTGTTGGCCAGCTTGGTGAGCTGCTCGTCGGTCAGGCGCTCGAACAGGAACAGCTTGCGCAGCTCGTCGATCTCCACGTCCACGGTGGTCATTGCTTCTCCAAATAGCGGTGCACGAGCGCGACGGCCATCGCGCCCTCCCCGACGGCGGAGGCCACTCTTTTGATCGACTCTGCTCGCACATCCCCTGCGGCCAGCACTCCCGGCACGTTGGTCTCCAGGAAGTACGGCTCGCGCCTGAGCGTCCAGTTGCGCGGCCGACGCCCGCCCTGCACGAGGTCGGGACCGGTGAGCAGGAACCCCTTCCCGTCCCGCTCCACGGTGTCGCCGAGCCAGGAGGTGTAGGGCTCCGCGCCGATGAACACGAACAGCCACTGCGTGTCGACCGTGCGCTCCTCGCCGCTGGTCGAGATCGACAGCTGCTGCAGGTGGCCCTCGCCCGCGCCGCCGGTCACCCGGGACTCCAGGTGCACCTCGATGTTGTCGATCGCCTGGATCTGCTCGATGAGGTAGTGCGACATGGACTTCTCCAAACCGTCACTCCTCACCAACAAGTGGACCTTGCTCGCGAATCCCGACAGGTAGACGGCCGCCTGCCCGGCCGAGTTGGCGGCCCCCACGATGTAGACGTCGCTGTCCTGACAGGAGGGCGCCTCGGTCAGGGCGGCGCCGTAGAAGACGCCCCTGCCGACGAACTCGTCCAGGCCGGGCGCCTCCAGGCGGCGGTAGGTCACCCCGGTGGCGAGGATCACCGCGTGCGCGGCGATCTCCCCGCCGTCCTCGAACCCGATGACCCGCGCCTGCCCGCGCGGCTCCAGGAGGGTGACGTTGCGCGCGGTCAGCAGCTCGGCGCCGAACTTCAGCGCCTGCCTGCGCGCCCGGTCGGCGAGCTGCTGGCCGGACACGCCGTCGGGGAAGCCCAGGTAGTTCTCGATCCTGGAGCTCTGGCCCGCCTGCCCGCCTGAGGCGTGCGCCTCGACCAGTACGGTGTTGAGCCCCTCGGACGCGCCGTAGACCGCCGCGCCCAGTCCCGCCGGCCCTCCGCCGACCACGATCAGGTCGTAGAAGTCCGTGGCCGGGGTGGTCGACATGCCCACGGTGGCAGCCAGGGTGGACTGGTCGGGAGCCTGCAGCATCACGCCCTCGGAGGTGACCACCAGCGGCAGGTGGCAGTCGTCGCCCGCGGCCGCCACGAGCTGGGCGCCCTCCGGGTCCTCGGCCAGCATCCACTGATAGGGCACATGGTTGCGGGACAGGAAGTCGCGCACCTTGTAGGACGGCGCGGACCAGCGATCGCCCACCACCCGCAGCTCCGCCGCCGGCACCCGGTCCGTCCGCTGCCAGGCGTCGAGCTGGCCGTCGATCACCGGGTAGAACTTCTCCTCCGGCGGATCCCACGGCTTGAGCAGGTAGTGGTCCAGGTCCACCACGTTGATGGCCTGGATCGCGGCGTCGGTGTCGGCGTAGGCGGTCAGCAGCACCCGCCGCGCGAACGGGTACATGTCCATGGCCGCCTCGAGGAACTGCACCCCGTTCATCTGCGGCATCCGGTAGTCGGCGAGGATGGCCGCCACCTCGTCGCCGCGCAGCCGCATCTCCTTGACCGCTTCGATGCCCTGGTCCGCCGCCTCGGCGCGGACGATCCTGTACTGCTGGCCGTAGCGGCGCCGGAGGTCGCGGGCGACCGCCCTCGACACGCCCGGGTCGTCGTCGACCGTCACGATGACCGGCTTGTCCATGCCCCCGCCTTCCCGTCAGTCCTTTGAATTGTAGGCATTTGTACCTAAGGCTCCGGGCAGCCGTCCGGTCATGCGATGACGCGGCTCTCTCCTCCGTCCACCAGGAGCGAGATCCCGTTCACGAACGAGGCGCGCTCACTGGCCAGGAACGCCACCACGTCGCCGACCTCCTCGGGCCGCCCGATCCGGCCCACCGGCACGCCCGCGGCCCGCGCGGCCAGCCCTTCCTCGTCGCCCGCCAGAGCGCGCAGCCGCTCGGTGTCGATCGGGCCCGGCATCACGTTGTTGACCAGCACCCCCTCGCCGCCCACCTCGCGGGCCAGCGTGCGCACCAGCCCGGCGACGGCCGAGCGGGTGGCGTTCGACAGGGCGAGCCCGTCGAGCGCCTCGCGGGCCGATCTGCTGGTGATCGTGACGATGCGGCCCCACCCCCGCGCGCGCATCTCCGGCAGCACCGCCCGCACGAGCCGTACGGTGCCGAGCAGGTTGCGCTGCACCGCCACGTCCCAGTCGGCCAGGCTCGCGTCCACGAACCGGCCGGGAGGCGGCCCGCCTGCGTTGGCCACCAGGATGTCGATGGGGCCGACCACGTCGCGCGTCTCCCGCACGATCCGCTCGGCGGCCCCCGGGTCCTCCACGTCGGCGAGCACCGCGTGCACCACGCCGCCGAACTCCTGCAGCTCCACCACCGCGTCGGCCAGCCGTTCGGGATTGCGCGCGCTCACGCACACGTCGCATCCCTCCCGCGCGAGACTCTTGGCGGCGGCCAGCCCGAGGCCCGCGCTGCCGCCCGTGACGAGTGCCACCTTGCCTGAGATGCCGAGATCCATGGGGGCGACTATAGATCCCGCGAGCGGGTCAGGAGGGCGGGCGCACCCGGCCGAGCTTGTCCGGGTTCCGCACGACGTACAGCCCGCTGATGCGGCCCTCGTGCACGTCGATGGCCATGAGCTGGCGGCTGGCCCCGAGCTGCGTCCAGATCACCGGCTGACCGTTGGCCTCGCCGATCGTGGGAGGGCCGAAGGAGTAGCGGGCCATCAGCCCGGTGAGGAACGCCAGCACCTTGCGCCGGCCGTGGATCGGCCGCAGCGCGGACCTGACCCTGCCGCCGCCGTCGTTCCAGCTCACCACGTCCTCGTGCAGCAGCTCGGTGAGCGCGTCCAGGTCACCGCCGCCCGCCGCCTCGATGAACTTCGTCAGCAGCTCGGTGTGCTCGCGCGAGGACGGCCGGAACCTGTCGCGGCCCTCCGACAGCCGCACCGAGGCCCGGTGGTGCATCTGCCTGGCGTTGGCGACGGACGAGCCGACGATCTCCGCGATCTGGTCGTACGGCAGCTCGAAGGCCTCCCGGAGGACGAACGCCGCCCGCTCGGGCGGCGAGAGCCGCTCCATCAGGTGCAGCGTCGCGAATGACACGGTGTCGCGCAGCTCGGCGGTGTCCAGCGGGCCCGCCTCCGCGGTCGGGACCGGCTCGGGCAGCCAGGGGCCGGTGTAGGCCTCCCGCTTGACCCTGGCGGAGCGGAGCTGGTCCAGCGCCAGCCGTGACACCACGGTCAGCAGGAAGGCCCGCGGCTCCCTGATGTCACCGCGGTCGGCGCCCGACCAGCGCAGCCAGGCCTCCTGCACGACGTCCTCCGCGTCCCACATGCTGCCGAGCAGGCGGTAGGCCAGTCCGAGCAGCATGGGCCGGTACTCCTCGAAATCCGCGACCCGCTTCACGTCGGGCAGCGTACTCACTTCGCACACGGGCACTCCTCTCCCTGTCCTGAAAGGACGGGGGAGGCACGCCGGATGTGACACAGGGGCGGGTGGAAATGCCGGGACGGCCGTGATGAGCTTGGCGCGTGGCACGAAACTTGATCCTTTCAGGAGGCCCGTTCCACGACTTCGACGCCACGTCGGCCGCCCTCGCAGAGGTGCTCGCCGATGTGGGGGTCGAGTCCGAGATCACCGAGGACATCGCCGGCGCGCTGAGCGAGCCGTCGGAGGTCCAGCTCATCACCTTCAACGCGCTGCGCTGGCAGATGAACGCCGACCGCTTCGCCGGCCTGCGCGACCGGTGGAGCTTCCGCCTCCCCGCCGCGGCCCGCACCACGCTGCTGGACCACCTCGACCGCGGCGGCGGCCTGCTGTGCATGCACTCCGCGTCGATCTGCTTCGACGACTGGCAGGGCTGGCCGCGGGTGCTGGGCGGCTGCTGGACCTGGCCCAAGTCCCACCACCCGCCGCTCGGCTGGACCGGCGTGCGGGTGCACGGTGGGCACCCGATCGTGGACGGGCTGCGCGACTTCGACCTCGTGGACGAGGTCTACAGCGACCTCGACGTGCTGCCCGACGTCCGCCCGCTGGCCTCCTCAGGAGGTCAGCCGCTGGCGTGGGCCCGTCCGGTGCGGCGCGGCCGGGTGTTCTATGACGCGCTCGGCCACGACACCAGGTCCTACGACAACGAGATCCACCGCTCCCTGCTCCAACGAGCCGCGCTGTGGCTGCTGAAACGTCCGGTCACCGGCACCGGCTGAAGAATGTCACAGCCGCCTGCGATCGTGGGCGCCGTGGAGGAACTCGTAGAACTCGTCGACGACCAGGACGATGTGCTCGGCGTGATGGATCGCGCGGAGGCGACCAGGCGAGGCCTGCTGCACCGCATCGCCACCACGATCTGCCGTGACGAGCGGGGCCGGATTCTCGTCCACCGGCGCCCCGGCCACCTCGCCCGCTTCCCCGGCTACTACGACGTGATGGTGGGCGGGGCCGTCGGCGTCGGCGAGCCCTACGCGCAGGCTGCGGCCAGGGAGCTGTTCGAGGAGCTCGGTGTGCGGGTGCCGGTGCGGCCGGTGCTCAGGTTCCTGTGCCGGGGGGTGGCCGGCCCCTACTGGCTGGGGGTGCACGAGGCCGTCGTTCCCCGTGAGCTGCGTCCGGATCCTGAGGAGGTGTCCTGGCACGGCTGGATGAGCGAGGCGGAGCTGCGGTTGGCGGTGTGGCGCTGGCCGTTCGTGCCGGACGGTCAGTACGCCTTCGGCCGCTACCTCGCCTGCGCGCCACGCTGAGTCACGAACGTCGCGATGGCGTCGGCCAGCTCATCGGGCGCGTCCTCGGCCAGGTGGTGGCCGCTTTCGACGGCGTGGCCGCGCACGTCGTCGGCCCACGAGCGCCACACCTGCAGAGGATCGCCGTAGAGGTCCTCCATGTCGTCCCGCGTCGCCCAGAGGAAGAGCATCGGGCAGGCGACCGTACGGCCCGCGGCCCGGTCGGCGTCGTCGGCGGCGCGGTCGAGGCCCAGGCCGGCCCGATAGTCCTCGCACATGGCGTGCACGGTGAGCGGGTCGTGGATGGCGCGCCGGTAGTCCTCGTACGCCTGAGCCCCCATCTGCTCGGGGTCGCCCCGATACCACGCGTCCGGGTCGGCGTTGATCACCCGCTCGGCGGGCTTGGCGGTCTGGCCGAGGAAGAACCAGTGCCACCAGCGCGCCGCGAACCCCGCGTCGCAGCGGGCCAGGGCCTCGCCGATGGGGACGCTGTCCAGCACCGCCAGGTGCGTGACGGCGCTGGGGTGGTCGAGGGCCAGCCGCTGGGCCACGTAGGCGCCGCGGTCGTGGCCCACCACGGCGAACCGGTCGTGGCCGAGCGCGCGCATGAGGGCGACCATGTCCCTGGCCATCGCGCGCTTGGAGTAGGGCTCGTGGTCGGGGGTCGACGGCGGCTTCGACGAGCGGCCGTATCCCCTCAGGTCCGGGCACACCACCGTGTGGCCGGCGGCGAGCAGCGGCGCGACCCGATGCCAGGTGGCGTGTGTCCTGGGGTGCCCGTGCAGCAGCAGCACCGGCGGGCCGTCGCCGCCGTGCCTGACGAACAGTTCCGCCTCGCCGACGTCGATCCTGGCTTGCTTGAAATCGTCGAACATCCGGCCGCCCTACCCGGCGCAGGCCGCCTGACGCGTCCGGACGGTCAGCCTCGCCCGCCGCCGAAGCGGCGGGCCGACTCCGACTCCTGGGCCAGGCGGCGCAGGGCGTCGAAGGCCCGCCCGTACAGGACCGTCCCCAGCACCAGGGCCTCGACGGCGGCGTCACGCGGGCCGTCGAACGGGATCGAGTCCAGCTCGACCTCGGTGACCAGCTTCTCGGCCGCCTCCGCGTACGGCGCGAGGTCCGCGGTGAGGCCGAGCTGGCGCATCCTGACCACGGTCTGCGCCAGCTCGTTCCTGGCAGGGGCCGAGGGATCGACGTGCCAGCCCAGGCCGTCGAGGAGGGTGTCCACCTGGGTGCGGGCCGTGGCCCACTCCGGGGTCGGCTCCGGCTCGACCGAAGGGCTCAGGGCGTACTGGGCGGTGCCGAGCAGGTGGTGGACCGGCAGGGACTCGTCCTGCACCGCTTCCACCACCTGCTTGATCGCGGCGACCGGCAGCCTGCCCACCTCCAGGAGCGCTCTGATCAGGCGCAGTCTGCGCAGGTGCGACCCGTCGTACTCGGCGCGGGTGGCCGCCATCTGCTCCCCCTGGTGGAGCAGTCCTTCGCGGAGGTAGTACTTGATCGTGGGGATGGCCACGCCGGACTTGGCGCTGAGCTCGGACATGCGCATCCTTTGGATATTAGCGCTATCCAGATCGTGCCAGATGCCGGGCCGCGCTGATCAGGTCGTGCACGTCGGCCTGGCGGTTCCAGAGGAAGACCACCTCGATCGGCGGCACCTCTTCCGCGATCGGCACGAACGCCAGCTGCTCCGGCACCGGCGTGCCGTCGCGCACGCACAGGGTGTACCCCGCGCCCTCGCTCACCATGGCGATCGCCAGGTCATGGGTGGCGGCCGACGGCCCGAGCCGCGGATGCAGGCGGTGCCGGACGAACGCCTCCAGGAACCTGCGCGCCCCCGCCACCGCCTCCGACTCGGGCATGACCAGCGGCTCAGCCGCCAGATCGGCCAGCGACAGCCGCTCGTGCCCGGCCAGCTCGTGGTCGCGGCGGAGCAACGCGCGCACCGGTGCGCGGTGGACGAGCATCCGGGCCACGCCGCGCGGCAGGGAGCCGGGGGCGTACCCGAGCCCGGCCTGGAGCGCCCCGTCCACGATGGAGACGATCTGCTCGGCCGTGCCCATCGGGGCCACGCGCAGGCGCGTGTGCTGGAGCTGGGCCAGCAGGCCGGCCATCACGTCGCTCAGCCCGTCGGCCACCCCCAGCCGCGTCGTCTGCCCCTTGCTCCTGGCGGCGATCACCGCACGCTCGAACGCGTCCACCGCGACGGTCGCCTGCGCGAGGAACACCTCACCCGCCTCGGTGAGCCGCACCCCGCTGGAGGAGCGGGTGAAGATCTCCACCCCGACCTCCTTCTCCAGCGCCCTGAGCTGCTCCGACAGGGTGGGCTGGGCGATCCGCAGGATGGTGGCCGCACGGCGCAGGCTGCCGGCGCGGGCGATCGTGATCGCGTAGCGGACGTGGCGTAGATCCATCGCTCACCTCGGGTGATGGTGATGGGCTCTCGATGATCGCACCTCGTCTTACAGAAGTGGATACCTGTCGTGAAGAGGCTCAGTTGACCCCGGGTGACGATATTCACCCGTAATTCACCCGTACGAACCCCGCATCCGTCCGCAGAACCCCACCTCCGTCCGGCCCATACCTCCACGTGCGACGCGATCACCACGTACCACCCGGATCTTCCGCGTACGGCCCGGTCCCGGCGGACGGCCCCGTCTCCGTGGCCCGTGGGGGGATTCACGTGTGGCCCCACACCCCTCCTGTACCAACCGAAAATCGCCGAGCAAGCGCTTGTCTGGAGGGTCCGCCGGGCGGTAGCGTTTGCGGCGGAAACCGCATGCGCCACTGGCCGGGGCAGCTTCGCGCCCTGCTCCGGCGAGTGGTGCGAGGAGCCACCGGTCCGGCAGGAGGTGGGCATGCAGCCCTTCGCCGGAAGGGCGGCCATCGCCGGGATCGGGATGACGGCACTGACGCGCGAGTCCGGCCGCACCGAGCTTGACCTGGCACGCGAGGCCTGCCGAGCGGCATGCGCGGACGCCGGGCTCGAGCCCGCCGACATCGACGCCGTGCTCAGCTATCACCTGAACGACTCCGCGCCTGTCACCCAGGTCGCCAGGGCTCTGGGCATCGAGCGGCTGGGCTGGCACAACGACATCGCCGGCGGCGGCACCCAGGCAGCGTCGATCCTGGGGGACGCGGCCATGCTGATCCACGCGGGTTTAGCCAGAAATATCCTCATTTATCGCGCCCTGAACGGCCGTTCCGGGAAACGTATGAACACTGTCTCCACCGGCCCCCAGGAGCGTTTCACGTACGGGCTGGCGGGCCCGATCCCGATGTTCGCCATGGCCGCGACCCGCTACCTGCACGAGACCGGCCTCGGTGAGCGGCACCTGCACGCCGTGGTGGCCCAGTCCAGAGTCAACGCCGCCGCCAACCCGCGGGCGCTCAGGAGGCAGCCGCTGCCGTACGAGGAATACCTGGCCAGACCGTACGTCTCCACCCCGCTGCGCACGGTGGACTGCTGCCAGGAGACCGACGGCGCCTGCGCGCTGGTGGTCAGCGGCGTACTGGCGGGCCCGCATATCCAGGCGGTGGTGCGCGGGGGAGGCCCGGGCAGCTCCGCGATGGACCGCGCGCCGGACGTCACGGCGATCTTCTCCGCGTACGTGGCCCCGATGCTGTGGGACGCCTCCGGCATGCGCCCGTCGGACGTGGACGTGGCGCTGCCGTACGACGCGTACTCGTGGCTGGTGCCCAGGCAACTGGAGGACTTCGGCCTGGTGAGCCGGGCCGATCTCGGCCCGTACCTGCTGGAACGGCGGCACACGTGGGTGAACCCGCACGGCGGCCTGCTGTCGGAAGGGTACGTGCACGGCCTGAACAACGTCGCGCAGGCCGTCCGGGAGCTGCGGGACGGGCGTGAGGTGGCGCTGGTGACGGGATTCGGCGGCAGCTACGGCAGCGCGGCGCTACTCGCGAGCTGAGGCTCCCGAGCCTGTGATGTTGGACAACGAGGGTCAGGCCCAGCAGAAGCCCGATGGTGTTCAGTGGCGCGCGACAATCATCACTGAAGTGATCAGCCAGGATGGCGCGTGGTTCATCAAACGATGCGAGATGGCCGAGGGTGTGGGCAGCCCACACCCTAGGCCATCCCTGGCGTATAACGGAAAAGGCTGGTCATGACCCAACGGCGAACGGTGCGCCTCGTAGTCCTGATGGCGGCAAGCGTCCTCTTATTGGTCGAGGCCCTTCACTTTTCCGCCGATGAACCTGGACGTTTTCGCGAAATGTATTCCGGAGCCGTTCAAATGGCACATCCAGAGCATCGGTTGATCGACTCAGGCGCAACAATCGGTCCGATCTCAACACGCCTTGAATTTTCGGTCGATGAATATGGCGGATCGGAGGCGGGCCCCCTCAAGGGCTCGGGTGAGCATGACTGCTTTTAGATATCTCGGCAAGTCACTACCCCCGGATATGAAAATGACGGGCATGCTCCAGTCTTTTGGTGGTGGGCAAGGTGCGGATGATGGTGCGAAGATGCAAGCGCGTCGCGAGCTCACAAATCTGGCGGAGAATACTTTCTCCGCTGCGATAATCGAGCTGACCGAACCTTTGGATGAGCAAAAGCTGGACACGACATTCGCGGGCTTGGTGGATACGAAGACGGACACGTCATTCCTGTTCCTGTCCGGCCTGGAAACGGGAATGAGCAAGCCGATCTTCTGGCGACCTTGCGCCGTCTATCGCGCTGCCGTGTGCGAGCGGACGTCCAGTCTGGAACTCTATCGCCGATGGGTGTCCCGGTTCTCCTGGCCGGACGGAATCGGCCTGGCACAACTCGATCTGAACATCGACCGATTGCGAGAGGCCGCGCAAGAAGGGCGTGTCTATGGATTGCTTGCCTCCGGGTATTCTCAACGCAGGCTGTTGGAGATGTTGAACATGCCTGAAGTTCGTACAATACGCATTGTCGAGACATGGACCCTGGGTTGAGCAGATCACATTCATGACGAGCGGAAGTGGACCCACCGGGTCGACCCCGCGGATCCTCCTATTCGGTCAGGTTCACGGCAACGCCTTCTGTGAAACGGGCGTGCCATTTGCCGGACTCGGCAGGGGAGAGGAGCGGGGCTGCCGCCAGCCAGGCTGCCGCTCCTGCGGGATCGCCTCCGCCACGATGGCCGTCGCCGCGGGATCTCCTGCCGCCGCAGCCTGGCTCACCAGCGGTGCCAGCTCGGCCAGGGCCAGCAGTGGCCGTCGGCCGTGGCCGTCACGGTGTGGTTGGTAATTTTTGCCGCGATGGCGCCCGTTCCTGAGATCAGCACCGTGCCCGAGGCCGTGTCCGAGCCCGCGCTGAAGGCCGTGACGACGTCGCCGACCGGCCGCACCACGGCATTGCCGGGGATGGGAGGCAGGCTGTCGTGGGCGGGTCGCTGTCGCCGATCGGCGCCGAAGACGCGCTCCACCAGCGCCTCGAGGACCGCGGCCGACACGTTCGCGCACGCCTGGTCGAATCCCACCGCCCCCGGGTTGCCTCCTGCTGCACTCCCGCGCCCCACCGCGCAGCCGTCGAGTGTGAAGACTGCCGTGCGGGTTGAGGTGCCGCCGGCGTCGACGCCCAGGACCAGCGTCATGTCAAGAATTATTGCCGGGACCCCTTGACGCGGCCAACGGGTGAGCATAATTTTCACCGCGTGGAACTACTTGGCCGGATCAGGACCGAGCGGCACGAGATGCCCGACGCGTTGCGCAAGGTCGCCGACGCGATCCTCGACAACCCCGGCGAGGCCGCCAGGCTGACGATCGTCGATCTCGCCGAGCGGAGCCGCACCTCCACGGCGACGATCACCAGGTTCTGCCGGGCCCTCGGCTTCGCGGGCTACGCCGAGCTGCGGGTCGCCGTCGCCACCGAGACCGGGCGGGTGGCGCAGCAGACCTGGCAGACCGACATCGGCCAGGAGATCCTGCCCGACGACAGCCTGGAGAAGGTGCTGGGCGTGGTGTCGGGCAACGACATCCGGCTGATCCAGGAGACCGGGGACCAGCTCGACCTCGCCGTGGTCGCCAAGGTGGCGCAGGCCGTGGCGGGGGCGGGGCGGGTGCTGCTGTTCGGGGTGTCGAGCAGTGCCGCGGTCGCCAGCGAGATGGAGTACCGCCTGCAGCGGATGCGGGTGCCCACCTGGAGCAGGTCCGACGCCCACAGCGCGCTCACCGACGCGGCGCTGCTCGGGCAGGGTGACGTGGCCATCGGGATCTCCCACAGCGGCAGGACGCGGGAGGTGATCGAGGTGCTGGCCGAGGCCGGCAGCCACGGCGCGATCACGGTCGCGGTGACCTCGCATCCCCGCTCGCCGCTGGCCGAGGTGGCCGAGCTGGTGCTGACCACGTCCAGCCGCGAGACGACGTTCCGGTCCGACGGGTTCGCCGCGATCCACTCGCAGCTGCTCGTGCTGGACGTGGTGTACGTGTCGGTCGCGCAGCGTACGTACGAGCGGACCAGGGAGGCGTTCGATGTCACGGTTCAGGCCGTGGCAGGACATCGCCTGCCAGAAGGAGACGTATGACGATAAATCCGGAGCTATTTGCTGAGCACATCGCTCACCTCGTCCAGACGATCCCGAAAGATCCGGCGATCCCTCAGGCCGCAGCCCTGTTCACCCAGGCGCTGACCCGAGGCGGCGTCATCCAGGCGTTCGGCTCCGGCCACTCCGAGGCGGTCGCCATGGAGATCGCCGGCCGCGCGGGCGGCCTGGTGCCGACGAACCGGCTCGCGCTCAGGGACATCGTCCTGTACGGCGGCGCCCCCAGGTCCGAGCTGGACCGCTACGACCTCGAACGGGATCCGGCCGTCGCCCGCACCATCCTCGACCACGCCCCCGTCCACGACGACGACCTGTTCGTGATCATCTCCAACTCCGGCGTGAACGGCGTCGTCGTGGAGCTCGCCACGCTCGTCAAGCAGCGCGGTCACGCCCTGGTCGCCATCACCTCGCACGCGCACAGCGACGCGGTCGCGTCCCGCCACCCGTCGGGCCGCAAGCTCGCCGACCTGGCCGACGTGGTGCTCGACAACCGGGCGCCCTACGGCGACGCCATGCTGCCCCTGCCCGACGGAGGCGCCACCGGAGCCGTCTCCACCATCACCTCAGCCCTGCTCGCCCAGCTGGTCGTGGCTCAGACCGTGAGCAACCTCCTCCAGGCGGGACAGGTTCCGCCGGTCTACCTCTCGGCCAACGTGCCGGAGGGCGACGCGCACAACCTCAAGCTGGAAGCGCTGTACGCGGGCCGCATCCGCCGCGGCGCCTGACCTCCTCCGCACGTACGACCTCGTCGCCGCGCACGACCGCCGCGGACCACATCACACGACAGCCGCACGACAGCTCTGTTTGGCATGCCGCACATTCGGGGGCCGCTGAAACAAGGAGAACCCCACCCATGTCGCGAAATTTCCGAAAAGTATTGCTGTCCTTAGCCATCCCCCTCGCCCTGATCGCCTCCCTGGCCATCGCCAACCCCGCCAGCGCCGAGCAGGCCATCCGCCTGCAGTACCGCACCAGCGCCCCGGGCAACACCACCGCCCAGGCCGAGCCGTGGCTCCAGCTCTTCAACGACGGCACCACCACGATCCCGCTCAACCAGGTCAAGATCCGCTATTACCTCACCGGCTCTGAGTCCTACCGCTTCGCCTGCTCCTGGGCGGTGGTGTCCTGCTCGACGGTGACGGGCCACTTCGTCCCCCAGGCAGCCGGAGCCCAGTATCTGGAGATCGGCTTCACCTCCGGCTCCCTCGCCGCCGGCGCCACCACCCGCGACCTGCAGCTGCGCTTCTACCGGGCCGACTGGCAGAGCTTCACCCAGAGCGACGACCACTCCTACGGCGCCCAGACGTCCTACGCCGACTGGAGCAAGATCGCCGTCTACGTGGGCGGCGAGCTTGCCTGGGGCACCCCCTCGGGCAGCGATCCCGGACCGTCGCCCGACCCGACGGATCCGCCGCCCGGCCCCGGCGGCGTGCTGTTCGACGATTTCACGTACACGAACTCCTCGGACCCGAGGCTGGCGCAGCGTGGCTGGACCGTGCGCGGCAGCTCCGGCGGCCCCGGCGTGCCCGGCGCGACCTGGTCGCCGTCGGCGATCACGTTCCCGGGCGGCCTGCTCACGCTCGACTCCTCGACGAACGGCACCGCCTCGGGCACCGTGCACACCGAGCTGTCCACCGCGAACCGCAAGTTCTTCGAGGGCACGTACGCGGCCCGAGTGCGCTTCACCGACGCCCCCACCAGCGGCCCTGACGGCGAGCACGTGGTGCAGACGTTCTTCACCATCACGCCGCTCCGCTTCAACCTGGACCCCGACTACGGCGAGCTCGACTTCGAGTATCTGCCCAACGGCGGCTGGGGCGAGCCCGGCAACATCCTCTACGCCACCAGCTGGGAGACCTACCAGGGCGAGCCGTGGCAGGCGGTGAACGTCCACACCGAGGAGCGGACCAGCTTCGCCGGCTGGCACGACCTGGTCATCCAGGTCTCGGGCGGCCGTATCAAGTACTACGTCGACGGGCGCCTGTTCGCCGACCACGGCGGCATCCACTACCCCGAGACGCCGATGTGGCTCATGTTCAACCAGTGGTTCATCGACCTTCAGGCGGCCACCGGCACCCGCACCTACAGGCAGCAGGTCGACTGGGTCTACCACGCCAAGAACGAGGTCGTCTCGCCTGCCGGCGTGCAGAGCCGGATCAACGCCCTCCGCGCGGAGGGCACCGCCTTCCGTGACACCGTTCCCAACCCGTAGCGAGAAGGCATCATGACGCACCGACTCACCGCCGCGGTGGCGGCACTGGCACTGGCCGCGGCGGCGTGCGGCTCGACCCCCGAGACCTCGGCGGGCACGCCGGCGAGCAGCGGCCCCGCCAAGCTGGCCGTCTGGATCATGGACGGCAGTGTCACGCAGGACCTGCTGAAGACGTTCGAGACCCGCTACGAGGCCGCGCACCAGGGCGTCGACCTCGACCTCCAGATCCAGGCCTGGGACGGCATCGGCGAGCGGGTGACGGCCGCGCTCGCCAGCACCGACCCTCCCGACGTGATCGAGGTGGGCAACACGCAGGTCGCCCAGTACGCGGCCAGCGGCGGCGTCCAGGACTTCACCGCGAAGGTCGCCGACCTCAAGGGCGAGGACTGGCTGCCCGGCCTGGCGCAGCCCGGCAACATCGACGGCAAGCAGTACGGCGTGCCCTGGTATGCCGCCAACCGGGTCGTCGTCTACAACAAGGATCTGTTCGCCGAGGCGGGCATCGAGGCCCCGCCCAAGACGAGGGACGAATGGCTAAATATCACGACAAAGCTCAATAAAGGTGGTAACCAGGGCATCTATCTGACCGGGCAGACCTGGTACGCCCTGGCGGGGTTCGTCTGGGACGAGGGCGGCGACCTCGCCGTCCAGGAGGGCGGCGCGTGGCGCGGCGCCCTCGACACCCCCCAGGCGCTGGCCGGGATGGACTTCTACCAGCGCCTGCAGGCCCTCGGCAAGGGTCCCAAGGACGCCGACGAGGCCAACCCGCCCCAGCACGAGGTGTTCGCCCAGGGCAAGGTGGCGCAGATCATCGCCGTCCCCGGCGTTGCCGCCCGCGTCCTGGAGGTCGAGCCGAAGCTCAAGGACAAGATGGGCTTCTTCCCCATCCCCGGCAAGACCGCCGACAAGCCCGGCGCCGTCTTCACCGGCGGCTCCGACCTGATCGTCCCGGTCGCCTCCAAGCACCAGGACGAGGCCTACGAGGTGGTCAAGGCCCTGGCCGGCGAGCAGTTCCAGACCGAGCTCGCCAAGGCCATGAGCTTCGTGCCCAACCGCACCTCGCTCGCCTCGGTGCTGTCCGGAGACGAGGGCACCGCCGCCATGGCCGCCGCCGCGGCGGTGGGCAGGGCCACTCCGAACACCCCCAACTGGGCCGCCGTCGAGGCCACCTCGGTCATCAAGCAGTACATGACCGCCGTGCTCACCGGCGCGGACCCGGCCACGGAGGCCAAGAAGGTCTCCGAATCCATCGCCACGACACTCAACAGCGGGTCCTGAGCCCGTGCGCGACCGTTCGCTCTGGCCCTACCTGCTCATCGCGCCCACGGTGGCGGGTGGGGCCTTCCTCCTGCTCTACCCGCTGCTCAAGGCGGCCGTGATCTCGCTCCAGCACTTCCGCATGGGCGAGCTCATCAGGGGCGGGGCCGCCTTCATCGGCCTGGACAACTACCAGGAGCTGCTGGCAGGGCAGGAGTTCTGGCAGGTCCTGCTGCGCACGCTCGTGTGGACCGCGGTGAACGTGGTGCTCATCGTGGTCCTGTCCACCGGCGTCGCCCTCATGCTGGTGCGGCTGCGGCGCGGCATGCGCCTGGCTGTGATGAGCGCGCTGGCCCTGGCCTGGGCCACCCCCGTGATCGCGGCCACGACGATCTTCCAGTGGCTGTTCCAGTCCGAGCTGGGCGTCGTCAACTGGCTGCTGGGGACGCTCGGCTTCGACTCCTTCACCGGCTACGCCTGGTTCGCCGACGGCACGGCGACCTTCGCCGTCCTGGTCATCCTCGTCGTCTGGCAGTCGGTGCCGTTCGCGGCGCTCACCCTCTACGCGGGGCTGACCACGATCCCGGCGGAGCTGTACGAGTCGGCCAGGATCGACGGCGGCACCGGCTGGCAGGTCTTCTGGAAGGTCACGCTGCCGATGCTCAGGCAGCTCTTCGCCCTGATCGTCTCGCTGGAGGTGATCTGGGTGGCCAAGTGCTTCCCGCAGATCTGGGTGCTGAGTCAGGGCGGCCCCGGCGACGCCACCACCACCCTGCCGGTGTACGCGTTCAAGATCGCCCGGGTGCTGCACCGGTACGACCTGGGCTCGGCGGTCGCCATGCTCACCGTCGTGATCCTCGCCGTGGCCCTGATCAGCAACCTGCGACGGATGGTCCGCTCATGAGAAGGCTCACGCTGAACGCCGCGGCGCTGGTCGTGCTGGTGGTGATGAGCTTCCCGGTCTACTGGATGTTCCTCACGGCGTTCAAGCCGACCAGGGACATCCAGTCGGAGACCCCGACGTTCTGGCCCGCCAGCCCCACCCTGGAACACTTCGCCACGGCCGTGAACGCGCCCGGGTTCTGGACCTTCTGGCGCAACAGCCTGCTGGTCACCGTGGTGGCCGTGCTGCTCGCGCTGCTCGTGGCGCTGCTGGCGGCGTTCGCCGTGGCCAGGATGCGGTGGCGGGGGAGGGGCGCGTTCGTGGTCATGGTGTTCGCCGCGCAGATGGCGCCGTGGGAGGCGCTGCTGGTGCCGGTGTTCATCATCGCCAGGGACACCGAGCTGCTCGACTCGCTGGCGATGCTGACCGGGGTCTACTTCATGATCACGCTGCCGTTCACGATCGTCACGCTGCGCGGGTTCCTCGCCGCGATCCCGCTGGAGCTGGAGGAGGCGGCGCAGGTCGACGGGTGCAGCAGGCTGGTGGCGTTCAGGAGGGTGGTGTTCCCGCTGCTCGCGCCGGGGCTGATGGCGACCTCGCTGTTCGGTTTCATCACCGCCTGGAACGAGTTCGCCTTCGTCAACGTGCTGATCATCAAGGATCAGGACAAGCGGACCCTGCCCGTCTGGCTGTCGTCCTTCCGCGACGTCTTCGGCACCGACTGGGGCGCGACCATGGCCGCGGCCAGCCTGTTCGCGCTGCCCGCCCTGCTGCTGTTCCTGTTCCTGCAGCGACGGGTGGGTGCCGGCATGACGGCTGGCGCGGTCAAGGGCTGAGATCAGGCGGGGGCGGTGAAGCGGGCGTGCAGCGCGTCCCTGTCGCCTTCATGCAGCAGGTCCCGGGCGGCCAGCCAGGCCGCCGCCCCCGCCGTGTCCAGCGCCGTCGCCACCGGCTCGCCCTCCAGCAACTCCAGCACGGCCTGCCGTACCGGGCCTTCGTTGGTGAGCACGCTGCCGGCGAGCACGACGGGACCGGAGGCGTGCACCCGCCTGACGGTGTCGACCAGATGCCCGGCCGCCTGCCCGGCGATGGCGAGCGCCCTCGGGTCGCCCGCCGCCGCCGCCTGGCTCACCAGCGACGCCAGCGCGGCCAGGCGCATGTGATCGGCCTGCGCGAGGCGTACGAGACGATCGGCGGTGTCGCGCGGCGAGAAGCCGCGCTCGGCGCCGAGGAAGTGCTCCAGCACCAGCTCGGTGAGCGGACCGGAAGGGGAGCCGCCGGACGTGGCGAGCCGGTCGCGGTCGAGGGCCGCCACCACGGCCTTGGCGGCGGCGCGGCCGATCCAGAAGCCGGAGCCCTCGTCGCCGAGCAGCCAGCCGAGACCGTCGGCGACAGAGGCCATCTCGTAGCCGGCGATCCGGGCCGCCACCGCGCCCGTGCCCGACAGCAGCAGCGACCCGTCGGGGGACGGCGAGCCGGCCACATAGCCGATCACCACGTCGCCCGTGAGCCGCGGACCGGCCGGGATGCCCAGGTCGGCCCAGAGCTTGGCCAGCTCGGGCGCCATCGACTGCACGTGCCCGGCGACCCCGGCCAGGGAGGCCACCACGCTGGAGCCGTCATGGCCGATCAGAGCCTCGCGCAGCGTGGCACCGATGGCGGCGACCGCCTTGACCAGCCCGTGGGCACTGGGATTGCCCGCACCCCCCCTGGCGTAGCCGACTCGGACGCCGTCGAGCGTGTGCACCGCGACACGGGTGGAGGTCGCGCCGGCGTCGACTCCGACCACGAGCGAATAAGTCACGATCAGATTGTGGGTCTTGACGTGACCGACAAGCAAGAATAATTTTCGCCAGAAGACGCGATATCCGGAAGGAATATTCGTGACTTCAGGAGCCCTAGGGCGTGTGGAGACAGAACTGTCCAGTCTGCCGGAGGCGTTGCGCCGGGTCGGCGAGGTGATCCTCGGCGATCCCGCCGAGGCCGCCCGGTCGACCATCATCGCGCTGGCGGAGCGCGCGGGCAGTTCGCCCGCGACCGTGACACGGTTCTGCCGCGCCTTCGGCTTCTCCGGCTACGCCGAGCTGCGGGTGGCGCTGGCCACCGAGACCGGCAGGGCCGCCCAGGCCGGATGGGGCGCCGGGGTGGGCCACGAGATCGGCCCCGACGACCCGATCGACGTCGCCGTCGAGGTGATGGCCGCCGCCGACACCCGGCTCATCCAGGACACCGCCGCCCAGCTCGACCTCGACGTCGTGGCCAGGGTCGCCGACGACCTCGTCGCCGCCCGCAGGGTGCTCCTGGTCGGCGTCTCCACCAGCGGCAACGTCGCGACCATGCTGGAGGGCCGGCTGCGCCGCATCGGCATCCCGTGCTGGAGCGCGGGCGACGCGCACGAGGCGCTGTCGGAGGCGGCCCTGCTGGGCGCGGAGGACGTCGCGATCGGCATCAGCCACCGGGGCAGCACCCGCGAGGTCATGGAGGCGCTGGCCGAGGCCGGCAGCCACGGCGCGACGACGGTCGCCGTCACATCCTTCGCCCGCTCCCCGCTGGCCGAGCTCGCCGACCTGGTGCTGACCACAGCCAGCAGGGAGACCACGTTCCGGCTCGGCGGGCTCGCCGCCGTCCACTCGCAGCTGTTCGTGCTCGACGCCGTCTACGTGGCGGTCGCCCAGCGCACCTATGAGCGCACCAACCAGGCCTTCGAGCTCACGATCAGCGCCGTGGAGAGCCACCGTGTGGAAAGAGGCTGAATGACGTACGCATCCATGGCCCTTGAGCTGGCCCGCCAGGTCACCGAGACGCAGGCGGAGCCGGTGCGGCGGGCGGCCGACGCCCTCGTGGCGTCGCTGCGGGCCGGCGGCGTGGTCAACGCGTTCGGATCGGGACACTCCGAGGCCATCGCGATGGAGATCGCGGGCCGCGCGGGCGGGCTGGTGCCGAGCAACCGGCTCACGCCCCGAGACCTCGTGTTGTACGGCGGGGAGCCGCCCAGCGTGCTCACCCCCGAGCTGGAGCGCGATCCGGCCGTCGCGCACCGGATCTACGAGCTGGCGCCGGTCGAGCCGCAGGACGTGTTCGTGCTGGTCTCCAGCTCGGGCGTGAACGGCGCCGTGGTCGAGCTGGCCTCGATCGTCAAGGAGCGCGGCCACTCGCTGATCGCGATCACCTCGGTCAAGCACAGCATCCAGATGACCTCGCGGCATCCGTCTGGCGGCAAGCTGCTCGACCTGGCCGACATCGTGCTGGACAACGGCTCGCCGTACGGGGACGCCCTCCTGGAGCTGCCCGGCGGCGGCAGCTACGGAGCGGTCTCCACGATCACCTCGGCGCTGCTGGCTCAGATGATGGTCACCGAGGCGGTGGATCGGCTGGTGGCCCTCGGCGAGACGCCGCCCGTATACCTGTCGGTGAACGTGACCGGCGGCGAGGAGCACAACAAGGCTCTGGAGAGCCGCTACGCAGGACGTATCAGACGTGGAGCTTGACTAGTCAGGAGTAATCGATATGCCTAACACCCCCCATGACATCACCCGGCGCTCGCTTCTTCGCGCCGCCGCTCTCGTCCCCGTGGCCGGCGCGCTCGCCGCCTGCGCCACTCCCCAGGCCCAGGCGCCGGCCTCGTCCGCGTCCCCGGCCGCGACCAGCGCAGCCAACCCCTTCGGCGTGGCTGACGGCAAGCCGCTGGAGGTGTGGATCTTCGACGGCGGCTTCGGCCAGGACTACGCCAAGAACATCCACCAGCCGCTGTTCAAGGCCAAGTATCCGAAGGTCGAGATCAAGCACAACGCCACCAAGGAGATCACCAAGGTCCTGCAGCCCCGGTTCGCCGGCGGCAACCCGCCCGAGGTGATCGACAACTCCGGCGCCAACGCCATGGACTTCGGCGCGCTCGCCCAGGACGGCCAGCTCGCCGACCTCGGCCCGCTGCTCGACGCGCCCTCCTGGGACGACCCGAACACCAAGGTCAGGGACACCATCGACCCGGCGGTCATCGACCTCGGCACCTATGACGGCACCTTCAGCGTGGTCGGCTACGTCAACTACATCCACGGCATCTGGTATTCGCAGAAGGTGTTCAAGGAGAACGGCTGGGAGACGCCCAAGACCTGGGACGAGTTCCTCGCCCTCTGCGAGACGATCAAGAAGTCGGGCAAGATGGCGGCGTTCACGTACGCGGGCAAGCACCCCCAGTACCTCTACGAGCCGCTGCTGACCATGGCCGCCAAGATCGGCGGCAACGAGGTGCTCGTCAACATCGACAACCTCGAGGACGGCGCCTGGACCACCGAGGCCATGAAGACCGCGGCCACGGCCTGGGCCGAGATCGGCGCCAAGTACCTCATGGAGGGCACCGCCGGCCTCGACCACGTGCAGACGCAGACGGCCCAGAACAAGAACAAGGTCGCCATGCTGCCCTGCGGTTCATGGCTGGAGAACGAGCAGAAGACGACCACCCCGGCCGACTTCGAGTACGGCATGTTCCCCATTCCCGACTTCACCGGCTCGGACAAGCTGCCGTACGGCACGCTGCACAGTCAGCCGAGCGAGAACTTCATCGTCCCGTCCAAGAGCGCCAACCCGCAGGCGGGCATGGAATACCTACGGGCCATGCTGTCGAAGAAGGCGGCCGGCGACTTCAGCGAGCTGGTGAAGACGGTCTCGACGGTCAAGGGCGCGGGCGAGGGCCGGCAGCTCTCCTCGGGCGCGGCGGCCGCGACCAAGGCGCTCGCCGACGCGGGCGCGAACCTCGTCTACTACCGCTGGCGGTCGTGGTACCTCCAGCTCGACGACGAGGTCAAGGCCGCCACCGGCGAGCTGATGAGCGGCAGGCTCAAGCCGGACGCCTATCTGGAGCGGATCCAGAAGAAGGCCGACGACATCAAGGGCGACTCGTCCATCAAGAAGTACAAGCGCTGATGTTCAACTCCTATCGCCGTGGGCTGTTCATCACCGCGTTCCTGGCGGCCCCGGTGACGCTCTATCTGGTCTACGTCATCTCGCCGTACATCCAGGCGTTCTACATCGCGATGACCGACTGGCGCGGGGTGAGCGCCACCCCGACCTTCGTCGGGCTGGACAACTTCGTCAGGCTCTTCTCCGACAGGATCTTCTGGAAGGCGGTCAGCCACAACGCGGCGTTGCTGGTGCTGCTGCCGCTGACGACCATCGTCATCGCCCTGTTCTTCGCCTTCCTGCTCAACGTGGGCAGCGCGGGGCGGGGCGTGGGGGGCGTCGCCGGGTCGAAGTTCTACCGGGTGGTGTTCTTCTTCCCGCAGGTGCTGGCCGTGGCGGTCGTCGCGGTGCTGTTCCAGCAGGTCTTCAGGCCCGACGGCAGCGGCATGCTGAACGGCCCGCTGATGGCGCTGGGAGCCCGGCCGGTCGGCTTCCTGTCCGATCCGGACATCGCCTTCTGGTCGGTGCTCGGCGTCATGGTGTGGCAGGCGGTCGGCTTCTACGTGGTGCTGTTCTCCGCCGGTCTGGCCTCCATCCCGCGCGACATGTTCGAGGCGGCGCAGATCGACGGGGCGGGGCGGCTCAGCCTGTTCTTCCGCATCACCCTGCCCCTGCTGTGGGACACCGTGCAGGTGGCCTGGGTCTATCTCGGCATCCTGGCGCTGGACGTGTTCGCGATCGTGTGGGTGATGACCGACCAGCACGGCGGCCCGGACTTCTCCACCACGGTCATGGCCGCCGAGATCTACCGCAACGCGTTCCAGTATTTCCGCTTCGGCTACGCCTCGGCGCTCGGCGTCGTGATGTTCTTCTTCACCATCGGCTTCGCGATCCTGTCGCTGCGCCTGTCCCGCCGCGAACGAATCGAGTACTGACACATGACGACGATGATTTCGTGGACGGTCGCGAACTCGCGCAAGCTGGCCCGCCAGGAGCGCCGGCGGCAGCTGGGGCCGATGGCGGTGCTGACCCACCTGGCCCTGCTGCTGTGGACCGTGCTGACGGTGGTGCCGATCCTGTGGACGTTCCTGGCCTCGGTCAAGAGCGAGGACGAGATCTTCGGCGACGCCTGGTCGCTGCCCGCGACGCTGCGCTGGGACAACTTCGTCCGGGCCTGGGAACAGGCGCACATCGGGCAGTACATGCTCAACAGCGTCATCGTGGTGGCCTTCAGTACGTTCGGCACCATGCTGCTCGGGGCGATGGCCGCCTACGTGCTGGCCCGCTACCCCTTCCGCGGCAACCGGGCCGTCTACCTGCTGTTCGTCTCGGGCCTGGCCTTCCCCGTCTATCTGGCGCTGACGCCGCTGTTCTTCGTGGTGCAGAACATGGGCAACGTGCCGCTGGTCGGCCCGTTCATCGGGCTGAACACGCACGCGGGGGTGGTGCTGGTCTACATCGCCTACTCGATGCCGTTCACTGTGTTCTTCCTGGCGGCGTTCTTCCGCACGCTGCCCACGGCGGTGGCGGAGGCGGCCATGGTCGACGGCGCGTCGCACACGCGCGTCTTCTTCCAGATCATGCTGCCGATGGCCAGGCCCGGCCTGGTGAGCATCACCATCTTCAACGTGCTGGGCCAGTGGAACCAGTATCAGCTCCCGCTGGTGCTGATTCAGGAGCGCGACAAGTGGGTGCTCACCCAGGGCATCGCGGACATCTCCACGGCCGCCGGGTACGACCAGGACTGGGCAGCCCTGTTCGCCGCGCTGACACTGGCCATCCTGCCGATGCTGGTCGTCTACACGATCTTCCAACGGCAGATCCAGTCCGGCCTGACCACGGGAGCGTTGAAGTAGCGCCTCAGGACGGCCGGGTGACCAGCAGCGGGTCGTCCAGGATGGCGGCGGCCGCGAAGCAGGTGGCGCCGTGCAGCTCGGCGTCACGCACATGGCCCGCGGCCCGGACCTCGAACGGTGGCGAGCCCCGCTGCGGATCGCGCGCGATCACCGGCGCGAGCCACCGGGCGAGCCTGCCGAAGTGGCCGCCGAGCACGACCACCTGCGGGTTGAGCAGCATCCGGGCGTGCGTGACGACGGCGCCGATCCACCCTGCGGCCTCCTCCAGCGTCCGCAGGGTGGTGAGGTCCCCCTCCTCGGCCCGCTCTACGAGCTCGTCCAGGCCCTGCTCGTGCTCACCGAGGCCGGCGCGGTCCAGCAGCGCGGGCAGCGACACGTAGCGCTCCAGGCAGCCGCGCCGGCCGCAGGGGCAGGCGAGCCCGCCCGCCTCCACCACCACGTGACCGAGCTCGCCCGCCGCCCCGTGGGCCCCGTAGACCAGGTGGCGGTCCACCACGATGCCGCCGCCGACGCCGGGCCCGCCCGCGAGGTAGATCAGGTCGCGCACCCCGGTCAGGCGCAGCAGCTGGTATTCGGCCCAGGTGCCGAGGTTGCCGTCGTTGGCCAGGACGACAGGTCCGATCCCCGGGGCGAGGTGCTCGCGCAGGGCGGCGAGCAGCGGCGCCCGCCGCCATCCGAACGGCACGCTCGTCACGATGCCGCGATCCGTCCAGCCCGGTACGCCGACCACGACGGACACCGTCCGCCCGTGCCCGTCGCCCACCGCCCGTGCGACGTGCTCGGCCAGTGCCTTGGCCATCTCGCCGGCCTCCGGCGCGCACAGCCCGTGCGGCGCCCGCTCGTGATAGCGCTCGCGCTCCGCCAGGTCGGTGACCCGCACGTCGATGGTCCGCGGGTTGAGCCGGACCCCCACAGCGGCCACCGAGCTGCCGCTGAGCGTCAGCAGCCGCCGCGGCCGGCCGGCGGACCCGGTGCCGCGTAACCCCACCTCCTCCACCAGCCCGTAGCCGATGAGCTCCCCGACCAGGCTGGTGACCGCGCCCGCGCCGAGCCCGGTCTCGGCCGAGACCTGAATCCTGGAGCTCTGGCCGTGATCGCGCAGGTGGTGCAGGACGAGGGAGAGGTTGTGGCGCCGCAGGCTCAGCACGTCCGCCGCCTCGGAGTCCTTCACAGCGGGATTGTACTTTTCCTAGCGATCGATAAATGGTGTAGCGATGCGCCGGAATTTTCTGATTTCCTGCGCACCATGACCTCAATGTGGGTGGGTGAGCGAGTCCGGCTGCGCGCGATCGAGCCCGACGAAGGCGAGGTGTTCCTCGCCTTCGAGGAGGACACCGACGCGGCCAGGAACGGCTGGCGGATCGCGCCTCCGCGCTCGGCCGAGCGGGCCAGGCAGTGGGCCGCCGAGCTGGCAGCGAAGGAGTCGGACCTGGACGAGGTCAAGCTGGTGATCGCCACCCGGGACGGCGACGTCCCGGTCGGCATGATCAACACCCACCAGGTCCACCGGCACCACGGCACCTTCGCCTACGGCATCTCGATCGGCACCTCGCACCACCGCAAGGGCTACGCCGGCGACGCCATCGTGGTGCTGCTGCGCTACATGTTCCACGAGCGGGCCTTCCAGAAGGCGGAGGCGTGGGTGTACGCCTCCAACGACCCCTCGCTGGCGCTGCACCGGCGGCTCGGCTTCGTGGAGGAGGGCCGCCGGCGCCGCGGCCGGTTCGCCGCCGGCCGCTACGAGGACGAGTTCCTGTTCGGCATGACGACGGAGGAGTTCACCGAGCGCTACGGCCGGGCCCTCTGACCGACCTCGGCACGCAGCCTGCCGGTCGCCGCGACCACGTTCGCCAGAGCCGCCTCCACCTGCTCGTAGGTGCGGGTCTTGAGCCCGCAGTCCGGGTTCACCCACACCCGTTCGGCGGGCAGCGCCTCCAGGGTCCTGCGCAGCAGGGCCTCGACCTCCTCGCCGGAGGGCACCCGTGGCGAGTGGATGTCGTACACGCCCGGCCCCAGGCCGCGGCCGAAGAAGCCGACCGCGTCCAGGATCCGCGCCCCGGACCGGGCCGACTCGATCGTCGTCACGTCGGCGTCCAGGCCGTCGATGGCGGCCAAAATCTCGTCGGCGTCGGAGTAGCACAGATGGGTGTGGATCTGCGTGCGGTCACCGGCGCCCGAGGTGGCCCTCCGGTAGGCGGCGACGGCCCACTCCAGGTAGCCGGCCTGAGGGGCGCGCCGCAGCGGCAGCAGCTCGCGCAGCGCGGGCTCGTCCACCTGGATGATCGACACCCCCGCCGCCTCCAGGTCGCGCACCTCCTCGCGCACCGCGCCGGCGACCTGGAACACCACGTCACGCAGCGGCAGGTCGTCGCGGACGAACGACCAGGCCACGATCGTGACCGGGCCGGTGAGCATGCCCTTGACCGGCCTGTCGGTGAGCGACTGGGCATGGCGGGCCCACCGGACGGTGATGGGCTCCGGCCTGGCCACGTCGCCGTGCAGGATCGGCGGCCTGGTGCAGCGTGAGCCGTAGGACTGCACCCAGCCGTTCCGGGTGACGGCGAAGCCGTCGAGGTGCTCGGCGAAGTACTGCACCATGTCGTTGCGCTCCGGCTCGCCGTGCACGAGGACGTCGAGCCCGAGCCGCTCCTGCACCCGGACCACCCGCTCGATCTCCTCCTCGACCCGCCGCTCGTAGTCCTCGGCGCCCAGCGTGCCCGCCACCAGCGCCGCGCGGGCCGCCCGCAGCTCGCCGGTCTGCGGGAACGAGCCGATCGTGGTGATCGGCAGCACGGGCAGCCGCAGGTGCGCGGCCTGCGCCGCCGCCCGCACCGGGTACGGGCTGCGCTCCTCGGTCGCGAGCGCCTCCGGCCGCGGCTGGGGCCGGATGACCGGCTCCGCGCCGTCGAAGCCCGCGCGCGCCAGCTCGACGACCTCGGCGACCTTCTGCTCGGCGAACGCCAGAAGTCCCTTAAGCTCCGGGTCCAGGTCCGGCTCGGCCCGCACGTCGTACGGCACGTGCAGGAGCGAGCACGAGGTGCTGACCACGACGTGCGCGGCATGCTCGCGTACGGCGCGCAGCGCGTGCGCCGCCCGCTGCGGAGCCGTCCGCCATACTTCGCGCCCCGACACCACGCCCGCGACCACCGTCTTGCCCGCCAGCGCCGCCAGCCCGTCGAGCCCGCCGCGCACCAGGTCGACGCCGATCGCCTCCACGGGGGTGGCGGCCAGGACGGGCAGCGCCTCGCCCAGGTGGCCGAAGTAGGAGGCGACGAACAGGGCGGGCCGTGCCGCCACGGCCGCGAGCCGCTCGTAGGCGGTGCGCACCGCGGCCAGCTCCTTCGGGGTGCGGTCGGCCACCAGCGCGGGCTCGTCGAGCTGCACCCACGCCACGCCCTCGGCGGCCAGCACGCCGAGCAGCTCCTCGTAGCAGGCCAGCACGTCGTCGAGCCGGTCCAGCGCCGCGGCCGGGTCGGCCGACAGCAGCAGGAACGTGATCGGCCCGATCACCACGGGCCGCGTCTCGAATCCCAGCTCGCGCGCCTGCCGCAGCTCGGCGAGCGGCTTGGCGGCGTCCAGCTTGAAGGCGGTCTCCGGCCCGACCTCCGGCACGATGTAGTGGTAGTTGGTGTCGAACCACTTCGTCATCCGCAGCGGAGCCAGCCCGTCGGTGCCGCGGGCCATGGCGAAGTAGGGGTCGGCGGCGTCCCGAAAGCGCTCCGGCACCGCGCCGAGCAGCACGGCCGTGTCCAGCACCTGGTCGTAGAGCGAGAACGTGTTGGACGGCAGCGCCGCCAGCCCCAGCTCGCCCAGCCTGCGCCAGGTGTCCTCCCGGATCGAGGCGCCCACCCGGTCGAGCTCGTCGCGGCTGGAGCGGCCGTCCCAGTAGGACTCCAGCGCCCGCTTCAGCTCCCTTCGCGGGCCGATCCTCGGGTATCCGAGCACGGTGGACTGCGGGAAAACGGACATCGATGCTCCATGCGTCAGCGGTTGATCGGAACGCTCGCATCCTGCACGGCAGGCCCGCCATGGTGCATCATCTATTCGTGGTGCTTATGCTCAAGGAGATCCAGTGCTTCGCCGGGGTCGCCGCCAGGCTCAGCTTCTCCGGAGCCGCCGCCGACCTGGGGCTGTCCCAGCCGGCCATGAGCCAGGCCATCACCAGGCTGGAGCGGGCCGCCGGGGTCAGGCTTTTCGACCGCACCGCCCGCGAGGTCCGGCTCACGGCCGCGGGCAAGGCCCTGCTGCCCTACGCCGAGCAGGTGCTGGAGTCCGCGTCGGCCTTCTCTGCCGAAGCGGCCCGGCTGGCCCGCCCGACCATTCATCTTGCTTATCCACCACTTGTCGGCGCGCTGGCCGCGAGGATCGCCAGGCGGATGGCCGGCCGCACCCCGGCGATCGGGGTCGAGCTGAGCGTGGCGGGACGGGCGGCCGCCTCGGCGGCGCTGGAAGCCGGAGAGGTGTCGGCGGCGATCCTCGCCACCCCGGCCCCCGCCCGCTTCGTCACCGCGGCGCGCTTCCACGTCACGGTCGACCACGTGGCCGTCCCCACCGGGCACGCCCTGGAAGGCAGGCCCGCGCTGGAACCGGCGGACCTGGCAGGTCAGGTGCTGCTCACGCCGGGCAGCAGGCCGTGGGCGGGGCTGCCGGGCCACCGCCGCATGGCGCCCGACGACGACTTCGCCGCCGCGCTCGACCTGGTGGCCGCGGGCGCCGGCCTGCTGCCGATCCCGCACCTCCTGGTCAGAACCGTCCGGCGTGACGACGTCAGGTTCGTCCCGCTGCAGGCGCCCGACCTGCGCATCACCTACGCCCTGGCCTGGTCCAAGGAGCGCGTCACGGCCGAGCTGCTCGCGCTCGTGCAGGCCGTACAGGAAGCCCTGTGGACTAGGTGACCGGCAGGTTCTTCAGCGCCTCGCGGCGGCTCAGCCCCGAGATCCCCTTGGCCTGCACGTAGCGGACCACCTCGCGCGGGCTGGTCTTGGCGTACTCGCGCAGCGCCCAGCCGATCGCCTTACGGGCGAAGAAGTCGTTGTCCGACAGGCTCGGTTCGATACAGGCGTACAGCAGCGCGGTGTCGGTGCGGGACTTGAACCGGTTCTGGCACAGGATCGCGGTGCGCCGCTTCCACAGATCGTCGTCGTGCGCCCACTGCAACATCAGCGGCCGCATCGAGTCGGGGAACGCGGCGAGCAGGGCGCCGACCCGGTGCGTGGCCAGCTCGTCGACCAGATCCCACCAGGCGCCGCTGACGATCATCTCCTCGTACATCGGCACCGTGTAGAGGGTCTGGTAGTCGCGGTAGAGGTGATAGCCGGTGAGCTGGACCGCCGCGTAGAGCTCCTCGCGGAACTCGGCCGCGCGCCACAGCGCGAGCACCGCCCGGCGCCACTCGGGCGCGCTGTCGATCCGGTTGCTCGCGAACACCCGCTTCAGCGCAGCCCGCCTCGGCCCGGCCTGGACGCCGAGGAAGGGCATCTTGGACTTCATGTACGCCTGCATCGCGACGGCCTTGTCCGGCTCCGCCGCCTCCCGCAGTGCCAGCCGCACCGCCTCGCCGAGGCTCATGCTCGCTGGGACGTCCGCTCGCCGGTGGCCAGTCCGTCGAACAGCACGGTGATGTAGTGCTCGGCGAGCCCGGTCGTGTTGAGCCTGCCGCCGGGGCGGAACCAGCGCACCGCCACCCAGATCGTGTCGCGGATCATCCGGTAGGTCAGCTTGGGGTCGACGTCGGCGCGGAACAGCCCGGCGGCCTGCCCGGCCTTGATCTGCGTGACCCAGATCTGCTCCACCTCCTCCTCCGCCTTGACCAGATAGTTGAACCGCTCGAACTGACGCAGATAGTTCCAGTCGTTCTGCATCACGGTGATCGCGGCACGATAGGGCTCCAGCGTGCCGAAGCCGATGCGCACCATCTCCGACAGGACGCTGCGCGGGTCTCCACCGGTGTCGAGCGCGGCCCGATAGCGGGCGATGAGATCATCGAGGAAGGTGGAGAGCACCTCGTCGACGATCGTCTCCTTGGAGTCGAAGTGGTGATAGAGGCTGCCCGACAGGATGCCCGCCTCCTGGGCGATCTCCCGGACGGTCGTGGCCTGAAAGCCCTTGCGCGCGAAGAGCTCCGCCGCGAGCTTGACGAGATGGTCACGGCGCTCGGACGCGGGGCCTGAGGAGGCCGCTCGCTGGCGCTTCGCCGGGGTGGCGGTGCCGCCGGAGTTCTTTCGCGTTGTCACGTACCCATTATGGGCCCTGAGACAATCGCTTGTTCACCTAACCGGCCCAGCTCATACGCCGTTCCGCGTAAGACCAAGCGCTTGCTGTAACGCACTGCCGGACGACTTTGAGTCACCATGAGAGCATGGCCGATCCGTTCACCCTCGGCGTCGCTTCGGGGGAGCCGCTGCCCGACGGTGTGATCCTCTGGACCCGATTAGCCGTCAACCCCCTCAGCCCCGATCCCGCCCGGCCGGGCGGGATGGCGCCCAGGGCGGTGACGGTGACCTGGCAGCTCGCCGAGGACGAGCGGTTCGCCACCGTCGTCCGGCAGGGCACCGCCCAGGCGCTGCCAGAGTGGGCGCACAGCGTGCACGTGCGCGTCGACGGGCTGCGGCCGGGCGCCGACTACTTCTACCGGTTCAGATCCGGCGCCGACCAGAGCCCCGTGGGGCGCACCAGGACCGCCGACGACCCGGCCGCCACCCGCCCGGTGCGCTTCGCGGTGGCCAGTTGCCAGCGTTACGAGCACGGCTTCTACACCGCCCTGCGCCACCTCGCGGGCGAGCGGCCCGACGTGGTCTTCCACGTGGGCGACTACATCTACGAATCCCGCCAGGCGGCGCAGTTCGTGCGGCGGATCGAGCAACCGGACGCGGCCACCACGCTGCACGCCTACCGCAACCGCTACGCCCGCTACAAGACCGACCCCGACCTGCGGGCCGCGCACGCCGCCGCGCCCTGGGTGAGCACCTGGGACGACCACGAGGTGCTCGACAACTACGCGGGCAGGGGCGACGGCTCGGCGGCCTTCCTGAGGCGCAGGGCCGCCGCCTACCAGGCCTACTACGAGCACCAGCCGCTGCGGGTCCGCCCGCGCGACGGCGAGCTGCGGATGTACCGCAGGCGCAGCTACGGCACGGTCGCCGACTTCATGGTGCTCGACGCGCGGCAGTATCGCGGCGCGACCACCATGCTCGGCGCGGCCCAGGAGGCGTGGCTGCTGGCCAGGCTGCGCGACAGCCCGGTCAGGTGGAAGGTCCTCGTGCAGCCGCTGTTCTTCGCCCGGCGCTTCGTCCCCGGCCCACCGCCCAACCTGCGCGCCGACTCCTGGGACGGACAGCCGGCCGAGCGCTCGCGCATCCTGGCCGCCGGCGCGTCGGGCCTGGTCGTGCTCAGCGGCGACGTGCACAACGCCTGGGCGGGCGACCTCAAGGCCGACTTCCTCGACCCGGGCTCGGCCACCGTCGGCGCCGAGTTCGTGGCCTCGGGGATCACCAGCCGGCCGCCGGTCACCGACAGCGCGGCCGTGCTGGGAGCCAACCCGCACCTGAGGTTCTTCGACGGCCGCCGCGGCTACCTGTCGGGCGTCGCCGGTCCTGAGGAGTTCCGGATCGCCTTCCGGGCGGTGGACTTCGTCGACAGGAAGGGCGCCCCCGTCGGCACCGCGGCGGAGTTCGTCATGGACGGAAACGGGCTGACGTTCGGGAATGCCTCTAGCAAATAAGAAACTTTCCTATTAGATTTCGGGTCATGCCCAAGAGCGTTGACCTCCTTCGCCTGGCCGACGCCGTGCTCCTGCCGGGGTTCGTCGGCCACACTCCTCCCGACTGGGTGCGGCGCAGGCTCGGCGACGGGCTGGCCGGCGTCGTGCTGTTCTCCCGCAACATCGCCGGCCCCGGCCAGGTCGCCCGGCTGACGGCGGCGCTGCGCGCGGAGAACCCAGCGGCCCTGGTCGGCACCGACGAGGAGACCGGCGAGGTGACGAGGCTGGAGGTCGCCACCGGCAGCACCCGGCCCGGTGGATACGCGCTCGGCGTGGTGGACGACGTGGCGCTCACCGAGGCGCTCGCCAGGGACCTGGGCGGCGACCTGGCCGCCGCCGGGATCACGATCGACTTCGCGCCCTCGGCCGACGTGAACTCCAATCCAGACAACCCGGTCATCGGCCTGCGGGCCTTCGGCGCCGACCCCGATCTGGTCGCCCGCCACACCAGGGCGTTCGTCCGCGGCCTGCAGTCCACCGGCGTCGCCGCCTGCGCCAAGCACTTCCCCGGCCACGGCGACACCTCGGTCGACTCCCACCACGGCGTGCCCACGGTGGCGCCCGGCGGGATCGAGGACGCGCTGCGCCCCTTCCGGGCGGCCATCGAGGAGGGCGTCAGGGCCGTCATGACCGGCCACCTGCTGGTGCCCACCTACGATCCTGAGCTGCCCGCCACGCTCAGCCCCAAGGTGCTCACCGGCCTGCTCCGCGAGGAGCTCGGCTTCGAAGGCCTGATCGTCACCGACGGGATCGAGATGGCCGCCGTCTCCGGCGCCCACGGCATCGGCGGCGCCTCCGCCCGCGCCATCGCCGCCGGAGCGGACGCCATCTGCGTCGGCGGCGAGCGGGCCGACGAGGCGACCGCGACCGGGGTCCGCGACGCCATCGCCGCCGCCGTGACCGATGGACTGCTGCCCGAGGAACGCCTGGCAGACGCCGCGCGCCGGGTCCGCGAGCTGGCCGTCTGGACCACCTCCTCGGGCAGCGTCCCTGCCGCGAACGGCCACATCGGCCTGGCCGCGGCCCGCCGCGCCGTCCGCGTCACCCGCCGGTCCAGCGCCCCCGTGCTGCCGCTCACCACGGCCGCGCACGTGGTCGAGCTGACCCCCGAGATGAACCTGGCCATCGACAAGGGCACCCCGTGGGGGGTGGCTGGGCCGCTCGCCGAGCTCCTGCCCGGCACCGCCGTCACCAGGTTCGCCGTGGGCCAGGCCACCGGCGCCGCGATCGAGGACCTGCTCGCCCGCGCCGCCGGGCGCCCCCTGGTGGTCGCCGTCCGCGACGTGCACCGCCACCCCTGGCAGGGAGAGGCGCTGCGCCACCTGCTGAGCGCCCGCCCCGACGCCGTCGTGGTGGAGATGGGCCTGCCCGAGCGTTCGGACCTGGGCGCGGTGCACATCGCCACGTACGGTTCCGCGATGGTCTGCGGCCGGGCCGCGGCCGAGGTGATCACCGGTACCCTCTGACTCCGTGAACTTCGACGGCGAGGATCTGTCCCACAAGTCCCTGACCGACCGGCTCGCGCCGGACGAGACGCACGTCTTCCGCGGCTGCGACCTCACCGAGTCCGACATGTGGGGAGCCTCACTGGCCGGGGCCCGGTTCGAGTCGTGCGTGCTGGAGCAGACCGACTTCCGCAGGGCCGACCTCGACGGGGCGGTCTTCGCCGGCGGCGGCGGGCTGCGTCTCAGGTTCGGCGACGCCGACCTCATCGACGCGACGTTCACCAACGTCGACCTGTCCTCCGCCCAGTTCGGCGGCGCGCTGCTGACGGACGCGTCCTTCACCGGCTGCCGCCTCATCGGCGCCCTCCTCACCGGGTCGCGCGGCACCGGCTTCAAGGTCACCCGCTCCAACCTCACCCTGGCCAACCTCGGCGGCTGCTCGCTGCGCGGCGACCTCATCGAGGGGGTCCGCTTCGACGAGGCGGACCTGTCCGGCTGCGACTTCACCGAGGCCACCTTCAGCGACTGCAGGCTGCGCGGCGCCAAGCTGCTGAAGACCGTGTTCACCAGAGCCGACCTGCGCGGCGCCGATCTCGGCGAGATCGACGACGCCAGGCTGCACGCGTTCGCGGGCGCGACGATCAACAGGGCCCAGGCCGACGCCATCCTCGCCGCTCGCGGCATCAACGTGCTGTGAGCCCCGGTGCGGCAGGCGCTCAGCGCAACGCGGACCGGGCGGCGGGTGCGAGACGCATGCGCCGCGGTGGCGCGGTCAGGTGCTCGTCCAAGGCTGGCACGTGCACTTCGCGCTCGTCCTCCGCCCGCTCGAAGCGGGCGAACCACACGAAGACCTGCTCACCCGTACGTACGGGCAGCGCCGGGTAGGTGTTCTCCGCGTGCTCGCTCTCGAAGCAGGCGACCGGCGCCGCCCCGCCCTCGGCCAGCACTGGCGCCACCTGCTCGGCGAAGAACTCGGCGAAGCCCGGGCCGACGCCGGAGCAGATCGTGGCGGTGTACAACGAGGACGGCGGAGCGCCGGACCCGGCGGGCGGGCGCCGAGACCGCTGGAAGCCGTGGCCGGCGGGCCGCAGCAGGAGGACGTCGTCGGAGTCGATCATGGTGGCGTTGGCGGCGTCGCGGTTGGCCTGCCAGACAGGGCCGGTGTAGAAGGCGGTCAGGGCGGCCTTGCGACGGTCCATGTCGGGGAACGCCCTGATCCAGGGGAAGGTGTCGGAGGCGTCGAGGTCGCGGAAATGGCCCACGACGTCCATCCCGGCGGCCTCCTGTGCCTCCACGAACTCGCGCTCGAACAGCTCGATCAACGTGTCGCGCAGGCCGGGACGCAGCGTGTACCGCCGCAGCTCGTAGATCATGCGGGCGACGCTATGCCGCGTTCACTGACACCTCTTGTCAGCGGCTTTGCCAGAAGAATCTTCTAATTACTCAGCGCTACCGATCCCTGACCCACAGTTATATGCTCGCTTTGACCTTGACCCCCCTGGGTCAAGAAAGGTCAAAGGAGCTGGTGGTGCGCCTGTGGGCCCGGGCGTCCGCCTTCCCCCTTGAAGCCAACCGGCGAAGGAGCTGAAGTGATCAAAAAGCTGTGCGCCACGGGAGTCGTGGTCGCCGCCGCAGCGGGTGTGACGTTGCTGGCGGCACCCGCTCACGCAGACAGCTGGACCGACAACTGGAGCACCAACACCGAGTCGTCCCAGACGGGGAACAACTTCTCCAACATCGGCGCGGTCAACCGCGGCTGGGGCCGGTCGACCAACGTCAACAACATCAACGGCGTTGCCACGACCGCGTCCAACGGCAGCATCTCCGTGACCTACGTCTTCTACTAGGCCGATCGCGCCTTCCTGCCCGCCGGGCCAGACCACCCGGCGAGCGCATGAAATCCCTCGAGCAAACCTCTGTGGAAGGAACATCGACATGCTCAAGAAGCTCTGTGTGACCGGGTTCGTCGCCGCTGCCGCCGCCGGCGTCACCCTCATGGCCGTGCCGGCCCACGCCGACACCGACATCGAGAACTCCAGCTGGAACGAGGAGGCCTCCCAGTCGGGCAACAACTTCAACAACGTCGGCACCGCCAACACCGGTGGCTGGGCCTCGACCAACGTCAACAACATCAACGGCAACGCCGTCGTGGCCACCAACCGTAGCCGCGCGGGCTTCGCCGTTCGCATCGACGACTAGTCCGATCCCGGCACGCGTGCCCCGCGCTCGGCGCGGAGCGCGGGTACGCGTGCCCGCGCAGGTGTCTTTCGGAGGCGGGCATTAGCATCGCCGGATGACTACCTGCGCATATGTGACGTTCGACGACCGTGATGAACATGATGACGAGCGGGGGCCGGCCCTCGAGGCCTGGCATGCGGTGGGCATCGAGGGCCGGACGGAGCGCTGGGACGATCCGGAAGCCGACTGGAGCGCCTATGACGCCGTCGTGGTCCGCTCGGCCTGGGACTACCTGGACCGCAGAGCCGAATTCCTGGCCTGGACCCGGCAGGTGGAGTCCGTCACCCGGTTGCTCAACCCGGCCGCCGTCATCGAGGCCAACACCGACAAGACCTACCTGCGCGATCTCGGCGTTCCGACGGTGCCCACGCACTGGTCGTCGCGGGAGCTGCCGCGCTGGGACGAATATGTCGTGAAGCCCGCGATCTCCGCGGGCGCCCGCGACACGATCAGGACCACCGACCGAGGTCGCGCGCAGGCACACGCCGCCGCTCTGGAGTCCACCGGGCGCACGCCCATGGTCCAGCCCTACCTCGACATGGTCGAATCCGAGGGTGAGACCTCACTGCTCTACTTCAACCGCCGCTTCAGTCATGCGGTCAGGCGCACGCCTATGCTCGTGCCGGGCATGACCGGCGCGGACAACCCACGGGCGCAGTCGCGCACCCCGGCCCCGGACCAGGTCGAACTCGCGGAGAAGGTGCTTGCCGCCATCCCTCAGGCCCTTCTGTACGCCAGGATCGACCTGGTCCGGCTCCATGACGGCAGCCCGGCGGTCATCGAGGTGGAGCTGAGCGAGCCGTACCTCTACCTGCGATACGAGCCCACGGCGGCCGCGAACCTCGCCACCGCCCTGCGTGAGCTGGTCGAGCCGATCAGCAGGTGATGCCGCCGTCGACGGGGATGACGGTGCCGGTCAGGTAGGCGCCGGCGCGGGAGGACAGGAAGATCGCCGCCCCGGCCATGTCGTCGGGCCGGCCGATGCGGCCCAGGGGAACGTTGGCGGCGATGGCGTCGCGGGTGGACGGGTCGTCGAGGGCGAAGGCCATCATCTTGGACTCGAACGGCCCCGGAGCCAGCGCGTTGACCGTGATGTGCTCGCGGGCGAGCTGCTTGGCGAGGTGCCTGGTCAGCATGTGGACGCCCGACTTGGTGGTCGAGTAGGCGAAGGTCTCCAGCGCTGGCACCCTGATCCCGTCGACCGAGCCCACATTGATCACCCGCGCCGGGTCGTCCGCGCTCGCGGCCTGCCGCAGCCGGGGCAGGAAGTGCTGGGTCACGTAGAAGACGCCCTTGACGTTGATGTTCCAGAGCTTGTCGAAGGCGTGTTCGGGATACTCCTCCAGCGGCGCGCCCCAGGTCGCGCCGGCGTTGTTCACCAGCACGTGCACCGGCCCGTCGACGGCCGACACCAGCGCCTCCACCCCCTCGGGGGTGGACAGGTCCGCGACCACGGACGAGCAGCCCAGCTCGGCGGCCGTCTTCTCGACCTCGGCGGCCTTGCGCGCGGAGATGTGCACCTTCGCGCCCGCCTCGACGAACCCGGCCGCGATCATGCGTCCGATACCCCGCGACCCCCCTGTGACGACGACGGTCTTGCCTTCCACCGAGAACAGAGTCATGTTCCGGAAGCATGCCATACCAACCGGTCGGTTGCCATCCCTCTGCTCAGCCGTTGTCCTTCACCCACAGGGCCAGCAGCCCCCGAAAGTGCGCGACGAACCCGTCCCGTTCCCGCGCCGGGTATGTCGCCGTCACCGTGTCCACCAACAGCCGGTCGAAGTCCGGCCCGGCCACCCAGTCCAGCACGATCTCGTCGAGATGTCCCAGCCGGCTGTCGCAGAACTCCTGGTATCGCTCGGTCTCGAAGTAGGCGTCGGCCAGCCGCCGGTAGCTCGCCAGCCGCTCCTCGTACGACCCGGTCACCGCGAAGTATTCACGCGGGTCCAGGTCCAGCCGGGGACTGCGCCCGGTGGCCACGCAGAACACGCTCCAGCGCACCAGCGCCTTGATCGCCCAGGGAAAGTAGTAGTGCAGGCTCGTCAGTGCCACGTCCGGGCAGGCGTTGGCGTAGTCGATCGGGTGCACGTCCGCGCCCTTGACGAGCGTCTCGCAGGAGTTGAACTCCCACCTGAAGAAGGCGTTCACCAGCCGGCCGATCGTGACGACCTCCTCACCCACCTCGGGGGAGAGGAACTCGTGGTCCACGGCGTAGCGGTCGTGCATCGGCTCGTCGGGCCGAAAGCGCATCACCATGGTCTCCGCCCCGATGGACAGCGACCGCGCGAACACGTCGTAGCCCTCGACGGCCTTCTGCAGGTGCATGAGCATCTCGCCGCTCTCGTCGTAGGCGCGGTGCAACGCCTCCCTGTCCCGCACCAGCGACACCCCGCGCCACGCCCCGCCGTCGTAGGGCTTCATGAACAGCGGATAGCCGATCCGCTCGGCGACCGCGTCGAGGTCGAACGGCTGGTTGTAGCGCGCCGCCGTGAAGGCGTACCGCGCGTTGTCCGGCGGGTTCTTGTACGGCACGAGCACCGTCTGCGGCACCTTCAGCCCGAGCCGGATCATCGCGCAGTAAGCGGCGTGCTTCTCCATGGACTGGAACGTGAACGGGCTGTTCAGCAGGTAGACGTCGTCCATCATGGCGATCTTCTTCAGCCACTCGCGCGGGTGGTAGTACCAGTACGCGAGCCGGTCGATCACCAGGTCGTGCCGGGGCCTGTCACGCAGGTCGAACGGCTCGATCGTGATGCGTTCCACGCCGAACTCCCCGGCGCCCGCGATCGGCCCCAGCCGCTGCAGGACCGTCTCGAACGCTGCAGGCCAGTCCTCCTCGGTCCCCAGCAGTAACCCGATGAGCCGCTTCACCGTGCATTCCTCCCACTGGCCGTCAGACTCCGGGGAGACGGCCGTTGCGGAACAGGTCGACGAACCGTTGATGGTCTTCCCGGGCCTGTGCCCCATAGCGGTGGGCGAAATCCACCAGGGTCGCGGCGAATCCGGTCCCGTCGCCGCCCACCACCGCCACGATCGCCTCCTCGGTGGAGAAGCTGACCAGGTCATGGCTGGACTCGTCGTCGGCGACCGAGTGCATGCGCGCCACCGCCCGGCCCAGATCCCGGACGATCGCGTGCAACTCCGCCGGCTCGTTGACGTCGTCCCAGTCCAGGTCCGCGGAGTACGGCGAGACCTCGGCCACGAGCTGCCCGACGCCGTTCAGCGCGGTGTAGCCGAGCCACGGGTCGGCGTAGGCCTGCAGCGCCCGCTGCGACTCGGCCGTCCGGTGCCCCTGGTGGCGGAAGTAGCGCGTCACCTTCTCATCGGTGACATACCGCGCCACCGCCGGCACCTGCGCCTGCTTCATGTAGAGGATGACGTCGTTCTCCAGCGCCTGCGACCGTCCTTCCAGCAGCAGGTTGTAGGAGGGCAGCCCGGCCGAGCCGATGCCCACGCCCTTGCGCAGCGCCATGTCCTTGATGACGTGCTCGACCGGGTTCGACGGGGTGGGCAGCGTCGTCAGGTAGTCCTCGAACGCCGCCAGCACCGCACCCCGGATCCCGGGGTCGACGGGCTCGCGCCCCTCCATGAACGCGAAGCGCCGGTCGTAGTCCTCGACCACCGTCTCGACGTCCAGCATCGCCACCCGCGTGCTCAGCCGGGCCGTCTGCAGCACCCGGTGCAGCACGCCCGAGGTGGTGTCGAGCGTGAGCGCCCCGATGGCGTCGTCGCCGCCCCGCGAGATGGCGGTCAGCTCGGTCAGGTAGGCCCCGGCGAATCCGCTGACCAGCCCGCCGATCGCCTCGTCCGACAGCGCCTTGGCGTAGCCCAGCAGCGCCACGCTGGCGGCGAAGCGCTTGAGATCCCAGATGTACGGCCCGACGTACGCCTCGTCGAAGTCGTTGACGTTGAACACCAGCACGCCGGAGGCGTTCATGTAGGTGCCGAAGTTCTCCGCGTGCAGGTCGCCGTGGATCCACACCCGGCTCGTCGCCGGGTCGAGGTGGGAGTCGTCGGCGTACGGCCCGGTCAGGTCCGCGTAGAACAGGCACGCGCTGCCCCGGTAGAACGCGAACGGTGAGGCCGCCATCTTCCGGAACTTCCTCCTGAAAGCGGGAGGATCACGCTTGATCGATTCGCCGAACTCCGCCATGAGGACATCGAGCAGGTAGGAAGAGCGTGTGCCCATACTGCGGACACTAGATCGCGCCCGCCTTCCCGCCTAGTCCGGCTCCGGCCAGGCGTGTTGCGAGGTGGCGTTCGGTCGTGCTCGGGCTGCTGGCGGAGAAGTCCGACGGGCCGGACGATGTCCCACCTCGTGGACGCGACGCGGACGAACCCCTCGACCGGGCGGCTGGGGAGATGATCTCCAGAGGGTGAGCCTCGTGGCTCTCGCGCATGAACACTGGGGAACGTCGCCCCCTGAGAAACACAAGGAGTTCTCCGATGGACAGCACGATGGACGAACCGAATGGCCGCCCGGTGAGCGAGCCGCCGCTTCTGGGCGCGTTCCGGCTCCCGGACGGTTCCTGGATCCGCGGCCGCGGACTGCGTCACCCGCTGCCGGAGGGATCATTGCCCGATTTCGGCCTTTACCTCGGCTCCGGGCGGCTCGTCCGCCGCCATGAGGATGGGCTGCGGTGGCCGCACGCTTGGATCGAGTGGCCCGACTTCCTGCTGCCTCGCGACCACGACCTGGCCGTACGGCAGATCCGCGCGCTGCACGAGCGGGCGCGGGCGGGCGACGCGGTGGAGGTCGCTTGTGGAGGCGGCGTCGGCCGCACCGGTACGGTCATCGCCTGCCTGGCGATCCTGGCCGGCCTCGATCCGGTCGACGCCGTCGTCTGGACGCGCGAGCACCACCACCAGCGAGCCGTGGAGACCCCGTGGCAGCGCCGTTGGGTCCTGCGCTTCCGATGAGGACATCCCATGAGCCGGCCGGCGTGGCCGTACCTGACAGTCCGGAGTCGTTGACGCCACGTCCAGCCGGCAGGGTGCCTCGACCATCGCGTCGGACAGCGCCGCCACCGGCGCCTCAGCCCGAGGGGTCGACGAACGCCCCGTAGCCGCCTCGGAAGAACACCAGCGGGCCGCCGTCGGCGTGGGTGTCGAGCTGCAGCACCCGGGCCACCACGATCATGTGGTCACCGGCCGGGTGCTCGGCCTCCACCGAGCAGTCGATCCAGGCCAGCGCGCCGTCGAGCACCGGGTTGCCGCCGGGCGAGCCGGTCCAGCGCAGTCCGGCGAACTTGTCGCCGCCGCGGCTGGCGAGCTGGGCGCAGACGGCCTGCTGGTCCTCGGCCAGGACGTTGACGGTCAGCACCTTGGCGCCGCGCACTCTGGGCCAGCTCGTGCTGGTGTGCGCCACGCAGAACGCCACCAGCGGCGGGTCGAGGGACACCGAGGTGAAGGAATTGGCCGCCAGGCCGTAGGGCCGGCCGTCCGCCGGGTCGATCGCCGTGATCGCCACCACGCCGGTGGCGAACCGGCCGAGCACCGACCTGAACGTCCGGCTGTCGAGGTGGCCGTTGCCGCTGGAAGGGCCGGTCGGCATGGCGGCTCCGTTGCGAGTCCTGCGCTGGCGAGGCGTCAAGGGCGCGACCCGCCGCTCCGGCGCGATCACCTTGGGCGCGTGCGTGCTCGTCGCGGCCAGGCCGGCCGCGTGCGTGGACGGCACGACTCCGGTCGACGGCGTGCTCGGTGCGAGCCCCGGCGTGTGCGGCGCGCTCGCGCCGGCCTGCGTGCCCGGCGCGATCAGCCCGGCGGCGTGCGTGCCCATGGTCGCCTCCTCTTCACCCTGTCGCAGCAATCATACCAAGCGCTTGCTTGGACGGTAGGCTCGTCCCCGAAAGGCTGTCAAGCGGAATGCCGTACGCGTTGACATGTCGCGAAATTTCGACCTAGCTTGACCTTGTGGCCAAGCGCTTGCTTGAATTTCGGAACCGTACGGCCGTGGCCGGAGTGGGGTACACGGCCTTCACCAGGGACTCCGGGGTCAGCACGCTCACCCTGGCCTGCCGGGCGATCATGGCGGCCCTCGCCGACGCCGGGCTCGGTCCGGACGATGTGGACGGTCTGGCCACCCATCGGGTGGGAGACTCGGCGGCGCCCTCGCTCGTCGGCCCGGCGCTCGGCGTGCACGATCCCACCTGGTACCTGGACCAGTTCGGCGGCGGCAGCGTCTCGCACGCGGTCGTCGCCCAGGCGGCGCTCGCGGTGGCGGCGGGCATGGCCGACACCGTGGTCTGCTATCGGGCGATCAACGCCCGCTCGGAGTTCCGCATGGGAGGCACCGGCCGGGGCCTGCCGGTCAGCCCGGAGGTCCAGTTCCAGGCCCCGTACGGGTACTTCGCGCCGCCGCAGCAGTACGCCATGTACGCCCGCGCCCACATGCTGAAATATGGCACTAAAGCGGAGCATTTCGGGCAGATAGCCGTCACCCAGCGCGCGTCTGCGGCCAAGAATCCCCGCGCCCTCATGCGGACCCCCGTCACCCTCGACGACTACCTGGCCAGCAGATGGATCGCGGAGCCGTTCAGGCTCCTGGACTGCTGTCTGGAGACCGACGGCGCCTGCGCCCTGGTCATCACCACTGCCGAGCGCGCCCGCGCCCTCCGCAGCCCTCCGGTGCTCATCTCGGCCGCCGCCTGGGGAGGTGGCGCCTCCCACCTGTCGGGCGGCGCCCCGGACCCCACCACGACCGCCGCCGCCCGCCTCGCCCCGCGCCTGTACGCCCAGGCGGGACTGGGGCCCTCGGACATCGACGTGGCGCAGCTCTACGACTGCTTCACCTACTCCGTGCTCGTCCAACTGGAGGACTACGGCTTCTGCCGCAAGGGCGAAGGCGGCCCGTACGTGGCCTCGGGCGCCACCGCCCCGGACGGCGCGCTCCCGGTCAACACGCACGGCGGCTTCCTCTCGGAGGGCTACGTGCACGGCATCAACCACATCGCCGAGGCGGTCTCCCAGCTCCGCGGCGAGGCCGCCGACCGCCAGGTGCCCGGCGCCGAGGTGGCACTGTCCACCGCCCAGCCCGGCTACATCCTCCCCGCCACCTCCGCCCTCATCCTCACGAAGGCCTGAGCGCGGGGATGGCCAAGCCCGGACCGCTCCCGGTGTCAGAGAGGCTCGACCGTGTCTGAAAGACCACTTCCCGCCCGCGGCAGGCCGGCTCCGGTGCCCGACCGTGACTCGGCGGCGTGGTGGGAGCGGCTGGCCCGGCACGAGTTCGCGGTCCAGCGCTGCGGCTCCTGCGGCGCCGCGCGCTTCCCGCCCAGAGCCTTCTGCCCCGAGTGCCGCGGCGAGGGCGGCGACTGGGAGCCGGTGGAGCCGGTGGGCACGGTGGAGAGCTGGATCGTCAACCACCAGGCGTTCGGGTTCGGAGGCGCGGAGCCGTACGTCGTGGTGATGGTGCGGCTCGCGGCCGTGCCCGGATGCTTCGCCTACGGCAACTGGCGCGGCGACCGGGAGCCGCGGGGCGGAGAGGCCGTGCTGGGCGTCTACACGCGGGTGGACCAGGAACTGTCGCTGCTGGACTGGCGGCCGGCCGGATAGCGGCCCGGAGCGGAGCCGGACGGCGGCCCCGGACGGAGGAACGCGCGCCCTGGCGGGCGTGGGGGACCCGCCAGGACGCGCTTCCTGCCCCGTGTGCGGCGGCGCCAGGACTCCGGCGAGGGATGGAGTCCTAGCTCGCGTGTTCGCGCACGGAGTGGGTGGGGGAGTGAACCCGTCTTCGGACCACACGATCGGCTCGGTCGACGTGGAGAGCGGAACTGCCGCGCCCATTGCTCTGGTTGATGTGGGTGAATCCCTGGCGACGCAACGCGTAACGCAGTAAACGTGTTGCTTCGCGGGGGTAGTCCCAGGGCAGGTACGGCGTACCCGCGCGGACCGGCACCACCGGCCCTCACCCCCTCACCGGCCTTTCGATGGATTTGTACCAACGAATGGATGATGCGGCTGGCGATGCCGTCCGGTCAAGGGGTGATGGCCTGCTAGAACCAGATCGTCTAAATTGTTGGAACAAAAGGGGTGAAAGTGGCAAGGTCGGTGCTGTATCAGCAGGTGGCTTCGGAGCTACGAAGGGCCATCTACTCCGGCGTACTCGGCCCCGGAGCGCAGCTGCCGACTGAGGCGCAACTCATGGAAGACCATGGGGTGAGCAGGAACACCGTCAGGTTGGCCCTCGGTGAGCTGGTGAATGAGGGACTTGTCACGCGCACGCCACGACGCGGCACAGTGGTCAGGGATCGCAGGCCGCTCCTGATCTACCCCCAGCGGGAGCTGGAGCCGCAACCCGCAGGGGAGCTGCGGGAGGCCTTCGCGTTCGCCGTCACGCAGGAAGGCCGCGCGCCCAGCCAGTACATCGAGGTGCTGACCGTGTCTCCTGTCGAGGAGATCGCCAGCAGGCTGGAGTTGGCCGACGGAGAGCTCGCGGTGGTGCGGCGCCGCCTGCGGTTCGTGGACGGCCAGCCCTACAACACCAACGACTCCTACTTTCCCCGGGAACTGGTGGGCAACTCAGAGATCGCCCGTCCCGGCGACATCGCACGAGGCGCCAACCGGGTGCTGGAAGAGCTGGGACACGCGCAGGTGCGCGTGGTGGACGACATCTGGGCGCGCATGCCCAACCAGGAAGAGTCTGAGCGGCTCCAGTTGGAGCTCGGCACGCCAGTTGTGGTTTATGTCCGAGTCGGATACGACGATGGGGACATGCCGGTGCGCGTTGCGGTGTCGGTGCTACCTGCCGACAAACATCTGATCAGATACGAGCTCGACGGCCGCTGACCGAGCTCGGTTGGGGGTGATCCGCCCGGCCGCGGCGCAGCGAGCTTGCAGTCTCGCTGGGCGCGGGGAGTCGTGCACGCTCCCCTAATAGCGATTTATCCGTATATATCGGGTTATCAGCCCAATTGGGGTTGCGTCCCATAAACCCATTACACACCGCATTCGTGTCAACACTCAACGCAACGAGAGGTGACCCATGCACGCCAACACCCTGCTGCACCCGCTGACCCTCCGGCGGGCCGAGCCTGACGATCTTCCGGGCGTTCTCGCCCTCCTCGCCCACACCGCCGAGTGGCTGCACTCGCGGGGCGTCCGCCAGTGGCCCCGCGACGGCTTCGGCCCCGATCGCATCGCGCCCCTCATCGAGGATCGGGTGCTGTTCCTGCTCGACGACGAGTTGCGCTACTTCGACGCGGGCGAGCCGGTCCCGCCGGTGGCCACGATCGCCCTCGACGGGCACGCGGACGCCGACTTCTGGACCCCGGACGACGATCCGCGCGCGGCGCTGTACGTGCACAAGCTGGCCGTGGCCCGCCCCTGGTCGGGCAGCGGCCTGGGCGATGCCCTGCTGGACTGGGCCGGAGTCACCGCCTACGAGTCCGGCCTGCCATGGCTGCGGCTCGACTGCGCCAAGGGCAACGCGCGCCTGCAGGGCTACTACCGCAGCCGGGGTTTTCGGCATCTGCGGACGGTCGACCTCCCCCACCGCGCCTCAGGCGCCCTCTTCCAGCGCCCGGCGACGGACGCGGCGATCACGGCCTTCCGTGATCTCGCCTTCCCGGAACTGATCAGCGCCTGATCGGTTCCGCACCTCCGAGCTCCGGGCCCGGGTATCCGGGCCGCTCGGAGGATTTTTTCTGCCTCGGCAGTTCCGTCGGCCCGGGCTAAAAGGTGCAGAGCACCCTATAACCTCTGCTGCATGACCGGATCCCTCCTTGAGGTGATCGCGCTGAACGTGCGCGACGCCGTGGCCGCTGAACAGGGTGGCGCCGACCGTCTGGAGGTCGTCGCCGACATGGCGGCCGACGGGCTGACCCCGTCGCCGGAGACGGTCGCGGCGATCGCCGCGGAGTGCCCGCTGCCGCAGATGGTGATGCTGCGCAGCCGCGCCGGGTTCACCGCCGACGCCGCCGAGCTGGACCGGTTGCGCCGCGATGCCAGGGCGCTGGCTCAGGCCGGTGCGGCGGGCTTCGTGTTCGGATTCCTCGACGAGGCCGGCGCGGTGGACCCGGCCGCCACGGACGCGCTCATCCACGGGGTGTCGCCGCTGCCGTGGACGTTCCACCGCGCCGTCGACCACGCGGCCGACGTGCAGGCCTCCTGGCGCGCGGTGCGGCTGCTGCCCAACCTGGCCACGGTCCTCACCGCGGGCTCGCCCCACGGCGTCGGCGACGGCCTGCCGGTGCTGAAGGGCCGCGCCGACGCGGGCGACGGCTCCATCATCCTTGCGGGCGGCGGACTCAAGCCCGCCCACGTGCCGGACCTGCTGGACTACGGCGTGCGCGCCTTCCACGTCGGCTCGGCCGTGCGGCAGAGCTGGTCGGAGCCGGTCGACGCGCGTCTGGTCCGCCGCTGGCGCGCCCTGGTCGAACGCGACTGACCCTGACGGCAGCCTCGAGAGCCTCCGCAGTCAGCTCAGCGCCGAGTCGGCTCTGCGGAGAGCGGCCGCCAGCGTCCTGATCGTCGCGGGCTCGTCCATGACGCCGCCCCCGGCAGCCCGCCGCTCCTCCCAGGCCAGCACCCGATCCCGGTAGGAGTCGTAACGTGCCAGGTGGAAGGCGTAGACGGTGGCGAAGCGGCTCACCAGATGCGCCGGGTGCATATCCCACCCCTGGTAGAAGCCGTGCGCGAGCGAGTGCCTGACCAGCTCGGCGTGCCGGCGCCACAGCGCGTGGACGTCCCCGGCCGAGCCGGAGGCGGGCGAGGCGGCGAGCGACCCGTCGGACAGCTCGACCCCGGTGCCCGCGAACGCCGTCTGCATCACGTGCCTGGCATGGTCGCAGGCGGGATGGTCGAGCCGCTGCTCGTGCGGCGGCAGCCCGATCGCGGCGGTGTAGTCGAAGACCCCGAAGTGGGCCGCGGCCAGCCGCCCGCCGAGCGCCTCGGCCAGGTCCCCGCGCAGGAACAGCACCGTCTGCGGCGCCTCCACCTGGATCTCGAACCGGAGCCTGCCCCCCAGCCCGAGCCCCTCCTCCAGCCGCTGGAGAAAGCCGGCGAACTGCGCCAGATAGTCCTCCATCACGACCTTGGGGAACGTCACCGTGAATCCGCCGGGCAGTTCCCCGGCTCGCTCCACCATCCCGGTGACGAAGCCGTCCAGCGTCCGCAGCGAGCGCGCGGGGTCGCCGTCGGCGAACGACTTCACCCGCGGCCCCCACCGGCGCGGCAGCGTCCCGCTCTCGTGCATCCGGGCCAGCGCCTCGACCGCCTGCTCGACGTGGCCGTCCTCCTCCTGTGGCCGCACCCCGTACCCGTCCTCGAAGTCCACCCGCAGGTCCTCGACCGGCTCGGCGGCGAGCTTGCGCAGCACCCTGTCGTGTACGGCGGTCGCCAGGACGGCGGGCAGCCCGAACACCTCGGCGAGCTCGCCCGGGCCGGCCAGGTGGGCCTTGGCCAGGGCCAGCGCCTCGTCGCCCCACGCGGCGACGGTGCCCGCCGAGAACCGGTCGGCCGGCACGTACACGGTGTGCACCGGCTGCCAACCGGGTTCGGCCACGGGATAGCGGGCCTGCTGGACCGCGTGGGCCTCCTCGAATCCGTCGGCGTGATGGCCGCTCGCGGTGACGCGCATGTGTTCCCTTCGCGGATCAGGGCCTGCAGGCCCGCAGCATGGCTTCCAGCCCGACCAGCTTGACCCGCTCGCCGCGGCCCAGCGACCTGGCGAGCTCGGTCTCGGCCGCCTCGATGGCCTGCCACTCGGTGTATGTCACGGGGTGCACGCCCCGCTCGGCCAGCAGCGAGTCGATGGACGCGGGCCGTGGCCGCTCGGCGCCGGCCAGGTCGGACAGGAGCGTGCGGACCGTCTCGGCGGCGTCGGACTTGTTGGTGCCGATCACCCCCGTGGGCCCGCGCTTGAGCCAGCCCGCCACGTATTCGCGCTCGCGCACCCGGCCCGCCTCGTTCGGCACGGTCATCGTCCGCTCCGAGAACGGCACGCCCGGCAGCGGCACGCTCTGATAGCCGACCGAGCGCAGCACCATGCCGACGGGCAGCGTCTCGTACTCGCCGGTGCCCACCACCCGGCCCTCCTCCGACAGCCGGGTGCGTTCGAGTCTGAGCCCTTCCACCCGGTCGGCGCCCAGGATCTCCACCGGGCGCAGCCAGAAGCGCACGTCCAGGCGGCGCGGGCGGCCGACGGGCGCGCGGTCCGCCCAGGAGCGCAGCACCTCGATGTTGCCGCGGATCTGCCGGGGGAAGTCGCCGCCCAGCACCACGGCCTCCTCCTGGCGCACGCAGACGTCGGCGTTGGCCAGGTCACCGAGCTCGCGCAGCTCCTTGAGGGTGAACTTGGCGTGCTCCGGGCCCCGCCGGCCGATCATGTGGATGGCCTTGACCTGGCTCTCCTCCAGGCGTTCGAGCACGTCGTGCGGCACGTCGGTGGCGCTCAGCTCCTCGGCGGTCTTGGCCAGGACGCGGACCACGTCGACGGCCACGTTGCCGACGCCGATCACCGCGACCTCGGGGCTGTCCAGCGTGAACCTCGACGGGTCGACGTCCGGATGGCCGCAGTACCAGTTGACGAAGTCGGTGGCGGCCACGCTGCCCGGCAGGTCCTCGCCCGGGATGCCCAGCTTCCTGTCGACCATCGCGCCGGTGGCGTAGACGACGGCGTCGTAGTGGGCCAGCAGGTCCTCCACCGACAGGTGCTCGCCCAGGGTGACGCCGCCGAGGAAGCGCACCTCGGGCAGCTCCAGGACCCTGCGCAGGTAGTTGGCGATGGACTTGATAGAGGTGTGGTCGGGCGCGACCCCGTATCTGACCAGCCCGTACGGGGTCGGCAGGCGTTCCAGCACGTCCACCTCGACGGGCCCGGCCGACTGTTTCACCAGTGCTTCCGCCGTGTAGATCCCGGCGGGGCCCGACCCGATGACCGCCACGCGCAACGTCACGTTGCCTCCCTATACCGGCATACCGGCGCACCAGGTACAACCGGTCGGCGTGATCGATGTATCCCGGCTCGATACTGATCCTCCTCCAGGAGAGCCGGGCTCTCAAGGACGTCGTGGTACCGGTCGCTCGCGCAGCGCGGGCTTGTCGATCTTGCCGTTGGCGTTCGTGGGCAGGAAGTCCACCACGATGATCCGCTTGGGCACCTTGTAACCGGACATGTTGGCCCGCGCCCAGGCGCGCAGCTCCTCGGGATCGGCCGTGACGCCGGGTCTGGGCACCACGTAGGCCAGGCCCGCCTCGCCGGACACCGGATCGGGCACGCCGACCACGGCGGCCTGGGCGAGCGAGCCCTCGAGTAACAGGAGTGATTCCACCTCGGCGGGGGAGACGTTGAAGCCGTTGACGATATATAGGTCTTTCTTCCGGTCGACTATCGCGAGATTTCCGGACTTGTCCAAGACGCCGATGTCGCCGGTGTGGAGCCAGCCGTCCTCGTCCACGGCCTCGGCGCTCTTGTCCGGCTCGCCCCAGTAGCCGCGCATCACCCCGTAGCCGCGCTGAAGGATCTCCCCGCGTTCCCCGGTCGCCACCTGTTCGCCGTGGTCGTCCACGATCCGCACCTCGATGCCCGGCACCGGCCGGCCGGTGGTGGACGCGATCACCTCGACCGGATCGCCGGCCCTGGTCATGGAGACGACCGTGCCCTCCATCAGACCGTACGCGTTGATCATGCGCTCCAGCCCGACCCGCTCCACCAGGCGGTTGATCAGCGCGGGCGGCACCGCGGCCGCGCCGCAGATGGCCACGCGCAGCGACGACACGTCCCACTCGCCCCGGTCCAGCTCGTCGAGCAGCCGGTAGAAGAGCGTGGGCGGCCCGGCCAGGATGCTCGCCCGGCCCGCGGAGATCAGCGACATCAGCGCGTCGGGCGCGAACACCCGGATGGGCATCATCGAGGCCCGCCGCAGCACGCAGGCCACCAGCCCGGCGTTGAGCCCGAACCCGTGGCTGAACGGCGCGATCACCGGATAGCGGTCGTGCTCGTCCAGCGTGACGATCTCCGACCAGTCCCAGTAGCCGCGCAGGACCTGCGCGTGATCGAGCATCACCCCCTTGGGCGTGCCGGTGGTGCCGGAGGTGGACATGATCTCGCACAGGTCGCCGGGCCGTACGGCGAGTGCCCGCTCCTCGACGGCCCGCGGCTCGACGTCCGCGCCGCGCTCGCGCAGCTCGGCGGCGGTCCGCCCGGCCTCCGGGCCGGGCGCGATCACGTGGCGCAGGACGGGCAGCGGCGGCAGCAGACCGGCCGTCGGCGTGCCGTCCGGCCCCTCACCGCTGATGAGGACGCTCGCGCCGGTCTTCTCGATCAGGGCGGCGGCCTCGATCCCCTTGTACCGCGGCGAGAGCGGCACGAGCACGGCGCCCGCGTCCCAGACCGCGAAGGCGTGCACCGCCCAGGAGGGATCGTTCACCCCCCACAGGGCCACCCGGTCGCCCGGACGCACGCCGAGCGCGACGAGCCCGCGCGCGGCGTCCGCGGCCGCCGCGCGCAGCTCCGCCATGCTCGTCCGGATGTCCCCGTCGACGATCACGGTACTGCCGGGGTGGCGCGCGGCCTGGTCACGCAGCATGCGGGGGAGGGTCCCCCAGTCCGGCATCGATCCCATCGTCAACTCGTCAACGCCCTTCGAGCCTCAGGTGACCAGCGCCCGGTCGCGGCCCAGGTGGTGGCCGCGAAGGTCGTTCACCACGCCCGGCCGCGCCGCCTCCGCGACCTCGGGGGAGATCTCCACGCCGATGGTCACCGGGGTCAGCGCCCGCAGCCCTTCCCGGATCCTGGAATTCCACATGGGGTTCCCGACCAGGCTCTGGCGGCCGAAGGTCACCGTCAGCACCGCCGAGTCGAGCGTCCCCTGCCGGCTGATCGCCAGCTCCCACCCGGACACCCCGTCGATCTTGGACAGCGCCTTCTCCAGGCGCGGCAGCGAGAGCCATACGCCCCTCACCAGCACGTGCTCGCCCACCGTGTGCCCCGGCGCGGGCAGAGCGCCGCTCCCGTCGCGCGCCACCTGCCCGGTCCGCAGCACGGCGTCACCGGACGCGGGATGCCCGGTGGGCATGATCACCAGCTCGGCGGGCCCGTCGTCCCGGTACGGCTCGTCCTTGTTCAGCGCCGCAAGCCCCAGGACGCCGTCCGCGACGGGTGTCAGGGGGTCCTCCTCCGCTGCCCGCCAGGCCAGCGCGCCACCGCTGAACGGGCTGGAGTACGCCTCCGACACCGTCGCCCCGAACTCGCCCGCCAGGTGGGCGAGCGTCCGCTTGGCGGCGATCTCGCCGGTGAGCACGATGTGCCGGAGCCCGAGGTCCAGGGGGTCGAGCAGGAACTCCAGATGCAGCCTGGCCAGGAAGTCCATGGCCCCGGTCGGCGTGGCGACGAGCGTGGTCGCCTTCAGCGCGGTCAGCGCATGGTGCAGCCGCATCCTGCCCCGCGGCCCCACCGAGGCGGCGGCGGCCGCCACGTCCGCGGCGGCCGAGGTCCAGAGCGCGGCCGCGGGCTCGGCCAGCGCCACCACCACCCGGTCGGCCGCGCCGACCCCCACGGCTCGCAGCACTTCACCCGTCATCTCACGGTCCGCGGGGGTGAGCGGGAAGACGCTGGACAGGTCCGGGGCGGCCAGCAGGAGCCCGGTCGCGGATCCGGCGCCCGCGCCGAGATCGTCGCGGGTCAGCCATCGAGCGGCCTTCATCGCATCACCTCGTCCATGAACAGGGCCATCGAGGCGCACACCCGGTCGTGGGCCAGCCCACCCACCTGCGCCTGCAGGATCAGGTCGGTGGCCCCGGCCTCGGCGATGCGGGCCAGCGCCTTGCGCGAGCCCTCCACGTCGTCCACCACGACCATCAGGTGCTCGCGCAGGGTGGCCATCGCCTCCTCGGGCGGCATCCCGGCCGCGAGCTGGCCGAGCACCCGGTGGGTGGCGTGGCGGGCGTCGTAGTAGTCCGGCGGGGTGACGAGGTTGACCTGGCGGCGGATGTACCACAGGACCGCGTCGGCGGCGCTCTCGGTGGCCTCGTCCCGGGTCGGGGCGACGAACCAGGGGATCATCAGCGCCACGCGCCTGGTGGCCGGGTCGAAACCGCTGTCGGCCAGGACCTCCCGGTAGCGGGAGATGTCCTCGGCCACGTCGTCGATGCCCTTGAGCATGGTCATGCCGAGCAGGTTGTAGCCGTGCCTGGCGGCCGCCAGGTAGCCCTCCAGGGAGGTGGAGGCCACCCAGACCGGCGGGTGCGGCCGCTGCGCGGGACGCGGGTAGACGGCCACGTCCGGGATCTCGAAGAACTCGTTCGACCGGCTCACCGGCTCCCCGTCGGCCTGCCAGATGGCCAGCGTCGCCTCCAGGCAGTCCTCCCAGATCTGCCGCGACTTCTCGAAGGGCCGCTGGAACGCCTGGTATTCCAGCGGCGAGGCGCCCCGCCCGGTCCCGAACTCCACCCGCCCGCCGCTGAGCACGTCCAGCGTGGCCACCCGCTCGGCGGTGCGGATGGGCGACTGGAACGGCAGCAGCACCACGCCGAGCCCCAGGTGGATGCGCTCCGTGCGCTGGGAGATGGCCGCCAGCACCAGATCGGGCGCCGAGGAGTGGGAGAACCCCCTGGTGAAGTGGTGCTCGACGAACCAGGCCGTGTCGAAGCCCAGCCGATCGCCCAGGACGACCTGGTCGATCACGTTCTGGAACGCCTGCTGCTCGACCTCGCGGGTGCGCCCGCGGACCTCCAGCTCGTAGCCCAGGCTGATCCGTAGGGCCGTCATCGCGCCTCCGCCGAAGTTGTGAACCAAGCGCTCGCTTGGTTGAGCCTACCAGTAGCCACCACTTGCGGGAAGGGTGCCGTCGCGATCAAAGTGGATGCTCGTGAGGCGAAAGCACGCGCTACGGCGGCCGAAGGACCTGGGGACCGCGGCGGGCGCCGGCGGCCTCCCGCTCGCCGATGCCCGACGCTACGAGGCGTTCGGCCGCGTGATGGCGGCGCTCGCGACCAAGGCGGAGTTCATCGAGTCGTGCCGCGACCTGACCTGGTGGCCGGGCCCCGACGACAGCTGGCACATCGAGTGGCGCGACGGCCCCTTCGCCTCCGAGGTGGCGGCGCTGCTCGCCGAGCACGTGCGCAGCGCCGACGCCGATCCGGGCGATGACCTCTCCGCGCTGCTCGACGTCATGGGCGTGCGCTTCGAGCTGCGCGCCATCGACCCGATGGGCCGGTCGCGAGCACGGTCCCGCCCGCACTTCTGGCGCCTGGCCGAGGCGCTCGACACCACCCGCCGCACCAACACCCGCCACCCGTGGGAGGAACTGCTCGGCGGTTAGCGAAGGTAGATTCCGAACGGTTGCCCGAAATTTGCCTTTTTTGTACGGCCGCATAATCTGGTTGTGTCTCCCTTGACGATTCGCAGGGAGAAATGGCCGGGAAATGGACATGGAAAAAAGCGCGATCACCTATGCGGACTTCGCCGAGTTCGAGCGGCGGCAGCGAGGCATCGAACGCCATTTGCTGGCGGCATTCCTGGGCGGCCTGCTCGTCGGGCTCCTCGGCATGCTCACCGCGGGCCTCGGCCCCGGATGGTTCGGACACGTCTACGACCCGTACGCCTACCTGGCGCTCGCCCTGGCCGTCGGGGCGACCGCGTCCGGCTTCGGCTGGGCGCTGCTGACCACCTTCCTCGCCGCGGTGTCCACGCTGGTCGCGGCCATGGGCGGCAGCGCGCTGCGCGGCAAGGCGGACTTCGACGTCATCGGCGGCAGCGCCGCCGGACTCAACTGGATGCTCGCCCTGCTGGTCGGCATCGGCCTGCTGGCCTACGTCACCCGCAGGAGCGACCGCTGGGGCGACTACGCGGCCGGCGTCATCGGCGCCGCCGTGCTCGCCGACATCGTGGACCGGGCGACACCCGGCTTCATCGGCAACGAGCGCTCCTTCTGGCCGCTGCCCGCCGTGGTGATCGGCGCGGTCGCCGTCGTCACGGTGATCGCGCTGCGCAGGAGCACCGGCGCCCGCGTCAGGGCGCTGGCGTGCGCCGTGGTGCTGGCAGGGCTGTTCGCCGCCGGCCTGGCCGCCTCGCTGGGCGGCTGGATCACCATCGCCGTTTAAGCGCGCGCCGCGGGTGGCTCCGAGTCGATAGCCTGTAGTCCTTCACATCAGGCCCGAGCAAGGAGTAGCCGTGTTGCTGCGCATGTCGTCGTTGTTTCTTCGCACCCTGCGGGACGACCCGGCAGACGCGGAAGTGCCGAGCCACAAGCTCCTCGTTCGCGCCGGCTACGTCCGCCGCGTCGCGCCCGGCATCTACTCGTGGCTGCCCCTCGGCAAGCTGGTGCTGGAGAACGTCACCCGCGTCGTCCGCGAGGAGATGAACCGGATGGGCGGCCAGGAAGTGCTCTTCCCCGCCCTGCTGCCCCGCGAATACTACGAGGCCACCGGCCGCTGGACCGAGTACGGCGACACGCTGTTCCGGCTGCGTGACCGCAAGGGAGCCGACTACCTGCTCGGCCCCACCCACGAGGAGCTCTTCACCGACATGGTCAAGGGCGAATACTCCTCCTACAAGGACTATCCGGTCACGCTCTACCAGATCCAGAACAAGTATCGCGACGAGGCGCGGCCCCGGGCGGGCATCCTGCGCGGCCGCGAGTTCCTCATGAAGGACTCCTACTCCTTCGACCTCGACGACGACGGCCTCAAGCGCTCCTACGAGGCGCACCGCGAGACCTACATCAGGACGTTCGACCGGCTGGGCATCAGCTACAAGATCGTGTTCGCCACGTCCGGAGCGATGGGCGGTTCGGCCTCGGAGGAGTTCCTGGCCCCCACGCCCACCGGCGAGGACACGTTCGTGTCCTGCCACTCCTGCGGCTACGCCGCCAACGCCGAGGCCGTCACCACCACCGCCCCGGCCGCCCGCGAGCTCGACGGCCTGGCGGAGCAGCGGGTCCTCGACACCCCCGGGACCCCGACGATCGAGTCGCTGGTGTCGTACGTCAACGAGCACCACGGCCTGTCCGTCACCGCCGCCGACACCTTGAAGAACGTCGTCGTCAAGGTCACCACCCCCGGCAGCGGCAAGGTCGAGACCCTGGTCATCGGCGTGCCCGGCGACCGCGAGGTCGACTTCAAGCGCCTGGAGGCGGCCCTGGCCCCCGGCGAGCCCGCCATCTTCGAGGCCGAGGACTTCGCCAAGCACCCCGGTCTGGTGCGCGGCTACATCGGCCCTCAGGTCCTGCGCGACCTCGGCATCCGCTACCTCGTCGACCCCCGCGTGGTCGCCGGCACCTCCTGGGTGACGGGCGCCAACCAGCCCGGCAAGCACGCCGCGGACGTGGTCGCGGGCCGCGACTTCGTACCCGACGGCACGATTGAGGCCGCCGAGGTGCGCGCCGGCGACCCCTGCCCCCGCTGCGGCTCGACGCTGTCCATCGACCGCGGCATCGAGATCGGACACATCTTCCAGCTCGGCCGCAAGTACGCCGACGCGGCAGGGCTCGACGCGCTCGGCCCCGACGGCAAGCCGATCCGCATCACCATGGGCTCCTACGGCATCGGCGTCTCGCGCGCCGTTGCCGTCATCGCCGAGCAGGCCCACGACTCCCTCGGCCTGGTGTGGCCGCGCGAGGTCGCCCCCGCCGACGTGCACATCGTGGGCACCGGCAAGGAGCGCCAGGTCGAGGCGGCCCTGGAACTGGCCGTCGAGCTGGAGTCGCGCGGGCTGCGCGTCCTGGTGGACGACCGGCCGCAGGTCTCGCCCGGCGTCAAGTTCAAGGACGCCGAGCTGCTCGGCCTGCCCACCATCGTCGTGGTCGGCCGCGGGCTGAGCCAGGGCGTGGTGGAGCTGCGCGACCGGGTGTCGGGCGAGCGGAGCGAGATCCCGCTGGCCGAGGCCGCCGACCGCGTCGCCGCCGCCTGCGCCGCCTCCTGACTTCGCGCGTACGGCCCCGCGCTCACCACGCGGGGCCGATCCACGTACATGGAGGCACGAGCGGGGCGGCCGGTTTGACGGGGCGGTGAGGGACTGTAAACCTCGGTGCGATGAAGCCACACGTCGAACTGAAAGACTTCTGGGAGCGCCGCCTGGAGTCCGACTGGACCGAGAGCGGCGTCGGATACAAGGCCCTCGGCCGGGCGTTCAACATCTGGATGTACCGGGTGCGCGCCGAGGGCTTCCGCCGTGAGGCCGCCACCATCGGGCTGGACCTGCCGAAGGCGCGGGTGCTCGACATCGGCTCGGGCACCGGCTTCTACGTCCGGCTGTGGCGGGAGCTCGGCGCGCAGTCCGTCACCGGCAGCGACCTCACCCAGGCGGCGGTGGAGCGGCTGCGCTCGCGCTTCCCGAGCGCCTCCTTCCTCCAGCTCGACATCGCCGAGCCCGGCGACTCGCTCGAGCCCGCCTCGTTCGACGCCGTCTCGGCGATGGACATGCTCTTCCACATCACCGACGACGACCGCTACAAGGCGGCCCTGCGCTCCATCGGCGAGGCAGTCAAGCCCGGAGGCGCGTTCGTGCTGTCGGAGAACTTCCTGCAACGGCCCGAGCAGCGCTCCGACTACCAGGTCAACCACACCCTGCCGTGGATCACCGCGGCCCTCGACGAGGCCGGGTTCGACGTGGTCCGCCGCGTCCCCATGCTGGTGCTGATGAACGCCCAGGTGGACGCCAGCCCTGCGTGGCGCAAGCTGTGGGGCGGGTTCCTGCGCGCGGTGACCCTGACCGAGGTGACCGGCTGGCTGGCCGGGGCCCTGCTCTATCCCGTCGAGCGGCGCCTGGTGCGGATGCTGCGCGAGAGCCCCACGACAGAGTTCATGATCTGCCGCCGCCGTTGACGGTCCCGATCACGTGCCGATCCCGGGCGCGCGTCAGCCGCCTGGAGTCGGGGTCGCGGGCTTCGGGGTGGCGGGCGCGGGCATGCCGGGGAAGGCCGTGGTGATGGCAGGGCGGAAGGAGTAGGAGCGGGTCGCGGCCTCCTGCATGGCCACCGCCGCATACTCGCGCAGCTCGGCGCCGGCCGCGGCCACCAGCTCCAGATAGGCGGCCGTGATGCCGCTCTCCACGTGCGCCGCCAGCCGGGAGGCCGCCTGCGCGGTCGACGGCACGAACGGCAGCGCGTAGGAGGGCTCCGGCTCCGACGGCTTGCCGCCACGCGCCGTGATCAGCTCGCGCAGCTCGTCCCTGCGGTCGCGGTGGGCGTCGAACGCCCCGGTGATCCGGGCCCTCAGCGGCCCGGTGGTGCGCGCGCCGATCAGGCCGTAGGCGAAGACCGCGGCGTGCTCGGCGGCCAGTGCCTTGCGCAGCTTGTCCACATCGCCCGCGTCGATGCCGTCGCCGCCCGGCTCCGGCGCCTTGACCGGCGTCAGGGAGTGCAGCGCCTCGCAGGCGCCGATGCTGGCGATGAGCTGGGCCAGCTGCGGTGAGACGCCGGAGAGCTGGCGCGGGCGCTGCGCCGCCGCCCTGCGTTCGAGGCTGCGCAGCCGGGACAGCGACACCTTCGGCGCCGCGGTGGGGGAGGCCGTCGCGGACTGTGTGGCCGACTGCGCGGCGGAGGGGGTGGCCTTGGGGAAACGCCTGCGCAGCTCCGCGAGGTGCGCCTCGTGCCGGGCCCTGAACGGGACGAGCCTGTCGCCACCCTTGGCGATCATCGTGCTGTAGAGGGCGATCGTCTGCTCTTTCTCCGCGATCAGCCTGCGGGCGAGCACCAGCTCGGGAGAGTCCTGTGCCGGTGGCGGCGGCTGGACGGCCGGGCTGCTGCATCCCGCGAGCGCCACGACGACCGCTCCGCCCGCCAGCACGGCTCGCCGGGAGAGGTGAGGCTGGCGCACGAGCAGGGACCTCCAGTGTCACGGACCGCAGATAGCATCGTAAGGGCTCGTGCCCGCACTCGCCGTCAGGCGCGGCCTGCCGGCTGTGAGGTGGCGCTCGTCGCCCGCGGGGGCGAGGCTCGCCATCCGGCCGCGCCGAGTGACGCTCTCTGCGTGCCTTCCTACAGATAGGGTGTCAACTGTCGTCGCTGGCCGTACGGCCATGCGGCGGAGAGCCAGAGGCGAGGTCCGCCCGGCTGAGACATGACAATAGGGGAGGTCGATATGGGCAGCGCATCACCCCGCGACCACCTGATGAAGCTCCTTGAGCCTGTGGTCAGCGCGGAGGGCCTCGATCTGGAGGACGTCACCGTCACCCAGGCCGGCAAGAGGCGGTTGCTGCGCGTGATCGTCGACCGTGACGGCGGCGTGAGCCTCGACGACGTGGCCGACGTGAGCCAGGCCGTCTCGGCGGCCCTCGACGAGGACGACGCGATGGGCCACTCGGCCTACACACTCGAGGTGTCCTCGCCGGGCGTCGACCGGCCGCTGACCGAGCCCCGCCACTGGAGGCGGGCGGCCAAGCGGCTGGTGAAGGCAGAGCTGCGTGACGGCACGGTGATCGAGGGCCGGGTGCTCGCCGCCGACGAAGGCGGCGTCGACCTCGACGTCGAAGGAGCCGGACGACGGCTCGACTATCAGGACCTGACCCGCGGACGGGTGCAGGTGGAGTTCCGCCGTTTCGACGACGTCGACGGCGACGAAGGCTAAGGGGAAGCCTCGTGGACATCGACATGAGCGTCCTGCGCAGCCTGGAGCGGGAGAAGGACATCTCCTTCGACCTGGTCGTCAAGGCCATCGAAGACGCGCTGCTGATCGCCTACTTCCGCACGGACGGCGCCGGGGCCAAGGCGCGCGCCGAGCTCGACAAGACCAGCGGGCACGTGACCATCTGGGCGGCCGAGCTCGACGAGGACGGCGAGATCGTCAGAGAGTACGACGACACGCCTGGAAACTTCAGCAGGATCGCCGCCACCACTGCCAAGCAGGTCATCCTGCAGCAGCTGCGCGACGCCGAAGACGAGATCAACTTCGGCGAGTTCGCCAGCCGCGAGGGCGAGCTGGTCTCCGGAGTCATCCAGCAGGGCAAGGATCCGCGGGTGGTGCTGGTCGACCTCGGCAAGATCGAGGCCGTCCTGCCGGCCCACGAGCAGGTGCCCGGCGAGGACTATGTGCACGGCGAGCGCATCCGCGCCTACGTGGTGCAGGTGAAGAAGGGCCACAAGGGCCCTTCGGTCACGCTGTCGCGCACGCACCCCGGCCTGGTGAAGAAGCTGTTCGCGCTGGAGGTGCCGGAGATCGCCGACGGCACCGTGGAGATCGCCGCGGTGGCCCGCGAGGCCGGTCACCGCACCAAGATCGCGGTCCGGTCGCGCAGGCCGGGCGTCAACGCCAAGGGCGCCTGCATCGGCCCGATGGGCTCGCGGGTGCGCAACGTGATGACCGAGCTGCACGGCGAGAAGATCGACATCATCGACTGGTCGGAGGACCCGGGCGAGTTCGTGGGGAATGCCCTGTCGCCCGCACGTGTTTCTCACGTTGAGGTCCTCGATCTCGATGGCCGGGTGGCGCGGGTGATCGTGCCCGACTACCAGCTTTCGCTGGCCATCGGCAAGGAGGGGCAGAACGCCCGGCTTGCCGCGCGGCTGACGGGCTGGCGCATCGACATCCGTCCGGACACACAGGCCGAGGATGCCGCCGGTTCCGTAGATGCGTCGACACGGTAAGCTGGAATATGGTTGCCACGCGGCCCCACAGCGCACCTGTGTGGGCTGCAGGGGCCGCACGGCTAAGTCCGAGCTGCTCCGGTTGGTGCGGGTCGAGGACCAGGTGGTCCCTGACCTGCAAGGACGGCTTCCTGGCCGGGGTGCATCGCTGCATCCGACCGTAGGCTGTCTGGAGCTTGCCGAGCGTCGCCGAGCGTTTCTGCGCGCTTTCCGCGTGCCGGGACCGCTTGACGTCTCGCGGGTGCGAGCGCACCTAGAAGGAGAACCACGAAATGTCATGTAGGACGCCGAGTTGATGGGGCGGAGTCAGATTGCTATGAGCGCCTGATGAGCACGCGGCGATGAAGACGTCAACGTAACGACGGTCCGGACGGCACAGCCAGCCTCCCGGGCCAAGTAAGGGAGTGCAGTGGCGAAGGTCCGGGTATACGAGCTCGCTAAGGAGTTCGGCGTTGAGAGCAAGGTCGTCATGGCCAAGCTCCAAGAGATGGGGGAGTTCGTCCGTTCGGCGTCCTCGACCATCGAAGCGCCGGTCGTCCGCAGGCTCACCGAAGCTCTGGGCGCATCCAAGGGTGGGCCCTCCAGGGGCGGCGGTTCGTCGTCCCACAAGCCGCAGCCGCCGAAGGCTGCTCCCCGGCCGGCGGACAGCCAGGCCGGTAACGGTGTCCAGGAGACGCCGACCTCATCCGTTCCGCGTCCGGGTCCCAAGCCCGGTCCGCGTCCGAGTCCGAGTCCGAGTCCCGCGGCCGGCCCGTCGCGTCCCGCGGCGCCCGCGCCGCAGCCGCAGGCACAGCCTCCGGCGCAGCAGCCGCAGGCACAGCAGCCGCAGGCACAGCAGCCGCAGGCACAGCCTGAGGCCGCTCGCGGCGAGACGTCCGGAGCCCCGCAGGCCCGCTTCGAGAGCGGCACGCGCCCGGCTTCCGGCCCGCGTCCCGGTCCGGCGGCCCGTCCGGGTCCCAAGCCCGGCCCGGCGGCGCCCCGTCAGGGCACGCCTTCCGGTGGCGGTCCCAGCCAGGCACCTCGTCCCGGCGCTCCCGCCGGTGGCGGCGGTCCCCGTCCGGGTCCCGGCCCCAAGCCGGGTCCGCGCGGCCCGCGTCCTGGTAACAACCCGTTCTCTTCCAACGCCAGCGGCATGGGCCAGTCCCGGCCGCCGCGTCCCGGAGGCAACCGCGAGGGCGGCGCAGCCGGCCCGCGCGAGCGCCGTGACGGCCCGCCTCGTGACGGCGCGATGCCGCGTCCGCCGCAGAGCCGTGGCGGCGACGCCAGGCCGGGCGCCGCGGGTCCGCGTCCGGGTCCGCCCGGTGCGGCCGGTCCGCGTCCCGGACCGGGTGCGGGTGGTCCGCGTCCCGGTGGTCCGCGTCCCAACCCGATGATGATGCCGCAGGGCCGTCCTGCCGGCCCCGGCGGAGGCGGCGGAGGCCGTCCCGGTGGTGGCGGCGGTGGCGGTCGTCCCGGTGGCGGTGGCGGTGGCGGTCGTCCCGGTGGCGGTGGCGGTGGCGGTCGTCCCGGTGGTGGCGGCGGTTTCGCCGGTCGTCCGGGTGGCGGCACCGGCCAGCGCACGGGCACCGGTGGTCCGGGTGGCGGCGGCGGTTTCGCCGGCCGTCCCGGCGGCGGTGGCCGCGGTCGTGGCGGTGGCACGGCGGGAGCCTTTGGGCGTCCCGGTGGCCGTCCCGCGCGTGGCCGCAAGTCCAAGCGCCAGAGGCGCCAGGAGTTCGACAACATGTCGGCACCGGCGATCGGCGGCGTGCAGGTCTCGCGCGGTAACGGCGCGACGATCCGCCTGCCGCGCGGAGCCTCGCTGGCGGACTTCGCCGACAGGATCGGCGCGAACCCCGCGGCGCTGGTGCAGATCATGCTGCACCTCGGCGAGATGGTGACCGCCACGCAGTCGGTCAACGAGGAGACGCTGCAGCTGCTCGGCGCCGAGCTGGACTACAACATCCAGGTCGTCAGCCCGGAGGAGGAGGACCGCGAGCTTCTCGAGGCCTTCGACATCGAGTTCGGCGAGGACGAGGGCGACGAGGCCGACCTGGCCGCGCGTCCGCCGGTCGTGACCGTCATGGGTCACGTCGACCACGGTAAGACCAAGCTGCTCGACGCCATCCGCAAGACCAACGTGGCGGCGCGCGAGGCCGGTGGCATCACCCAGCACATCGGCGCTTACCAGGTCGCCACCGAGCACGAGGGCGAAGAGCGCAAGGTCACCTTCATCGACACCCCGGGTCACGAGGCGTTCACCGCCATGCGTGCCCGTGGCGCCAAGGCGACCGACATCGCGGTGCTGGTGGTCGCGGCCGACGACGGCGTGAAGCCTCAGACGATCGAGGCTCTCAACCACGCCCAGGCGGCCGACGTGCCGGTCGTGGTCGCGGTCAACAAGGTCGACAAGGAGGGCGCCGACCCCAACAAGGTCAGGGCCCAGCTCACCGAGTACGGCCTGGTGGCCGAGGAGTTCGGTGGCTCGACGCTGTTCGTCGACATCTCGGCCAAGAACGGCACCGGCATCGAGAACCTGCTCGAGGCGATCATCCTGACCGCCGACGCCGAGCTGGACCTGCGGGCCAACCCGACGATGGACGCGCAGGGCATCGCGATCGAGGCGCACCTCGACAAGGGCCGCGGCCCTGTCGCGACCGTCCTCGTCCAGCGCGGCACGCTCCGCGTCGGCGACTCCATCGTCTGTGGCGAGGCCTTCGGCCGCGTCCGGGCGATGCTCGACGACAACGGCGACGCGGTCGAAGAGGCCACGCCGTCCCGTCCGGTCCTGGTGATGGGCCTGACGGCCGTGCCGGGCGCCGGCGACAACTTCATCGTTGTCACCGACGACCGGATGGCCCGCCAGATCGCCCAGCAGCGCGCGGCGCGCAAGCGCAGCGCCGACATGGCGAAGTCGAGCCGTCGTCTCACCCTCGAGGAGCTGTTCAGCAACCTCGAGAAGGGTCGCGTCGACGAGCTCAAGCTCATCATCAAGGGCGACGTGTCCGGTTCGGTGGAGGCGCTGGAAGACGCGCTGCTCAAGATCGACGTCGGCGACGAGGTCAGGCTCCGTGTCCTGCACCGCGCCGTCGGTGCGATCACCGAGTACGACGTCAACCTCGCCGTCGCCGACGACAACGCGGTCATCATCGGCTTCAACGTCCGCCCCGAGCCTCGGGCGCGCGACCTGGCCGAGCGCGAAGGCGTCGACATCCGCTACTACTCGGTCATCTACCAGGCGATCGAGGAAATCGAAGCGGCGCTCAAGGGCATGCTCAAGCCCGAGTTCGAAGAGGTCCAGATGGGCACGGCGGAGGTCCGCGAGATCTTCAAGGTGCCGAAGATCGGCAACGTCGCCGGTTCGCTGGTCCGCTCCGGTGTGATCGTGCGCAACAGCAAGGCCAGGATCATCCGCGACGGCGTCGTCGTGGCGGACAACCTGACCGTCTCGTCGCTGCGCCGGTTCAAGGAGGACGCGACCGAGGTCCGCGAGGGCTTCGAGTGCGGTATCGGTGTCGGCTTCAGCGACATCAGGATCGACGACGTCATCGAGACGTTCGAGATGCGGGAGAAGCCGCGGGCCTGACCCGTGGCCGGGCGCCCGGCGGAGCATCCGCCGGGCGCCTTCCGCACGCTTCGGCCTGGTCGCCGCCGCACCAGGACCGGCGTGCTTTCGACACCAGTGCAAGCGGCGGTTGCCAACGATGTATGTGGGTGCCCTTACCCTGGACATCCTGCTCGGCGAGGTGCACTCGCTGAAGCAGAAGCGATCGGTCGTGCGTCCGCTGGTCGCCGAGTTGCAGCGGCGTTTTCCCGCTGTGGCCGTGGCCGAGACCGGCCACCTCGACCTGCATCGAAGAGCCGAGGTCGGCATCGCGGTCGTCTCCGCCTCAGCGGGTAACTGCAAAGAGGTGATGGACTCCTGCGAACGGCTGGTGGCCTTCCGCCCCGAGATCGAGCTGCTGTCGGCCAGGCAGCGGCTCTACAACGACGAAGAGTGAACGAACGCACGACGGCCTGTCGTGCCTGAGGGGGGAGCGAACATGGTGGATGCAGCACGAGCGCGCAAGCTTGCCGATCGCATCCAGCAGATCGTCGCCGAGATGCTGGAGCGCCGGATCAAGGACCCGCGCCTCGGCTTCGTCACCGTGACCGACACACGCATCACGGCTGACCTGCGTGAGGCCACGGTCTTCTACACGGTGTTCGGTTCCGACGCCGAGCGCGCCGACAGTGCGGCCGCGCTCGAGAGTGCCAAGGGCATCATCCGGTCCGAGGTGGGCCGCCAGACCGGTGTGCGCTTCACCCCGACGCTGGCGTTCAAGCACGACCCGCTGCCCGACAGCGCCCGCCAGCTCGACGACCTGATCAACGCCGCCAGGGCCAGGGACGCCGAGGTGGCCCGGCGCGCAGCGGAAGCCGACTACGCGGGAGAGCCCGACCCGTATAAGAAGCCCGACGAGGAAGACGACGAGCAGGCGGGACACCCGGCGCCGTGACGCCCGACGTTCGCGACAGGCTCGACCGCCAGTCTCGCGTCACCCCGGGTACGGCGCAGCCTTCCGGCTCGCCCGTGCCCGAGGCGGCGTGGAGCCGGGCGCTCCAGCTGATCTCGCAGGCGGACGAGGTGGCGCTGGCCTGTCATGTGTCGCCCGACGGCGACGCGCTCGGCTCGATGCTGGCCGTCGGCTTCGTGCTGCGGTCGATGGGCAAGCGCGTCTCCGCCTCGTTCGGCGACCGTGACTTCACCGTGCCGAGGCTGCTCGGCTTCCTGCCGGGCCAGGACATGCTGGTGCCGCCGGCGGACTACCCGGCGGCACCCGACCTGATGATCACCTTCGACTCGCCGTCGATCGGCCGGCTGGGCCTGCTCGCCGGCAGCGTCAAGCGGGCACGCGAGCTCATCGTGGTCGACCACCACCCGTCCAACGACGGCTTCGGCACGCTCGACCTCATCGACCCGAGCTCGGCGGCAACGGCCATGCTGGCCGAACAGCTCATCTACCGGCTCGGCGGCGCGCTCGACCACGACATCGCCACCTGCCTGTACACAGGGCTGGTGACCGACACCGGGTCGTTCAGGCACTCGTCCACCACGCCGGCCGCCCACCAGATGGCGGCCCGCCTGATCGCCACCGGGCTGCGCACCGACGAGATCGCCAGGGAGCTGTGGGACCGCTCCCCGTTCGGCTACCTCAAGGTGCTCGGCGCCGCGCTGGAGCGGGTGTCGCTCGACGACGGCCTGGTGTGGACGTACATCACCCGGGTCGACAGGGCGGCCCACGGCCTGCCGTACTCCGAGCTCGAAGGCGTCATCGACATCGTGCGGCGCACCGACGAGGCCGAGGTGGCCGCGGTGCTGAAGGAGGACGACCAGGGCGCCTGGCAGGTGTCGACCAGGTCCAAGGGCCACGTCGACGTGGCGGCGGTCTGCGCCGAGCTGGGCGGCGGCGGTCACCACAACGCGGCCGGGTTCACCTCGCACGACAGCGTCGAGGAGACCATGGCGAAGTTCCGGAACCTGCTGAGAGAGGCTTGATGGCCGAGAGCGGCTTGATCATCGTCGACAAGCCCGCCGAGTGGACATCCCACGACGTGGTGGCCAAGTTGCGCCGCTTCGCGGGCACCCGCCGCGTCGGGCACGCCGGCACGCTCGACCCGATGGCGACGGGCGTGCTCGTCGTGGGCGTCGAGAAGGCGACCCGGCTGCTCGGGCACCTGGCGCTGACGGAGAAGGTGTACGAGGCCACGATCCGGCTGGGCGTGACCACCAACACCGACGACGCCGAGGGACAGGTCACCTCGACCGTTTCGGCGGCGGCCGTCACGCCCGAGCGGGTGCGGGACGGCGTGGCCGCGCTCACCGGCGAGATCATGCAGATCCCGCCGCAGGTCAGCGCGATCAAGGTGGACGGGCAGCGCGCCTACAAGCTCGCCCGCGCGGGCGAGGACGTGGAGCTGGCCGCCCGTCCCGTGACCGTCTACGACTTCGACGTCACCGACGTGCGCCACAAGGACGACGTGGTGGACGTGGACGCCACGGTGCGCTGCTCGTCCGGCACCTACATCCGGGCGCTGGCCCGCGACCTGGGCGCCGGTCTCGGCGTCGGCGGGCACCTGACCGCGCTGCGCCGCACCCGCGTCGGCCCGTACGACCTGTCCGGAGCCGCCACCATCGAGCAGCTCGCCGAGGAGTGCTCGGTGCTGCCGATCGGGGAGGCCGTGGCGGCGGCGTTCCCGCGCAGGGACGTGACCGACGAGGAGGCCCGCGTCGTCAGGCACGGCGGCCGGCTGCCCGCGGCCGGGATCGGCAAGGGCCCGATCGGCATGTTCGGCCCCGACGGCGAGCTGCTCGCGCTGGTGGAGGAGCAGGGCCGGCTGGCCAAGCCGCTGGCCGTCTTCGTCTCCTAGACGGGCTTGCGCGCCACCATGATGTCCCGGACGATCGCCTGGTCGACCCAGTGCTCGAAGTCCGGATAAGGCACCACGTCGAGGCCCGCCGAGGCGAGGATCGCGGCGAGCTCGTCGCGGCCGCCGCCGTAGGTGTTCCAGGAGATGCCGAGCGCGCCGCCGGGCCGCAGCAGCTCCGCCCAGAGGGGGGCGGCCTGCTTGATCAGCTCCAGTGGGCTGCGTGACAGGCCGCCGCCGCCCTTGCTGCCGTGCTGCACCCCGTAAGGGGCGTCGGTGGCGATCACGTGGAACGAGCGCGGCTTGAAGAAGTCGCGGCTGCGCATGGTGTCGGCGTTGACGACCGACACCTGCTGCGTGTCGCCCTCCTTGAACGCCTCCTTCGACAGCGCGAACGTGACCGCGAGCCGCCGCCCGATCAGCGCCCGCTCGCGCCGCACCGGCACGGTCTCGGCGGTGTGCTTGAACCGCTTGTTCTTCAGCCAGGTCTTGAGGAAGCCCGCGTAGGCGTCGAAGTCCTTGCCGTCGACGTCGAGCCCGTAGGCGTCGTAGCCGTACATCAGTGCCTGGTTGAGCGTGGTGCCGCGCCCGCACATCGGGTCGAACACCGACAGCCTGCCGTCGAGCGGGAAATCTGAGGCCAGCGCGGTGACGTTGAGCAGCAGCTTGGTGAAGTGCTCGTTGGTCTTGCCGGCGTACTTCTGGATCGTGAGCAGGTCGCTGCTCAGCCGGTCGAGCGGGCGCATCGCGAGCGGTCGCAGCAGCTCGCCCTCCACCCCGAACAGGGCATAGACCGACGACAGGTTGGACAGCAGCGCCACGTCCGCGTCGCCGAGCGGCTCGGCGGTCTCGAACGTCACATAGGGCAGGCCGCCGATCTCGCTCTCCTCGATGCCCGACACGCCGGCCGCCAGCGCCCTGTCGCTGAAGACGGCCAGCTCGGCGCGGGTGAGACGGGCGGAGCTCTGCCCGTAGACGCGGTTGAACGCGGGCAGGATCAGAAGTGCGTAACGAGGCATGGTGGCAACGATCGTACCGCCCTCGGTTTCGGGGAATGCGGGCGAGCATGGCAGGCTTGTGGAGGGAGTGATCCGCCACAAGCGAATGGGGCCGGGCGTGCGGGGTTCGGAGAGGTCTGTCGTCACGATCGGCATGTTCGACGGCGTGCACCGTGGCCACCGGCGGGTGGTCGAGCGGGCCGTCGCCGTCGCCCGCGAGCGCGGACTGCCCTCCGTGGCGCTCACGTTCGAGCCGCATCCGGAGGAGGTCGTGCGGCCCGGCCACCGGCCGGCTCGCCTGACGTCGCCGCGGCGCCGGGCCGACCTGCTGACCGGGCTGGGCGTGGACGAGGTGCGGGTGCTGGCGTTCACGCTGGAGCTGTCGCGGCTCAGCCCGGCGGAGTTCGCCCAGAAGGTGCTCGCCGACGGGTTGCACGCCGCCTGCGTCGTGGTGGGGGAGGACTTCACCTTCGGCCACCGCGCCGAGGGCGACACCGAGACGCTGCGCGCGCTGGGGGAGAAGTACGACTTCACGGTCGAGGTGGTCACCCTGCTCGACGCGCTGTCCTCCACCGAGATCCGCGAGCGGCTGGTGTCGGGCGACGTCCACGGCGCCGCCGCCGACCTGGGCCGGCCGCATCGGGTCGAGGGCGTGGTGGTCCGCGGCTACCAGCGCGGACGGCAGCTCGGCTTCCCCACGGCCAACGTGGAGACGCCGCCGCAGACGGCCATCCCGGCGGACGGCGTCTACGCGGGCTGGCTGGAGTGCGTGCCGGTCGCCAACCTGCCCGCCCTCTACGAGGGCGAGCGCTGGCCCGCCGCCATCTCCGTCGGCACCAACCCCACGTTCGAAGGGGTGCCGCGCACCGTCGAGGCGTACGCGCTCGACCGCGACGACCTGGAGCTGTACGGCGTGCACGTGGCGGTCGAGTTCGCCGCGCGGCTGCGCGGCAACACCCGCTTCGACTCGATCGAGGAGCTCGTCGCCCAGATCCACGCCGACGTGGACGAGGTCCGCCGCCTGACTTCCTGAGATCTCATCGGCGGCGCAGCGACTCCAGCAGCACCGACAGGGCCGCCAGGGTGTCGGCCAGGTCGTCCGGCCCCGCCGACTGGGCCAGCCACAGCACCGCCTCGTTCATCGCGCCCGACAGCAGGCGGGTGAGCGGGGCGACCGGCTGGGCGGGGATGGTGCCGTCCTCGATCAGCTCGGCGAGTGCCTCGGCCAGATGCCTGGCGGAGTTCGCCTCGTCGATCGCCCGCCACTCGTTCCAGCCCAGCACCGCCGGGCCGTCGATCAGCATGACGCGCTGGACCTCGGGATCGGCGCCGGCTGTCACGAAGGCCGCGCACCCGGCCCGGAGCCGCGACCACGGATCGTCCGCGGCGTCGGCGGCGGCCGCCACCCTGGCCGCCACCTCCTGCTGCACCTCGTTCAGCACCGCGCGGAACAACTCGGCCTTGCCCTCGAAGTGGTGGTAGAGGGCGCCCTTGGTCACGCCGGACTCGCGCACGATCTCGGCCAGGCCCACCGCGCCGTAGCCCCTGCTAGCGAACAGCCGCCGGCTGACGGCGAGCAGCGTTCGCCTGGTGTGCTCCCGCTGCTCAACTCTGGTCCTGGTCATCGCGCCTCACTTTGACATACCGACGGTACGCCAACTAGCGTACCGTCACATACCGTTGGTATGCGAAAGGGGACGACATGGAACTCACCGGCTTCTATCCGGTGATCTGCACGGACAGGGTCAGCGAGTCCCGGGACTTCTACGTCCGGCTGTTCGGGTTCGAGGTGACCTTCGAGGCGGAGTGGTACGTGAGCCTGCGCCGCGGCTCCTACGAGCTGGCGCTGCTCGACCACACGCACCCGACGCTGCCCGAAGGGCGCCGCGCGAAGGCCGCGGGGCTGCTGCTCAACTTCGAGGTGGCCGATACCGACGCCGAGTGGGAGCGCCTCGTCGTGGGCGAAGGGCTGGCACCTGAGCTGGCACTGCGCAGCGAGGACTTCGGCCAGCGCCACTTCATCGTGGCCGACCCCAACGGCGTGCTCATCGATGTCATCACGCCGATCGAGCCGTCCCAGGAGTACGCGGAGCAGTACGTTTGACACGTGGAAGGCGACACGGAACGCGAGCACCCGGTCCAGGATGGTAACCTTGCATGTCGGCTCTGTGACGGCAGCGCTGTGCGCTGCCCTGAAGGCCTTCGCCGCGGCGACTGTAGGCACGCACGGTCGTTCGCACCAGCTTTCCGTTAGCGCGTGCCCGTAGATGAAGGAGAGCCGTGTCCCTCGACACCGCTGCCAAGAAGTCCATCATTGCCGAATACGCGACGGTCGACGGTGACACAGGGTCGCCCGAGGTGCAGATCGCGCTGCTCAGCAAGCGCATCAGCGAGCTCACCGAGCACCTGAAGACGCACAAGCACGACCACCACAGCCGTCGTGGCCTGCTTCTGCTCGTCGGTCGCCGGCGCCGCCTGCTGAAGTACCTTCAGAAGGTCGACATCGCGCGTTACCGTGCGCTCATCGAGCGCCTCGGCCTGCGGCGATAACATGAAAGGGAGCGGCGGCCTACGCCGCTCCCTTCTCATATGGTCCGGCGAGTCGAGCGGCTCCGCGCCGCGCGCCTGACGTACAACTGAATATCCGAGACACTTAGAGCCCCCGCGTCCGCTCAGCACCATGCGACCCGCGACGCCTGCGGGCCGGTCCTCGGTAGTGGCTTCCGGTAACCAAGACCGGGCGCTTCGATCGAAGACCGGCGCTGCACCTAACGAGGGTGCCGGTGTACAGGGCGCGGGAGACCGACTGACCAAGGAGGTCCCCCGTGGAGGGTGTCCACACCGCTGAAGCCGTCATAGACAACGGCTCTTTCGGCACGCGCACGATCCGGTTCGAGACCGGACGGCTCGCACAGCAGGCGGCAGGCAGTGCCGTCGCCTATCTCGACAGCGACACGATGGTCCTGTCCGCGACCACCGCGTCCAAGAACCCGAGGGAGAACCTCGACTTCTTCCCGCTCACCGTGGACGTCGAGGAGCGCATGTACGCCGCGGGCCGCATCCCCGGCTCGTTCTTCCGGCGTGAGGGCCGTCCCTCCGAGGACGCCATCCTCACCTGCCGCCTTATCGACCGCCCGCTGCGCCCCTCGTTCGTCAAGGGCCTGCGCAACGAGATCCAGGTCGTCGCCACCGTCATGGCGCTCAACCCGGACCACCTCTACGACGTGGTGGCCATCAACGCCGCCTCGCTGTCCACCCAGCTCGCCGGCCTGCCGTTCTCCGGCCCGATCGGCGGCGTCCGCGTCGCGCTGATCGACGGCCAGTGGGTGGCCTTCCCGACCCACCACGAGCTCGAGCGCGCCACGTTCGACATGGTCGTGGCCGGGCGGGTGCTCGCCGACGGCGACGTCGCCATCATGATGGTCGAGGCCGAGTCCACCAAGGACACGCTCAAGCTGGTCGCCGAGGGCGCCGTCGCGCCCACCGAGGAGACCGTGGCCGAGGGCCTGGAGGCGGCCAAGCCGTTCATCAAGGTGCTGTGCGAGGCGCAGTCCAGGGTCGCGCAGGTCGCCGCCAAGGAGACCGCCGAATACCCGATCTTCCTGGACTACCAGGAGGACGTCCTGGGCGCGGTCGAGTCCTCGGTGAAGAACGAGCTGGCCGCCGCGCTGACCATCGCCGGCAAGCAGGAGCGCGACAACGAGCTCGACAAGGTCAAGGCGGTGGTGGCCGAGAAGCTGCTGCCCGAGTTCGAGGGCCGCGAGAAGGAGATCTCCGCCGCCTTCCGCTCGGTGATGAAGAAGCTCATGCGCGAGCGGGTCATCAAGGACGGCGTCCGCATCGACGGCCGTGGCACCAAGGACATCCGCGCCCTGTCGGCCGAGGTCCACGTGGTGCCGCGGGTGCACGGCTCGGCCCTGTTCGAGCGTGGCGAGACGCAGATCCTCGGCGTCACGACCCTGAACATGCTGCGCATGGAGCAGGTCATCGACACGCTCAACCCCGACCGGACCAAGCGCTACATGCACAACTACAACTTCCCGCCCTACTCCACCGGTGAGACCGGCCGGGTGGGCTCGCCCAAGCGCCGCGAGATCGGACACGGCGCGCTCGCCGAGCGCGCGCTGATCCCGGTGCTGCCGGCCCGCGAGGAGTTCCCGTACGCCATCCGCCAGGTCTCCGAGGCGCTCGGCTCCAACGGCTCGACCTCGATGGGCTCGGTCTGCGCCTCCACGATGGCGCTGCTCGACGCCGGTGTGCCGCTCAAGGAGATGGTGGCCGGCATCGCGATGGGCCTCATCGGCGAGGGTGACACCTACGTCACGCTGACCGACATCCTCGGCGCCGAGGACGCCATGGGCGACATGGACTTCAAGGTCGCCGGCACCAAGGACGTCATCACCGCGCTCCAGCTCGACACCAAGCTCGACGGCATCCCCGCCTCGGTGCTGGCCGGCGCGCTCAAGCAGGCCAAGGGCGCCAGGCTCGCGATCCTCGACGTGATGCAGGAGGCCATCGACTCCCCGGCGGAGATGAACCCGACGGCGCCGCGCATCATCACCATCAAGGTCCCCGTGGACAAGATCGGCGAGGTCATCGGCCCGAAGGGCAAGATGATCAACCAGATCCAGGACGACACGGGCGCCGAGATCACCATCGAGGACGACGGCACCATCTACATCGGTGCCACCGACGGCCCCTCCGCGGAGGCGGCCCGCACGGCGATCAACGGCATCGCCAACCCGCACATGCCGGAGGTCGGCGAGCGCTACCTGGGCACGGTCGTCAAGATCGCCGCCTTCGGCGCGTTCATCTCGCTCATGCCGGGCAAGGACGGCCTGCTCCACGTCTCGCAGATCCGCAAGCTGCACGGCGGCAAGCGCATCGAGAACGTCGAGGACGTGATGAGCGTCGGCGAGAAGATCCAGGTCGAGATCGCCGAGATCGACCAGCGCGGCAAGCTCTCTCTCGTGCCCGTCGAGGTCATCGAGAAGGAGTCCGCCGAGAAGGAGGCCGGAGGCGACTCCGGCGAGAGCCAGCCCGAGGAGTCGGCCCCCGCGGGTGACGACAAGTCTCGCGAGGAGCGCCCGCGCCGCACCCGCACCCGGGTGCGCGCCCCGCGCAGCGACGGGGACGACCGCAACTCGTGATCACTACCACGCTGCATCCCGGCCGGGACGGGGCCGGGGTGGTCAGGCGCACCGTCCTCCCCGGTGGGCTGCGCGTGGTGACCGAGACCATGCCGACCGTGCGTAGTGTCGCGGTCGGCATGTGGGTCGGCATCGGCTCGCGTGACGAGGCCCCCGAGCACACGGGAGCCACCCACTTCCTCGAACACCTGCTGTTCAAGGGCACGCCGACTCGTGACGCCATGGAGATCTCGGCGTCCATCGAGGGCATCGGCGGTGAGATCAACGCCTTCACCGCCAAGGAGTACACCTGCTACTACGCGCGGGTCCTCGACGAGGACCTGCCGGTGGCGGTGGACGTGCTCGCCGACGTGGTGACCAGTTCGCTCATCACGGCCGACGACGTGGAGTCGGAGCGTGGCGTGATCCTTGAGGAGATCGCCATGCACGACGACGACCCGTCGGACGTGGTGCACGAGCAGTTCGCGGCGGCTCTCTACGGCGATTCTCCGATCGGGCGGCCCATCCTGGGCACGGTCGAGTCCATCAACACCCTCGGCCGCGACCGGATCGCCGAGTACTACCAGCGCTACTACCAGCCCCTGCGCACGGTCGTCTCGGTGGCGGGCAACGTCCGCCACGAGGAGGTCGTCGAGCTGGTAGCACGGGCCTACGAGCGCTCGGGCACGCTGACCGGCCCCGCCGAGTACGCACCGCCCCGCACCAGCGGGCCGGGCGCGCGCACGTCGTCGGTGGCCAAGGTCCTCGACCGGCCGACCGAGCAGGCCAACCTCGTGCTGGGCACCAGCGGCCTGGCTCGCACCGACGAGCGCCGCTTCGCGCTCGGCGTGCTCAACGCCGCGCTCGGCGGCGGCATGTCCTCCCGGCTCTTCCAGGAGATCAGGGAGAAGCGCGGCCTGGCGTACTCCGCCTACAGCTACACCTCCGCCTACGCCGACACGGGCCAGTTCGGCATCTACGTCGGCTGCCTGCCGTCGAAGATCGACGACGTGCTCAAGATCTGCCGGGACGAGGTGGCCAGGGTGGTGTCCGACGGCCTGACCGAGGACGAGATCGTCCGCGGCAAGGGCCAGATGCGCGGCGGCCTGGTTCTAGGCCTGGAGGACACCGGCTCGCGCATGTCCCGCATCGGCAAGAACGAGCTGGTCTACGAGGAGTTGCTCTCGGTGGACGAGGTGCTCTCCAGGATCGAGTCCGTCACCGCCGGCGAGATCGCCGAGGTGGCCACGGACGTGCTCAGCAGGCCGCTCACGCTCGCCGTGATCGGCCCGTACGGCGACAAGGACTTCTCCGACGCCATCTCCTGACCTCGGTATAGGCTTGACCGTGTGATCAAGGTAGGTGTGCTCGGCGCCCGAGGCCGCGTGGGCGTGGAAGTGTGCAAGGCGGTCGAGGCGGCCACCGACATGGAGCTGGTGGCCGCGCTCGACAAGGACGACCCCATCGAAGGGCTCGAAGGGGCCGAGGTGGTGGTCGACTTCACCCATCCCGACGTGGTGATGGGCAACCTGGAGTGGGCGATCGCGCATGGTGTGCATCCGGTGGTCGGCACCACCGGCTTCGACGCCGCGCGGCTCGACACCGTCCGCGGCTGGCTGGCGAAATCCCCCGGCGCCAACTGCCTGATCGCCCCCAACTTCGGCATCGCGGCCGTGCTCATGATGCACTTCGCGCAGCAGGCGGCCCGGCACTTCGAGTCCGTCGAGATCGTCGAGCTGCACCACCCGAACAAGGCCGACGCCCCCTCCGGCACCGCCCGGCGCACCGCCGAGCTGGTGTCCGAGGCGCGGGCCAAGGCCGGCCTCGGTGCGATGCCCGACGCGACCAGCACCGAGCTCGACGGCGCACGCGGCGCCGACGTCGGCGGCGTCCACGTGCACGCGGTGCGGCTCGCCGGGCTGATCGCCCACCAGGAGGTGTTGCTCGGCGGCGACGGCGAAACCCTCACGATCCGACACGACACCATGAGCCGCTCCGCCTTCACTCCCGGCGTCCTGCTAGGCGTGCGCCGCGTGCGGGAGCTGCCCGGCCTCACCGTGGGCCTGGAGCCTCTGCTCGACCTCTAGACAGACGCCGTGCCCACCACCTGGTCAAGGTCGCGGGCACGGTGTGAGGAGGGGGTCCCGGCTCCGCACAGCCGAGCCTACGATCATCACACTAATATCCAGAGGCGGCCGCGACCTCGAACATGAGACCGTGTCGGCATGGCGCGATGGGCAAAGGCTGATGATCTTGCAGGTCTGGTTTTCGTGGAGGTCGCGGCCGACGGGCTTTTCGAGCAGGTGGGGATCACCTTCCCGCCCGGTACGACGATGATCGAGGAAGTGGACGACCCCGGCTCGGTGCTGGTCGAAGGCGATCCGCCGGCGGGGTTCGCCCTGGTCAGCCGGGTCGACGGCAACCTGCACCTCGACCAGCTCGCCGTCCATCCCGAACGGATGCGGCGGGGGATCGGCGGGCGGCTGGTCGAGGCGGTGCTGGACCACGCACGAGCGGCCGGCGTTCCCGCGGTGACGCTGACCACGTTCAGAGACGTACCGTGGAACGCGCCCTGGTACGAGCGCCACGGCTTCACCGTGCTGCCCGCAGAGGAGTGGGGGCCGGAGCTGCGCGCGCTGGTCGAGCACGAGCGGGAGCTGGGCATCGAGGTCGCGCCCCGGGTGGTCATGCGCGCCTAGCCGCCGCTGGGCCCTCCCGCCGCGGATATCAGAGTCGACTGACCTCGTGCGGCGGGGGAGGGTCGTCGAAGTGCGGACGCTGGGGTGGCTGGCCGCTGACCGCCTGTACGATGTCCGCCGCGATGTGGTGCACCTTGACGTTCCTGCTCTGCGAGCTGCGGCGCAGGATCTCGAAGGCCGCAGGCGCGGTGCAGCGTCGCCGGGCCATGATGATGCCGAGCGCCTGGTCGATGATCATCCGGGTGGTGAGCGCCTCTCGGAGCTGCTCGATGACCTCTTTCAGGCGGGCCTCGTGCTGCACCGACCGGAGCAGCACTCCCGCCTGCTCCGCCGTCACCTGAGCGGCGACGCGCGTCTCCCTGGCGAAGCCGCCGCACCGCTCCGAATAGAGGTTCAGCGCTCCCCGCACCTGGCTGTCGAAGGTCAGCGGCTGCGAGTGCAGGCTGCGCACACCTTTGGCGGCAAGTCCGGCGGCCGAGCCGTGCCAGCGCGACTCGGCGGCCAGATCAGTGGCCAGGACGGCCTGCCCGCTCTCGATCGCCTCCAGGCACGGTCCCTCGCCGGCGCTGAACTGCAGCTCGTCGAGCGTCGCGGCGTCCGTGGCGGAGTAGGCGACGGTGCGCAGCCGGCCGTTCTCGCACACGGCGACCGACGCCAACGGCGCATCGGGCATGGCCCGGGACGCGATGGCGAGGATCTCTCGTAGTGGTTGCTCGAAGGCTGGGGTTCGCGTGAGGTTGCTGAGCGGGTCCAACGCCTTTCCTCACGAGTGCGTAGCGGGGCCGCGCCTCCACCGGCTGCATCGGCAATGAAGGCCATCAGGGTGTGGACCATGCGAGCTGCCCCGGATCGGCGACTCATAACGTGTCACAAGGTGACGGCCAGGCCGATCGCGAGGAGCAGGCCGTAGGCCATCTGGAGCTTGCCCGTCTGCTGCAGGGCGCTGATCAGGGCGGGCCCCGCGGCGCCGCTCAGTACGGTCCGCACCGGGGAGATCGCCAGGGGGGCCGCGAGCAGCGCGAGTGCCGCGGCGGGCGCGACCACGACCATGGCGAGCGCGACCGCGAACGGCACGATGAGGCACGTCGCGTAAAGAACGCGGGTCCGGGGCGCGCCGAGCACGACCGCCAGCGTCCGCTTGCCCGACTGCCCGTCGGTGCCCACGTCGCGCAGGTTGTTGACCACCAGCATCGAGCACGACAGCAGCCCGACCGGCACGGACGCCACCAGCGCCGGCCACGAGAGCTGCTCGGTCTGCACGAACGCGGTGCCGACCACGGGCACCACACCGAAGAACACGAACACGGCCGCCTCGCCCAGCGCGCGGTAGCCGTACGGGCTCTTGCCGCCCGTGTAGAACCAGGCGGCGGCGATGGCCGCCGCGCCCACCAGCAGCACCCACCACGCGCGGGTGGCGACCACGAGGACCAGACCGAGCACCGCCGCGGCGGCGAAGCAGCCCAGCGCCGCGCCGAGTACCTGCGGTGGCGTGGCCACCCGCGAGCCCACCAGCCGCATCGGGCCGACCCGCTGGTCGTCGGTGCCGCGGATGCCGTCGCTGTAGTCATTGGCGTAGTTGACGCCGATCTGCAGCAGCAGCGCGACGAGCAGCGCCAGAACCGCACGCCACCAGCTGAAGCCGCCCTCGCCGATCGCCACGCCGGTGCCCACCATGACCGGGACGACCGCGTTGGGCAGCGTGCGCGGGCGCGCGCCGGCGAGCCACTGACCAGGGGTTGCCATGCGTTGAATCCTCTAGCTGATGTCGGTGGTGAGCCTGACCATGCGGATCGGCCGGCCCATGTCGAGCACGCGCTCGGCCATGTCCTCGCCCCATCCGGCCGACTCCAGGAAGCCGAGGACGGCGTAGTTGTCGGAGAAGACCCAGGTGACGATCTGGCGGTAGCCGTCCTCGCGCAGGTGGTCGACCGTGGCGTTGAGCAGGCGACTGCCGTGGCCGCGCCGGACGAAGTCGGGGTCCACCAGCAGTGTCAGCATCTCGGCCACGACGGTCGGGTCGAGGTCGGGGTCCTCGGCGGGAGCGTGTGAGGCCAGCCCGACCACCCGCTCGCCGCCACGCGGCGTCGCGGGGGCGGCGTTGCCGCCGGCTCCCAGCGCGGGGAAGCCCTCGGTGTCGAGAATGGTCTCCACCGCGACCAGCACGCGATGCCGTGAGGTGGGCGGCGCGACGATCGCCTCATCCCACTGGCGCAGCCACATCTTCTCGGCCGCCGGGCCCGTCATCTGCTCGAGAGGACCCTCGGGCAGGAAATCCCGGTAGCCGAAACGCCAGGCACGGACCTGGACGTTCGCCACCTGGAGCACATCCTCGCGCCGGGCCGCCCGGACGCCTACGTCTGCCATCTCGGCCCGCTCCTTCGCCTGCTCTTCATGCCACAAGGCACGAGTTACACCGTATCGGTGTTTGAACGTTGGAGACGACGCGAACCCTGCTTCCTCGCCCGGTACGCGCGCGTTTTAGTACGGTTGCCGCATACCCTCATCGAGCACCACGAGCGGGAACGGTTTCTGGACGAGTCGACGAACGCCCACTGGCAGGAGTCCTCGGCGCACACTTTCAGCCGGTCCCACGAGCTGTCCGTCACCGCCGCGGCGATCCCGGCCAGCCCGCCCGCGACCCCGCCGGCCACCGGCACCAGGCCGGGCCGCACCCCGAACGCCACCCTGAGCGGCAGCACGGGCAGCTCGATCACAGCCTCCCCGCGCAACGCGGCGCGCAGCCCTTCCCGAAGGGCGATCGCGGTCGCCAGGTCGTCGTCCGTGGCCCGGTCGGCCTGGCCGATGAGCTCACGCTCGCGCAGCCAGACGGCCAGCTCGGCAGGGGTGCCGAGCTCGTCGCTGTCGGCCTCGACTTCGTAGGTGTTCACGAAGTCGCGTATCAACTCCGCAAGCGCCAGCATGTGACCACTGTACTTGTTCTGTGATCATCCGACGGTGTTCAGCGCCTCCGCCAGCCGTCGCACTCCTTCGGCGAGCTCCGCCAGGTTCGCGGGCGCGATGTGCGTGACCCGGATGCGCGGCCCCGGTGGCTCTGACGGGTAGTAGATCCTGCCGGGGCTCACCAGGACGCCGTTGCGCTTGGCCGCCTCCACCAGGGCCCGCTCGTCGGTCCCCGCGGGCAGCCGCAGCCACAGGTGCATGCCGCCGCCTGGCAGCAGGTACGGCTCCGCCTGCGGCATCCGCGCGGCCAGCGCGGTGGCGAGGGCGTCGCGCCGGGTGGCGATCTCGGCGTGCACCGCCACCAGGTGCCGCTGCCAGGCCGGGGAGCCGACGAACTCCAGCGCCGTCTCCTGCAGCGGCCGGGCCACGAAGAACGACTCCACGAGCTGACTCGCCCGCAGCCGGTGCGCCGCCGGCCCCCGCGCGATGACGGCCGCCAGCCGCATGCTCGGCGAGAGGATCTTGGTGAGCGAGCGGATGTGGACCACGGTGCCGTGCGTGTCCAGGGACACCAGCGGCGGCGGCGCCTGGGCGGTCAGGTGGCGGGCGTAGTCGTCCTCGATCACGAACGCCCCCGCCGCCCTGGCCACCTCCAGCACCTGCCGCCGGCGTTCGCCGCCGAGCGTCGCGCCCGTGGGGTTCTGCAACGTCGGCTGGCAGTGGAACACCCGCGCCCCCGACACCGCGAACGCCTCCGCCAGCAGGTCGGGCCGCACCCCGTCCCGGTCGATGGGCACCGCGGTGGCCCGCAGCCCCGCAGCCTTGGCCGCCGCCAGCGCCCCCGGATACGTCGGCGTCTCGACCAGCACCTGCGTCCCCGGGGCGGCCAGCGCCCTGAAGGAGTGGGTCAACGCGGCCTGACCGCCGCTCACGATCAGCGCGTCGGTCTCCGTCACGTCCCCGCCCGCCTGGGTGGCGAACCATCTGCGCAGCTCGCCCAGCCCGTTCAGCGGGGGCATGGCCCACGCGTCCGGCCTGCGCACCGCTCTGGCGGCCGCCGCCGCGAGCTGCCGGTCGGGCCTGAGCCCGGCAGGCAGATAGCCGCCGGTCAGCGGCACCGCACCCTCGGGTGGCACGCCGAGCAGCGCCGCCACGGGCTCGTCGTCGATCACCCGGTCGCCGAGCGCGACCGTCTGCCAGGAGAAGTCGGCGGCCTCCCGTGCCCACTCCCGCCGTGGCGCCACGAAGGCCCCGCTGCCCGGCCTGGTGATCACCTTGCCCTCGGCGGCGAGCTGCCCGAGAGCCCGCGACACGGTGACCGGGCTCACGCCGTGGCGGCGCATGATCTCCCGGCTGGACGGCAGCCGGTCGCCCGGACGTAGCCGGGTGACCTCTTCGCGCAGGATCGCGGCGATCTGACCGATACTGCTATCGTGATCCATGAAAGGCAACGATAGCGCTACCGTCACGGTCGCAGTAGCGGTCCCGCCGAACGCCCGGCAGGGCACGGCACTCGCGTTCCTGGGTGTCGTGGCCTTCTCCGGCTCCTTTCCGGCGACCGTCTACGCGATGCAGGGCTTCGACCCGTGGCTGGTGGCGATAGGCCGCGCCTTCATCGCCGGAACCGTGGCCCTGGTCTGCCTCAAAACGGCAGGGCTCCCGCTGATCCCCCCGAGAGCGCAGTGGCGCCCGTACGCCCTGATCTCCCTGGGTGTCGTCTTCGGCTTCCCCGTCTTCAGCGGCCTGGCCCTGGACCTCGGCGCCGGCACCGCCCACGCCGCCGTCGTCATCGGCCTCCTGCCGGCCGCCACCGCCGCCTTCGCCGTCCTGCGCGCCGGCGAGCGCCCGCGCCCGCTCTTCTGGGCAGCGTGTACGGCAGGCGCCGCCGCCATCACGGTGTTCACCCTGACCAGGGGAGAGGCCAGCGCGGCCTGGCCCGACCTGCTCCTGGTGGGCGCCCTGATCTCGGCCGCCGTCGGCTATACCGAAGGCGGCACCCTGTCCAGGACCACCCCCGGCTGGCAGGTCATCTCCTACGCCCTGGTCCTGTCCCTCCCTCTCACGACCCCGATCACCGTGGCCCTGGCGCTCACCACCCCGATCACCCCCACTCCCGCCTCCCTCGCGGGCTTCGCCTACGTGGGCCTGATCTCGATGTTCCTCGGCTTCTTCCCCTGGTACGCGGGCCTGGCCAGAGGCGGCATCGCCAGAGCCGGACAGACCCAGCTCACCCAGCCTCTGCTCACGCTCGTGTGGGCCTGGTTCCTGATGGGGGAGAGGTACGGCGCCGCCACGATAGCCGCGGCGCTGGCCGTACTCGCATGTGTCGCCATCACCCAGCGCGCCCGTACTTGAAAGCCGTGACGCCTGGCCGCAGGATGGGGGGTGGAGGTGTCACACATGGCGGACCTCACGATCCCTGAAGGCGGCTTCTGGCCTGCCCCGGAGATCCCGCAGCCCAACATCTACCCGATGGAATGGCGAGTCGAGACCCACAAACTCGCGGCCATCTACGAGAAGTCCAAGCGCACCCTGTGGAACCCGGCCGACCTGCCGTGGGACGACCTGGACCCTGCCGATTTCAGCCGCGAGCAGCGGCTGGGCATCATGTACTGGTTCGCGGTCCTGGCCAACTTCGACGCCTCGGGGCCCGCGGTCTTCGCCCGCGCCACCATCCAGGCGTTCGAGAAGCACGAGGAGGACCCGGTCAGGAAGTGCTTCTTCTCGATCACCCGTGACGAGATGAACCACGAGGAATGCTGCCAGCGCAGCATCGCCAAACTGTGGCCGGGCGGCCCCCTCGACTGGATCCCCACGGACGACCTGGAAAAGGCCGCCCACAACAACATCGGCTGGCTCTATCACAACGGCGGCCGCTACTGGACCGGCTACAACACCGCCGTGGGCAAGTATTCGCTGCCGATCCTCTTCACCAGCTTCATGATGGGGGAGATGGCGGCCTCCACCCTTTTCAGAGGTATGGCCTCAGGCGCCCAGCACCCGGTATTCGAGGAGATGTTCCAGCGCATCGGCCGCGACGAGTCCCGCCACCTCCAGATCTGCATGACGATCCTGGAGAACGAGTGGCCCGGCCTCACCGAAGAGACCCGCGTCCTGATCACCCGCCAGCTCCGCGCCGGCTTCGTCTTCCTGTCCATGATCCTCTGGGAGCCGCCCGAGGGGTTCTGGGAGCTGCCGCCCTACTTCCTCGCCAACCACCGCGTCCTCATGGACCACGCCCGAGACGCCGGCCTGGGCGTGCTCTCCTTCGAGGAGCAGGCCGAGAACTGGCGCGTCGCCATGGCCCGGGTCCGCGCCATCGTCGAACGCTGGGGCATCGCCTTCCCCGCCATCCCCGAGCTGGACCTGGAAGGCGTCCCCGTCGACTTCATCGACCCGGAGGACATCATCCCGGTCTTCTGACGTACGATCCCGCTCATGTGGGGACGGGCGAACGGGCTGCGCGTCGTCGAGCTGGGCACTCCCGGCGAGATGCGCACCTGGCTGACAGACCTGGTGCTGGCGGGCTCCAAGAAGGCCACGGCCGGCCTCCTGGAGCTCGACTATCAGGCCGAAGACGAGGAGCTCGAGCACGTGGGGGAGCACCTGGCCCTCATCTACGACTCGGGCTCCCACGTGGCCACGCTCGAGGTGGTCGAGGTCGCGCTGGTGCCCTTCGCGGAGGTGAGCTGGGAGTTCGCCCAGTCGGAGGGCGAAGGTTACGGTGCGATCGAGGACTGGCGCGAGGCGCATCGGCGCTACTGGCAGGGCGAGGGCTACGAGGTGGACGACGCCACGACCGTCGTCTGCCTTTCCTTCCGGCTGGCGACCTCGTAAGGGGTGACGGCTCCTTCAAACGGCCGTTTCCGCAACCCCGTGCTGGCGCATCTTGGCTCTCTCACTTGCTGTGGGCTATCCCGAACCCGACTTTCAGGCGCGCCTCGCTCGGCACGGGGGCGCCGACCCGTAGCTGTCCGGCGCAAATGTGATCTTGGATGATATCCACGATCTGGAAGTAGAGCGGATTGGTCCTTCGCGATCTAGCATCTACGAAAGCTAGACGTTTGGATACAAGCAGTCGAGTGGGCTCAATCCTGAGGCCATGACTCCTTGGGGGACACGTAGCTGCCACGCTGGGCGACGGTGTAGATCCAGCCCTGCTCCCGGAGAAGTGCCATGGCTCTACGTATGGTTTCCCGGGCGACCTCGTACTGCTGGAGCAGCGCCGTTTCGCCAGGAATCGGCCTCCGTGGTTGAAACTGCCCCGCCTTGATCTGATCTGCGATATCCAGGGCGATCTGCTGATACAGCGGGATTTTCCGCGGCTGGCGTGGCGCCGCATCCGGGGCGCCGACGAACGTGCCCTCTCCCTGCACGGTGTAGATGAGGCCTGCCTCGCGAAGCACGTGGATGGCACGCCTGGCCGTCGTCCTGGCAACCCCGAACTCGCCCTGTATGTCGGCCTCGCTCGGAACGGGATGCCCCGAGGAGAGTCCGGCGACTCGCCGCCGCAGAATCTCGGCGATCTGGAGGTAGAGATGAGTGTCTCCATCGTAGTCGAGCACATACCAAAGATAGGCGAAGCCATACGAGACCCCCCATAACGCTTCGGCCGTTCAGGTGAATCTACATTTACGTATGGTCAGGAGGAGACAACTAGACGTATGCTCCATGCGTGGCTCAACGTCTTCCGGTGCCCCATGATGACTGTTCAAGTCCCCACGTCGCAGCAGTGCGTACCGATCACATCCACATCGATTGGAGTCCAATGCGGCCTCAGGCCGGGCGAGTCCGGGTGCGGGACTACACATGCGATTGCCAGTCCTCGTGGTACGAGCTGTGTCAGTCGGGCGGCGTGCGATTCATTCGCCGGACGAGCAGGCGCGGTGGCCGGATGGTGGTCGAGGAGTGTCAGCGGGAGAGCGTCGCCCGGATCGACGCGCTGTGGGCCAAGCTGCTGACCGGAGCGGCGCGATGATCTCGCGACGCCGCCCGTCTGCCCTGGCCCGAGTCCTGTTCTTCCTGGTGGGACGGCGAGGCGGTCGCCGCAGACGATGCAAGGGGCGGTGCTGTGCGCCGTGACGTGCTCGAAGCTCCCGGTCGGCTTCCCTGCCGCCACAGAGAAGCAGGCCGGGTCCCATGGCTCCGCACTGAAGGGATGAAGGGTGCTGCGTAGCCATGATCTACGGATCGCACACGGCCGCCGACGCGATCCGTTCGACCGAACAGGCACTGGTCCCGCCTGTCCGATCCCCCGGCAGGTGTCATCCCAATGCACCACGCCTGCCGGGTCCAACTCCCTAGCAAGCCCTTGCCTCGGGCTCAGGTTTGCGAGGGCCGCGGGGCCCTCCGGCGAGCTCTCCAAAAGGAAAGAGCAGGCTCGACGCCATGTCGCGATTTATCATTTCCGATCCATTTGCAATAAGCAGCTGTTTCAAGCCCTACCCGAATGCAATGGTCTTTTCCTCAGCGCCCTGTCGGTTGACCTCTGTCCACGCGGGAGCGCCGGGGATCCGCCGGTAGGCTCACCACCCATGATCCCCCTTGACGAGCAAGGACGCCCGGAGCCTCCTCTTGCGGCCGACGAGACAGCCACCCTCCTGGGCTTCCTGGACTACCAGCGCGCGACCCTGGCGTGGAAGTGCGCGGGACTGGACGAGGCAGGGCTGAGGGCGACCGTCGGCGTCTCGTCGATGACTCTGGGCGGAATGCTCAAGCACCTGGCCTACGTCGAGGACGACTGGAGCTCCCGGTGGCTGCACGGGCGAGCCTTCGAGTCGCCTTGGGACAGCGTGGACTGGAGGGCCGACCGCGACTGGGACTGGCACTCGGCCGCCGACGACACCCCCGATCAGCTCCACGCGCTCTGGCAGGACGCGGTGGCGCGCTCCCGCTCCCGGATCGCGGAGGCGCTGACCGATGGCGGGCTGGAGCAGCCGGCCCGGCGCACCTGGCCCGACGGGCGGGCGCCCAGTCTGCGCTGGATCCTGGTCCACCTGATCGAGGAGTACGCACGGCACAACGGCCATGCCGACCTGCTGCGGGAGTCGGTGGACGGGCTCACCGGAGAGTAGCTGCCGGCCTCGGCGTCCCTACGAGGGGCCGGGACTGAGGGGTTTTCTGCCTCGGAGGAGGGCGCTCGCGCTCCAGGTTCGTAGTTTCGCTCTGAAGTGTTGCGGGGGTCGCGAGCCGCCCGGGTTCTGGCCTGCCGATGTCTGATCGTCCTTGGCGGGTTCGCTCCCGGCGGTTGACCTCAGCCAAGGTTGAGGTCCTAGCGTCGAGCGCGAACCTCTGAAGGGGGACAGCGCATGACATATCTCGTGACAGGAGCGACAGGGAGGACCGGGCGCCAGGTCGTCGACCACCTGCTCCAGGCCGGTCAGCAGGTTCGGGCGCTCACTCGCGACCCGGCGAAGGCGGCTCTGCCGCCACAGGTAGAGGTCGTGGCCGGCGACCTCACTGCCCCGGAAACGCTCGGCCCCGCCTTCGATGGGGTGACGGGCGTGCATCTGCTGGCGGTAGGCGGCGACGACTACGCCACCCTGCGGACCGGTCCCGAAATTGTCGAGCTGGCACTGAAGGCGGGTGTCCGCCGCGCCACCGTCCTGTGGAACGGCCACGTGGGGCCGGTCGAGGAGGCCGTCGAGGCCAGCGAACTCGAATGGACCCGGCTCCAGCCCGGCGACTTCATGAGCAACACGCTCGGCTGGGCGGAGCCCATCCGTACGAAAGACGCGGTACGTGAACCGTTCGGCGATGTTCCGTCCGCGATGGTCCACGAGGCCGACGTCGGCGCGGTGGCGGCGGCGGTGCTCGTCGAGCCCGGACACGCGCGCAAGATCTATACGCTGACCGGGCCCGAGGCGCTGAGCTCGCGGCAGCGGCTCGACATCATCGCCGCCACCATCGGCCGCAAGCTGCGATTCGAGGAACTCACCGAGGAACAGGCGCGCGAGGACTGGAGGCAGGCCGGCCACAGCGAGGAGTTCATCGAGGTGCTGGCCACCTGGCGGCGGAATCCGCCCCCGGAGGCGTACACGGTGGTCTCCACCGTCGAGGACATCACCGGCCGCCCACCCCGCACCTTCGCCGACTGGGTCGCGAGCCACGCGGCGCGCTTCAAGTGAGCGGTCTCACGCGGCCGGCTGATGGGCGTGTCGATCATTTTGAGAAGCCTGCTGCCGGGCTGACTGGCCCGTCATCCTCAGCTGAGCCGGTTGCCTTCGATCGCAACTGAGGAGTGTCCGGCAGCAGGCCACATGGTCCCGCGCCCTCCGGGAGGCGCGGGACCACGCACTACGAGCAATTGGCCGGTTTGACGTCCTGAACGGCCTACCCGCAGAAATTAGGATGCCATGGCTTTCTGTAGTGGCGCTGCCCTTCTGCGCTTTCTTGGGGATCATGCGATTTCGTCTGAGGCGAGTAGAAGGCCCTTTAGTTCTGCACAGAATCCTGAGTTCATCGGGCCATAAATGGTCTCCAATTAGGCGCACTAGGGGGAATAGTGCCGGCTTGGCACGTACACCCTCGGTGCGATCATTCCCAAGCGTCGGGCGTCGGGCGTCGGGCGTCGGGCGTCGGGCGTCGGGCGTCGGGCGTCGGGCGTCGGGCGTCGGGCGTCGGGCGTCGGGCGGCGAGGGCGAGGGCGAGGGCGAGGGCGAGGGTTAGGGATCACAGGGCGGGACCTTCAGACGCAGGTCGTAACGTGCTGGGTTGCCTTCAGGTTGGCCGGCTCCGGACCGACATCGGGTCGCCACGGCCGCGCAGTCCTTCCGGGGCCGCTAATGCCCTGCCCTGGCCGGAGGGACACTTACCTGGGTCAGTTGGGGATACGGCGCCACGCCGTGTCGGTGACGATGAGGTGGTCGAGGAACCGCAGCCCCACCGTCTCGGCAGCTTCCATGAGGCGGCTCGTGGCTGTCAGGTCGTCGTCGCTGGGATTCAGCGAGCCGCTCGGATGGTTGTGAGCGATGCCGAACGCGCCGCCCCCTGCTGTGAGCACCGCTGTGATGATCTCCCGGATCGGGACTGCTGTGTGATCCGCACCGCCCTCCGTGAGCACCGTGCGCCGCAGCACCGCACCCCGAACATCACAGACGACCACGACCAGCCGTTCGTGCGAGTGTCCGCGCAGGAGAGGAGCGGCCACCGAGGCCAGGTCCGCTGTGCTGGTGACCCGCGTCCGTGTGGGCTCCGCCTCCGCGCGCCGTACAAGATGGAAGGCCGCCGCCACCCGTGCCGCCTTGGCGGGGCCCACGCCCGGCACGGCGAGCAGCCGGTGCGGCCCCGAGCGCGCAAGCCCGTCGAGGTCGCCGCAGTGCGCGATGACCTGAGCGGCCAGGTCCATCGCGCTTGTCCCACGAAAACCTGAGCCGAGCAGCACGGCCAGCAGCTCGCGATCGGCCAGCGCCGCAGCCCCGCTCTCCATGAGCCGCTCCCGCGGCCGCTCTCGCCTCGGCAGATCCTTGACTCGCATCCCGCACCTCCCGAACGATTTCTATCAACGAGCACCGACAACCTCTGGCCTGCGCGTTTCCCGGCGTCGCAATGACCGATCCGCCGGACTTGATCCTCGTCGATGTGCTTCCGGCCGCGTCTTGGTGACCGATGCGGACGAGCTGCCCCCGGAGTTGTGGTGATGCTGCGACGAGCGGGAACTGCTCGCACAGGAGGCTGATCCGGGTGAAACCTCTGACGTTTGATCATTGCCGCAGTCGACTTGGGTGCGTCGTTCACCGCATGGTCGGGCGGTACGGTGACGGCGGTCGCGGGCTCGGATACCGCTTGTGAGGTACGTGAAGCGGGGGATTCTCGGCGATGACCGGAATCTCTCCGGGCCAGGGTGGGGATCGGCGGATCTGGCGGACTTGAACTGGCACGTTGTCGGGCAGTCTGCGCATGGCCACGGACATGGAGAGCCGGTGCCCGTGGGACAGCTTCGAGCTGAACGTCCAGTCTCCGATGGTCGCACTCGGCATCCCGGTTTCCATCCGCCCGCTGGAGAACGTCTCGCGCCTCCTCCTAGCTCGGCGCGCTGGACCGAGTGAAGTCGCCAGGTGATTGACGGAATCCTGCGGTGCGCAAGTGGTGAGGAGTCGAGTGGTGGTCGGGCGGTTCCTACGGCGCGCAGGTGGTGAGGAGTCGAGTGGTGGTGTTCGGCCGGATGGAAGCGGGGCCGCAAGCCGATGGTTCAGCTCGTTCTCGGGTTCCGTACAGCGAATCCGTCGAAGGAGTCGCTACAAGCTTGTCGTCCGAGGGGAATGGCCTGTCGAGGACAGGGGCCTGGAAGAGGTGAGCTCCGGACAACGAGGCGGTGTCGCGCCGGAGCTCACGGTGACGTATGGGTCAGACTCGGCATTCCTGGACACCCATGCGGAGCCAGCCGGACCGGAATGCATGTTGATCATGTGGCACTGGTCAGACCGGCATGCTGTAGACCATGCGGAACCGGTCGCCCGGGATGATGATGTCGCTGGTCTCCACTGGGCGGTCGCCGGCCCAGTGGGTCCGTTCGACGTGCAGGACGTGTACGCCGGCCGGCAGGTCGAGGGCGTCGCTCTCAGTCGGGTGGGGAACGCGGCTGTGGATGCTCTCGACAACTTCGGTGATCTTTATGCCGTGCGCGTACATTCTCGCAACCAGGCTGCGTCGCTCTTCCTCATTGTGGGCGGCGAACTCCAGCGGCTCGTAGGCGGTCGCAAGCTGGAGGGGGCGGCCGTCGCCACGGAAGACATAGTGCGTCTTGGTCAGGGTCGCCGACCGGTCGACCCGTAGCCGTCTGGCGAGGTCGGGGCCTGCCTCGGCGGGTTCGCTGTGCCAATCCCATGTCACGCGCCTGCCCTGTGACTGCAGATCAGCAGCGAACGGGGTAGAATGATCAAGAAAACGCCATCGGTGCAATGGAGCGAGATCGGGCCGTTCTCTCACATAGTGGCCCGAGCCCACGCGGCCGATGATGAGGCCTTCGCCTGCTAGCACGCGCAGCGCGTGCCGGGCGGCGGTCTCGCCAACTTGGTACTTGCGGGTCAGCTGCGCCCGCGAGGGGATGGGCGCGCCGGGAGGAAGGGTGCCGTCGTTGATCTGTCGCCGAATGTCTTCGACGACACGCAGGTAGACCGGATCTGAGGTGGCCACTAGTCCATCCCTGGGGGTTCGTGTGAGGCGTTGCCCCATGTTGCCGTATTCGGCAGGTAACCGACCGTCATCGAGGTCTGCTGGAGCCCCAACTTTGCGGTAGCGGAAAATTATCGAAGAAACCCTGTAACGCCGGTGTAAGGGGTGGCGATTCTCCGGTAGAGGTCGTCGATGTGTGTACCCCCGAGCACATATCGGCGACCTCTTCCAATGCGCCCCTTCTGGGCGCAACTGTGCCCTTGGCGGTCCGGCGGCTGGCCAGGCGCCCCACGAGTGAGGCGCGGCCCGGCGATTGCTCCCTGATGAGGGGCGCGCGGCGTCCTCCGTAGCTGGTGGGCAAGGACGGCATAACCCTGGCTTGGCAGAGTGGGTACGGCCTGCCCGTGCGTGGCAGTGGGTACGGCCTGCCCGTGCG